>NZ_JBJGYZ010000021.1:0-95620 GCF_054050275.1 Geodermatophilus sp. SYSU D00691
GCCCCCGCCCGCGCGCGGCGGCGGGGGGGCGGGGGCCCGCCCCCCCCCCCCCCCCCCCCCCCCCCCCCCCCCCCCCCCCCCCCCCCCCCCCCCCCCCCCCCCCCCCCCCCCCCCCCCCCCCCCCCCCCCGCGGGTGTGCGGTCAGCCCGCGGAAGCGGTGGCCGGCTCGTCGGAGAACACGTCGCGCAGCTTGTCCTCCTGCTCCCGGCTGAGGTTGCTCTCGACCAGCACCATGTGCTGGCCCTCGAAGGCCTCCTTGACCCGGTCGACGACCGCGCCGGAGGACAGCACGAACAGCGCCGACGTGCCCGGCTGGATCTCGTCGCGGACCCGCTTGATGAACGAGTCGTCGATGCCGACGTCGGTCAGGCTGCCGGTCAGCGCCCCGATGCCGGCGCCGATCGCCATGCCCAGCAGCGGGATGAAGAAGATCAGCCCGAACAGGAACCCCCAGAACGCACCGCCGAGCGCACCGGCGCCGGCCAGGCCCGTCAGCTGCTTGGTCTTGGGCTTGCGCGCACCCTCCGGGTAGGTGACCAGCGCCGCGTCGTGGATCTGGATCAGCTCCTGCCGCTGCAGTTCCTTGAGCGTCATCTCGGCGATCTCGGCGCCGTTGGCGGTCGGGAACTTCCAGACGGTCATGGTGGCCATGGACTTCTCCTCGGGTGTGCTCGGCCGGGCCGGGTGGCCCGGGGTCTCAGGAGTTGAGGATCTGGCTCTTCTGCAGTTCGAACTCCGCGTCGTCGAGGACCCCCGAGTCGTGGAGCTGCCCCAGCTCGCGCAGCTGCGCGAGCTTGGTGTTGGTGTCGGTGCGCGCCGGCGCCGGCGCCGGCTCGGCGTAGGCCGGCTCGGGCTGGGCGTACCGGCGGGCGTCCTGCTCGGCCCACCGGTTGGCCTGGCGGCGGCGGACGCGACCGGAGACGGCACTGGCCGTCCCGGCGACGACGGCGGTGCGGGCCATCCCGCGGAGCAGTCCGGGCATGTGCGGTCCCTGGGGGTCGGGCCGGTCCGGGCGGACCGGCGGAGGACGTGCGGTCAGCCCGCCACCGTCGCGCCCTGGCGGGGGCCGGGGTGCGCGAAGGCGGCGACGAGGAGCAGCAGGCCGAAGAGGGCGATCTGGGCGCCGAGGACCAGCGAGAGCACCAGGACGGTCGCCTCCGGCCAGGCGACGGCGACGACGCCGAGGAGGAGGTTGACCGCCCCGGCGAGGGCGAGCCAGATCCAGCTGCGCGTCTCGTGCCGGACGGCCAGGGCCGTGCCGATCCGCACCGCCCCGTGCAGGATCAGCGAGACACCGGTGATCACGGCCAGCGCGAAGAGGGTGATGCCGGGCCAGAACACGGCGACCAGGCCGCCGACGACCAGCACCGCTCCCAGGACCAGCGAGGAGACGCGCCGGCCGTCCTCCCAGCCGACCGCGATCTCCAGCAGGCCGCCGACGACGAAGGAGAGCCCGACCAGCAGGGCGAGCGTGCGCGCCGCGGCCGTCGGGGAGAAGAGCAGGACGACGCCGAAGACCAGCGCCGCCAGGCCCAGCAGCCCGACCACGACGCGCACGCCCGTGTGCCGGGTCGGCGCCGCGCCCGCGGTGGGGCTGGAGACGTTCGCAGTCATGGGGGTCCTCTCGCGGAAGGGGCTTCCACGATCGAGACTCGCCGCCCGGCCGACCGGCGACCTCATCCCCTGCGGATGACGCGTCCGGCGGGCGGTGCCGACACGGTCAGTGGCATGAGCCGGCCGCGTCCGCTGCGCATCGCCACCACCGCCACCGCGCTCGCCCTCGTGCTCCTCGGCCCGGCCGCCTGCTCGTCGGGTTCGGACGACGGCGGCTCGGCGGGGGGCACGACGACGTCGTCCTCGGCCGCGTCGTCCTCGGGCTCGGCCTCCGCGTCGTCCTCCTCGTCCGCCGACGTCTGCGCCGCCGCCGACTCGCTGCGGTCCTCCCTCGCGGCCCTCGGCGACGTGCAGGTCGTGCAGAACGGGATCAGCTCGGTGCAGTCGGCGTGGACGACGGTCGAGGACAGCTGGACGGACCTGAAGGACGCCCTCGGGGACGAGTTCTCCTCCGACGTCGACGCCGTCCAGTCCGACGCCGACGCCGTGCAGTCGGCGATCTCCGCCGCCGGTTCGGACCCGTCGGCCGAGTCGCTCGGTGCCGTGGCCACCGCCATCGGCACCTTCCTCCAGAAGGCCGACGCTCTCGTGGACGAGGTGGGCTCGACGTGCTGACCATGACCCCGGGCATCCCCGCACCGCGCACCGCCCCCGGCTCCCGCCCGACCCCGGCGGAACGGCACGCCGCGGGCAAGGCCCTGCGCGGCGCCGTCCCGCTCGAGGCGCACGGCGAGACCGGGCGCACGGCGGGGCGCGACGCGCTCGCGCTGCTCGAGGAGCAGGCCGCCGACCGGCTGCCCGAACTCGGGCCGATCCGCTACGGCCGGATGCTGCAGACGCCCTTCGCCTACTACCGCGGTGCCGCCCGGGTGATGGCCGCCGACCTCGCCGGTGCGCCGCGGTCGGGGCTGACGGTGCAGATGTGCGGTGACGCGCACGTGTCGAACTTCGGCCTCTTCGGCTCCCCCGAGCGCCGGCTGGTCTTCGACGCCAACGACTTCGACGAGACGCTGCCCGGCCCGTTCGAGCACGACGTCAAGCGGCTGGTCGCCAGCCTGGTGGTCGCCGCCCGGCAGAAGGGCCTCGGGAAGAAGCAGCGGCGGGCGATCGCCCTGGCGGCCGGCGCGCGCTACCGCACCGCGATGGCTGAGTTCGCCGCGGCGCGGGAGATCGACGTCTGGTACTCGCGGATCGACGCCGACGAGCTCTTCGGCCAGCTGTCCGCGGAGCTGGACCCCGGCCCCCGCAAGCGGCTGGCGCGGGCGCTGGACAAGGCCCGCACGCGCGACACCCTGCAGGCGTTCGGCAAGCTCACCGAGGTCGTCGACGGCCGGACGCGGATCCGTACCGAGGCACCGCTGGTCGTGCCGCTGCGCGACCTGGTCGCCGACGCCGAGTTCGAGCGCTTCGCCGAGTCGTTCCAGGACCTGATCCGGCAGTACCGCGGCTCGCTGCAGGCCGACCGGCGCACGCTGCTCGAGCGGTACTCCTTCGTCGACATGGCCCGCAAGGTCGTCGGCGTGGGCAGCGTCGGCACCCGGTGCTGGATCATCCTGCTCGTCGGCCGGGACGCCGACGACCCGCTGCTGCTGCAGGTCAAGGAGGCCAACCGGTCGGTGCACGCCGAGTTCGTGGGCCGGAGCCGCTACGCCAACCAGGGACAGCGCGTGGTGGCCGGGCAGCGCCTCATGCAGCAGGCCAGCGACATCTTCCTCGGCTGGCAGCGCACCACCGGCATCGACGGGGTCGAGCGCGACTTCTACGTCCGGCAGCTGCGGGACTGGAAGGGCTCCATCGAGATCGAGGAGCTGCGCCCGGAGGGACTCCTGCGCTACGGGGAGCTGTGCGGCTGGTGCCTGGCCCGGGCGCACGCCCGCTCCGGTGACCGGATCGCGATCGCCGGCTACCTCGGCAGCTCGCCGGCGTTCGAGCGCGCGGTGGCGGAGTTCGGCGAGGCCTACGCCGACGTCAACGACGGCGATCACCGCCAGCTCGCCGACGCGGCCGCCGCGGGCCGGGTGCAGGCCCGGTCCGACCTCTGAGGCCGCCGGGGCGGCCGACCGTGGACGGACCGGCACGGCACCAGCTGCTCCTCGGCCTCGGCCGGGCGGGGCTCACGGTCGCCGGGCTCCTCGTGCTCTACGCCGTCCTGCCGCTCGACCGCCCGTTCACCGCCGGCACCCTGGTGGTGCTGGTGGGGGGCGTGGTCGTCCTCGGCCTGCTGGTCGGCTGGCAGGCGCGGGCGATCCTCCGGTCGCAGCACCCGGCGCTGCGCGCGGTGGAGGCGACGGCGCTGTCGCTGCCGCTGTTCCTCCTCCTGTTCGCCGCCGCGTACGTGGTGCTCGACGGCACCGACCCGGACGCCTTCACCGAGCCGCTGGACCGGTTCGACGGCCTGTACTTCGTGGTCACGGTCTTCGCCACGGTGGGGTTCGGGGACATCGCTCCCGTGAGCCAGCTGGCACGAGTGCTGACGACCCTGCAGATGGTCGGCGACCTCGTGCTCATCGGCCTGGTGCTCAAGGTCTTCCTGGCCGCCGTGGACCGCGCACGGCAGGGGCGCACCGAGCCCGCCCCCTGAGTCCTCACACCCCCAGCAGGCGGGCCTTCTCGCGCCCGAACTCCTCGTCGGTCAGGACGCCCGCGTCGCGGGCCGCGCCGAGCCGGACGAGCAGCTCCAGCCGGCCGTTGAGGGTCGAGATCGCCTCCGGGGTGAGCGCGGCCGGCACCAGCGGCTCCGGTTCCGGCGCCGCCTGCCGGGCGCCGACCGCCGCGCCGACCAGCACGCCGTTGGCGGCCGGCCGGGGCACCGGCACCGCCGGCGGCGGCCCGGCCGGCTCCGCGGGCTCGGCCGGCGCCGGCTCGGCCGCGCGACCGACCAGCCACGCGAGCGCACCGAGGTAGAGGGCGACCAGCGCCGCGATCCAGATGAGCACCGACAGGGTGGGCGCGGGCCAGAACAGCAGGACGACGGCGCCGACGACGATGCCGAGCCACCGCGCCTGCTTCTCGTGGTCGCGCGCGTAGCCGCCCAGGCGCTCGGTCCGCGCGGGGAGCTCCAGCCCGGCGGTGAAGGCCGTCGTCCACGCGGCGACACGGCGCGTCCACGGCTCGTCGGCGACCGGGGCCGCAGGCGCGGTGCCGGGTTCGGCACCCTCGGCGGCCGCCTGCGCCAGCCGGCGCTCCTCCCGGCGGCGCTGCAGCTGCGCGCGCGCCGCCGCGCTGCCGCGCCGGATGCCGGCGACGATCCCGAGCCGGCCCCACACCAGGGTCAGCACGAACACGAGCAGGACGGCGCCGAGCAGCCAGAGGGTCCACGACCGCAGGCTCCCGGCGAACACGTCGTAGACGGCCCCGACGGCGTCGCGGTTCTCCGGCCGCGCGGCGACGACCACCCGCCCGCGCGCCACGCGCAGGGTGATGAGCAGGAGCAGCAGCAGGACGGTCGTGGTGACCGCCCAGGCGCGCAGCGTGCCGCGCCGGTGCCGGGAGACCCACAGCGCGGCGGCGAGGGTGACCAGCGCGAGCAGCCCGAGCCACCACCAGACCGACTCCAGCAGGTCGACGGCGTTGTAGACCTCGGGGGCGCCGGCGGGGGTCAGCAGCGTGATGCCGACGTCGTCGGGCAGCAGGTCGAGGATCTGGCCGGCGATGCCGTCCTGAGCCGAAGCCGGCACCCGGTCCTTGGCCTGGCCCAGGGTGAACCGGACCGGCTGCCCGTTCACCAGCTGCGACTGGGCCGAGGTCAACGCCGCCTCGGTGAGCGGGCGGAACGGGTCCTCGGCGAGCAGCCGGCGCACCCCCGTCGAGACCAGCGACCGGATCCCCTCCTCCACGGTTCCCTGGAACCGCTGGAGGCGCTCGGGCAGCGCCGCGACGGCGTCGTCGATGGCGTCCTGCACGTCCTGGTTGCCCATCACGGTCGTGGTCACCTGCTCGGTGATCCGGGCCTCGACGGCCGGCAGGTCGATCGTCGTCTCCACGTTCGAGACGAAGACCTGCGTGTTGATCACGTTCCGGCGCGTCCACAGGGACGTGCTCGCCAGGAGGACGGCGAGCGCGCTCACCAGGACGAGCACCCCGACTCCGAATCGGCGCATGCGGCCACGGTCGCCGCCGCGCGGCGCGTTCTCATCACCCGGCGGGGATGAGGTGTCCGCCGCCGTCCGCCACCAGCGTGCGCGCATGACCCAGACCGTCCGCCAGGAAACCGCGATCGCCGAGCACGGCCTGATCGGCGACCTCCAGACCGCCGCGCTCGTCACCACCGACGGGTCGATCGACTGGTTCTGCTGCCCCCGCTTCGACTCCCCCAGCGTGTTCGGCGCCCTGCTCGACGACGAGCGCGGCGGGCGGTTCCGGATCCGCCCGGCCGACACCTCGTACACGTCCAAGCAGATGTACCTCCCCGACACCGCCGTCGTCGTCACCCGGTACTTCACCCCGGAGGGCATGGGGCAGGTCGTCGACTTCATGCCACCGGCCGGCGGCACCGCGACCGACCGCCACCGGATCGTGCGCCTCCTCGACTGCGTCCGCGGCCGGATCACCTTCGACGTCGAGCTCGCCCCCCGGTTCGATTACGGCCGGCGCCGGCACACGGTCGACGTCACCGAGCACGGCGCGGTGTTCGAGGCCGACGGCCAGCGGCTGACGTTCCACGTCGTCCGCGAGCCCGACGACCCGCGGGTGGCCACGGGGCAGCTGACCGACGGCGACGCGCACCTGCGCGTGGAGCTCACCGCGGGCCAGTCCCGCGGCGTCGTGCTCGAGTCGGCCGCCGACGGCCCACCGCGCGAGATCCGCTTCGCCGAGGTGAAGGAGCTGTTCGACCGCACCGTCGCCTTCTGGCGGTCCTGGGTGGGCCGGTCCACCTACGCCGGACGCTGGCGCGAGGACGTCCAGCGCTCGGCGATCACGCTCAAGCTGATGACCTACGCGCCGACCGGCGGGATCGTGGCCGCGCCGACGGCCGCGCTGCCCGAGCAGGTCGGCGGCGAGCGCAACTGGGACTACCGCTACACCTGGGTGCGCGACGCGTCGTTCTCGGTGCACGCCCTGCTGCGGCTCGGGTTCGTCGAGGAGGCCGCGCAGCTCGGCCGGTGGATGGGCGACCGGATCCGCGAGCGGCTGCACAGCGACAGCGGGCCGCTGAACATCATGTACCGCATCGACGGCTCCTCCGACCTCAAGGAGGACGTGCTCGAGCACTGGCGCGGCTACCGGGGCTCGGCGCCGGTGCGGATCGGCAACGGCGCCGCCGAGCAGCTGCAGCTCGACATCTACGGCGAGGCGCTCGACAGCATGTACGCCGCCGTCCGGGCCGGCCTGCCGCTGCCGTACCAGGGGTGGTCGGCCATCGGCCACGTCCTCGACTGGCTCGCCGACAACTGGGACCAGCCGGAGGAGGGCATCTGGGAGACCCGCGGCGGCCGGCAGCCGTTCACGTACGGGCGGGTGATGAGCTGGGTGGCCTTCGACCGGGGCGTCCGGCTGGCCATCGAGCACGGCCGGCCGGCGCGGCTGGAGCGGTGGACCGGCGAGCGGGACCAGATCTACCGGCAGGTCATGGAGAAGGGGTTCCACGACAGCCGCAGGGCCTTCGTCCAGCACTACGACACCGACGTGCTCGACGCCGCCCTGCTGCGGATGCCCACCGTCGGCTTCGTCGACGGCCGCGACCCGCTGTGGGAGTCGACGCTGCGGGCGATGGACGGCGAGCTGGTGACCGACAGCCTGGTCTACCGCTACGACCCGGAGGCCTCGCCGGACGGCCTGCGCGGCTCGGAGGGGACCTTCTCCCTGTGCACGTTCGCCTACGTGGACGCGCTGACCCGCGCCGGGCGGCTCGACGACGCCCGCACCGCCTTCGAGAAGATGCTCACCTACGGCAACCACGTGGGGCTGTACTCCGAGGAGATCGCGCTCACCGGCGAGCAGATCGGCAACTTCCCGCAGGCGTTCACCCACCTGGCCCTCATCGACGCCGCGGTCACCCTCGACGCCGCGCTCGACGGCCGCCCGCCGCGGTGACGGCGGCACCCCTCGTCCGCGGTGGGTGACGACGGACGGCGGCCGGCTCACGACGCTGGTCGCCGTCCGTCCCGCAGTCAGGAGGAGCCATGACCCAGACCGCCCCCGACAACGCGCTCGGCCCGATCGCCCAGGGCGACGCCCCGGTGATCGAGACCGTGCTCGCGATGAACCTCGACGCGCTGGAACGTTCCGGCCTGGACCCCGAGACGTACCTGCTCGTGCGCCTGGCCGTGCTGGTCGCGCTCGACGCCCCGCCCGCCTCCTACGCGGTCAGCCTGGGCGCCGCCGCCGAGGCCGGCATCACCGTCGAGCAGGCGCAGTCGGTGCTCGTCGCCATCGCCCCGCTGGTCGGCACCCCGCGCGTCACCGCGGCGGCCGGCAACATCCTGCGCGCCCTGCTGGGCGTGGAGGCGCTGGCCGAGGCCATCCCCGAGCAGCGCACGTCCTGACGCCGACCGCCGTCGGCGCCGATCCGCGCAGGGAGGACCACCCATGACCAGGACCGGCGCCGGCAGCGGCGCGGCCGTGGCGACGGCGGGCGCGATCGTCCTGCCGCTCGCCCTCGCGCAGTTCATCGCCAGCTACGCGGCGTCGAACATGAACGTCGCGATCAGCACGATCGCCGACGACCTCGGCACCGACGTCGCCGGGATCCAGACCACGATCACGCTGTTCACGCTGACGATGGCCGCGCTGATGATCCCGGGCAGCAAGCTGACGGACATCTGGGGCCGCAAGTTCTGCTTCATCCTCGGCCTGGTGGTCTACGGCGCCGGTGCGCTGCTCGCCGCGCTGGCCCAGGGCCTGGGGATGCTGACGATCGGCTACTCGCTGCTCGAGGGCATCGGGTCCGCGCTGCTGATCCCGCCCATCTACATCCTGATCACCGTCGTGTTCGACGACGTGAAGACCCGGGCCAAGTGGTTCGGCGTCGTCAGCGGCGCCGCGGGGCTCGGCTCGGCCGCCGGCCCGCTGATCGGCGGTCTGATCACCAGCTACGTCAGCTGGCGGGCGTCGTTCCTGCTGCAGGTCCTCGTCGTGGCCGCGATCGCGCTGCTCGCCCGGCGGATCGACGACCCGCCGCTGCCCGCGCAGCGGCCCCGCTTCGACCTCGTCGGCGCCGTGCTGTCGGCAGCCGGCCTGTTCCTGGTCGTCTACGGCATCCTGCAGACCGGCACCGAGGGGTGGTCCTCGGCCCGGGTGTGGATCCTGGTCGCCTCCGGCGGCCTGGTGCTCGGCCTGTTCTTCCTCTACGTGCAGACCCGCGAGCGGCGCGGCCGCACACCGCTGGTGTCGCCGTCGCTCTTCCGCAACCGCACGTCGAACCTGGGCCTGCTCACCCAGAACGTGCAGTGGCTGGTCCTGCAGGGTGCGTTCTTCGTGATCTCCGTGTTCCTGCAGCAGGAGCGGGGCTACTCGGCGATCGAGACCGGACTCATGCTCATCCCGGCCACGATCGGCATCCTCCTGTCGTCGGCCATGGCGCAGCGGATGGCCAGCCGGCACCCGCAGCGGCTGCTGATCCGGGCGGGGTTCACGCTCACCGTCGTCGGCCTCGGCCTGCTGCTCCTCCTGTCGCGCGAGGACTCGGCCAACTGGACGTTCTGGCCCGGCCTGTTCCTCATGGGCTTCGGCGTGGGCGCCATGCTCACCGCGTCGGTCAACGTGGTGCAGTCCGCCTGGCCCGAAGAGGTCCAGGGCGACATCTCCGGGGTCTCCCGCAGCGTGAGCAACCTCGGCTCGTCCCTGGGCGTGGCCGTCGCCGGCTCGGTGCTCGTCGTCGCCGCCGGGGGCACGCCGTACGCCGTCGCGCTCGTGGTGATCGGCGGGTTCGCCCTCGTCGGCTGGATCGCCGCCTTCCTGCTCCCCCACGCACCCCGGGAGCACCGGGCCGCCTGACGGCTACGGGCGCGGGGACGGGACCAGCCGCCGGTACTCCTCCTCGGTGAGGGCGCCGCGCTGCAGGAGCTCGCGCGCCCGGGCCTGCTCGTCGACGTCCCCGCCGGTACCCCAGAGCCGCGGAGAGGGGTCGACCAGGTCCGGCGGCGGGCGCAGCCGGCGGGCAGCGCGCTCCTCCATGGCCCGGCCCTGCGACACCAGGTACGTGAAGACGCCGAGGAACGGCAGCAGCAGGGTGGCGAGGACCCACCCGGTCTTGGCCCAGCCGCCGATGTCGTCGCGCGCGAACAGGTCGCCGTAGACGCGGAACAGCAGCCAGAACCACAGCACCCAGCTGAAGACGAGCAGCATGGTCCAGAACAGGTCGAGCAGCGGCACGGTTCCTCCTCGGTCGGGGGTCGGCGGGCGGGTCATCCCCGTCCGCGCGGCGCCTCGGGCAGGCCGGCGAGCGCCGCGGTCAGGAACGGGCCCACCACCCGCTCGGCATCCACGGCGGCCACCGCGACGTCCAGGGCGCCGCGGCCGGGGACGAGCAGCCGGAGGACGACCGGGCGCGGCCCGAGGCCCCGCACCTCGCGCGGCGCCAGGGCCCGCCGCTCGGAGTCGGGGTCCGGCTGCACCGCCAGCGGTGTGAGCCACAGCCGCAGGACGCCGGTGCGGACCACGAGCACGTCCGCGACCCACGCGGCCCGGGTACTCCGGAGCTGCCAGCGGTGGCTGCGCCGCCCGCTCGTCGCGCGCAGGCGGCAGCGGAACCAGGGCAGCTGCCGGGTGCGGTGCCGGCCCCACGCGGTCAGGACGGCGACGGTCGCCACCACGAGGAGCACGGCCGCGGCGGCCGGCAGCAGGGCGGACATGGGCGCGGGCGAGGCGTCAGGTGGGGACGTCGTCGTACGTGCCGGGCCCCGTCGTCGTCCGGACCTCGAGCAGGTCGAGACCGAGACTGCGCAGCCGCTGGAGCATCCCGTGCAACCCCGGCTGGTCGGTCGGTCCGGTGCGGAGGATGGTGAGCGGCGGTTCCTCGCCGAGGTCCTCCGCACCGATCTCCTCGAGGAGTTCGGCGGGGACGGGCCCGCGCACGCGGAGCTCGTACACCTGTCGTCCCATCGCGGGTGCTCCTTCCGCCGGGACACCGTTCGCGGGGGCGTCGCTTCGGTGCCGAGCCTGTCGTCCGGGCCGGTCCCGGTGCCTCCCCCACGGCGGATGATGTGACCTCCGGGCACTGCCGCGACGCTGACGACCATGATCGCTGCCGACGACTACCCGCTGGTCGACGTGCTGTGGACCTTCATCCTGCTGTCCGCCCTGATCGTCTGGTTCTGGCTGCTGCTGACCGTGCTCGCCGACCTGTTCCGCCGGCACGACCTGTCCGGCTGGGCCAAGGCCGCCTGGGTCCTGCTCGTCCTCGTGCTGCCGGTGATCGGCGCCGTCGCCTACCTGCTCGGCCAGGGCCGCGCCATGGTCGACCGCGAGAACCGGCGGGCCGAGCGCCTGCGCGCGATCGCGACCCCGCGCCGCGACGCGGTCGACGAGATCGCCCGGGCGAAGGAGCTGCTCGACCGCGGCGCCCTCACCGAGGAGGAGTTCGTCCAGCTCAAGCGGCGCGTGCTCGCCTGACGCCGATGACCGGGGCGGAGGACACCTGGCTGCGCCGGTCCGCGCGGCGGTTCACGCTGGGCACCGGCCCGCTCAAGCGCGGCAGCGACCGGCTGCAGGAGGCCGGCCGGGTGCTCGTCGTCCTGGCCGTCCTCGCCGCACCGCTCGTCGCCGTGGCCGCGGCGACCACCGTCACCGACCGGCTCACCGCCGTCGCCGAGGAGCAGGCGGCCGAGCGGAGCCGCACCGACGCCGTCCTGGTCGAGGACGCCCCCGCGGCGTCCCGCGAGCCCGGGTACGACTCCTTCACGCCGCCGCGCACGGCGTCGGCGGCGGCCACCTGGCTCGCACCGGACGGCACGGTGCGGGAGGGCCGCGTGCCGGCGCCGTCGGGCTCCCCGGCCGGTAGCTCCGTGCCGGTGTGGGTGGACCTCGGCGGGGACCTCGTCCCGCCGCCGCTCACCACCCACGACGTCTCCGGCGCGGCCGGCGCGATCGGCGCCGGCGTCCTCGTCGCGGTGCCGGCCGCGGCCGGCGCCCTCTACGGCCTGCTGTGCGCGGCCCTGGACGCCCACCGGCAGCGCCGGTGGGCGCAGGGGTGGGCGGCCGTCGGGCCCGGCTGGGCCGAGCGCCTGCTCTGACCGGTCAGCTGCCGGCCGGAGCGGTCTGCGCAGCCGCCGCCTCCTCCGCCTCGAGCGCGTCCAGCGCGGCCACGAGCGCCTGCACGGGGATGTGCCCGGCGCCGACGAGCTGCCCGCCCGAGCGGCGCAGGGCGGCCGCGAGCGGCGTGGCCCAGGCGTTCTCGTAGACCAGGACGGCGGCCGCGGTGCCGGGGTCCAGCGCGGCGGCGGCCTCGGCGATGTCGTCGGGGCCCACCAGCCCGGAGGCCGCCCCGTCAAAGAGCGCGGCTTCCAGGAGCTGCATGCGCTCGAGGTCGACGTGGCTGAGCGTGGTGACCGTCCCGTCCTCGTCCTTGCGCAGGAAGGCCAGGTCGAGGATGCGGATGATGCCGCGGTCCACCAGGTCGAGGAGCAGCGGGAACGCCTCGCCGGTCATCCGGTCGGTGGGGAAGGCCAGGACGATGTAGTCGACCGGTCCCAGTTCGTCGAGGTCCGGGGCGTGCTCGAGGTCTGCGGTCATGTCTCCTCCAGGGGCGCGGCGACGGTCCGGGCCCACCGTTCCGCGCCGCCGTCCCGGCGCACGTCACCCGGTGCGGACGATCGCGGGCGCCCCTCCGCGCGACGGTGCCCGCCCCCGCGGCCGGGGACGGGCACCGTGCGGCGTGCGATCAGCGGTAGTAACCCTTGAGCTCCCGCCCGTGGACGATGATCGCGTAGATCACCACGACGTCGATCGTGATCATGATGACCGACCAGACGGGGTACGCGGCGATGAACGCGATGTTCACCAGCGCGCTCAGGCAGGCCACGATGACGCCGACGACGCGGGCGACCATGTTGCCGGCCAGCAGGCCCAGCCCGGCGAGGACGCCGACGACGCCGATCACCACGTGGACCCACCCCCACGTGTTGTAGTCCACGTTGACCACGAGCCCTTCGCGGCCGACCAGGTAGAAGCCCTCGTCGAACACGGCGACGAGCCCCTGGATGATCTGGAAGGCGCCGAGCATGATCAGCATGACGCCGGCGAAGACCACCCAGCCGGCCCAGGCCGTGGGGGCCGGACCGTAGGGGGCCTCGACGTCCGTGTCGCTGCGGCGCGAGGTGTCTGTCATCAGCTCTCCTCCTCGAACGGACCGGTGCCCGTGTGGTGGTCCGCACTGTGCTGCGGGGGTCGGGGGCCCGGCATCGTCCGCCGCGCATGATCGGCGCGGTGCAGCGGGACGACCCGCCCGGTGGTCGCCTCCGGTTCCGGGGGCTCGTCCCGCGGACGGCGGGGTGGGGCCGCCTCGTCGCAGCGGCGGATCTCCAGCAGCTCGACGTCCCGCGCGGTCAAGCGGTCGACCACCTCGCTGAGGTCCCGGTCGGCCGGGACGCGCAGCCGGTAGACGGTCCGGCGCGGCACGGCGGTGGGTTGGACCGGCACCCGGAACGTGGCGAGAGCGGCCGCGCTGACCACCGTCTCGATCCTCAGCTCGTACCGCACCCGGGCTCTGGCCATCGGCGCGCCCCCTCTGTCGTCCTCAGCTGTGGATCCGGCACACGGTTCCCGAGCGGCGGCGCCGGCCGCCTCACCCGGAGTGCATGAGGGAGCGGCCGGGCTCAGAGGAGGCCGCGCTCCCGCGCCCGTCGCACGGCCTGGTTGCGCCGGGTCACCGCGAGCTTGCGCAGGATGCTGCGGATGTGCGTCCGGACGGTGTTCACGGAGATGAACATCGTCGCCGCGATCTCGGCGGTCGAGAGCATCTCCGCCAGGTAGCGCAGCACCTCGAGCTCGCGCTCGCTGAGCTCCTGGACGACGTCGGGGACCTCGCGGCGCGCCCGGACCACCTCCGCCCGGCGGGCCGCCACGTCGGCGGTGGGGCTGAGCCACTCGCCGAGCCCGTGCAGGCGCGGGTGCGAGCGGAGCAGGACCCGCACCTGGGGCGGGGTGTCGAGGAAGGGCCACCGGAGCAGCTCCGGTCGGGCCAGGTCGAGCGCGGCGGCGAGCTCCTCGGCCGCGGCCGTCGCCGACCCCGCCTCCATGAGCTGGCACGCCCGGACGACGAGGGAGTCGACCACCGCGGCCAGCGAGCCCGAGAGGTCCTCCGCCGCCGGCGCTCCGGTCGTCTCCCCCGCGAGCAGCTGCGCGGTCGCCCGCACCCGGTGTCCCCAGGGCTCGTCGCCGGCCGTGTCGCCGAGGATCCGCAGGCCCTCGTCGACGTGTCCCCGGGCGACGGCGAGCCGGACGACCTCGGTGACCACCTGCTCGGCCACCCACCGCGGCAGCCGCGGCCCCCGCAGGTGCGGGGACAGGCACTGCGCGGCCGGGTCGTACTCGTGCCGCAGCCGCAGGAGCTGGCACTGCAGGACGGCGAGCAACGGCTCCGTCCCCACCGGCTCCCGGTCGGCCGCCCGGGCCCGGGCCCGTGCTCGGGCGGACCACTCGCGGGCCTCCACGAGCGCGTAGCGGCGCAGGTGCACCCACGCCAGCGCCGTCGCCACGGCCGCCTCGCGGTGTGGCTCGTCCCGGCCCTCCTCGGCGGCGAGCGCATCGGCCTCGGCGGCCACCCGGGCGGCGCGCTCGAGGTGTCCCTGCAGCGCCTCGAGCAGCGCGACGTGCGCCAGAGCCCGGCAGCGCAGCCGCCGGGCCGACGCGGTCGTCGCCGCGGCCGCCGCGGCGCGCAGCCCGGCGACGAGGTCCTCGACCGGCGCGTCGGTGCGCAGCGCCGCGAACGCGCGCTGGCTGCTGACCAGCGCCGTGCACTCCCGGCGCTCCCGGCGGTCGGCGTCGGGCAGCCGGGTGACCAGCGCCGCCACCGCGTCGGCCTGCGCCACCACGGCCGCGGGGTCGGCATCCCCGTCCCCGTCGGCGACCAGGCAGGTCAGCGCCGCCGACACCCGCAGCGCCGGCCGGTCGCCGCCGTCGCGCGCGGCGGCCGTGGCCCGCAGGTCGTCGGGCGCGGGCGCCTGCCCGGCCGCGAGCGCGCCGGCGGTCCGGATGACGGCGGCCTCCGGCCCGGGGACGTCGGCCGGCAGGGCTTGCAGGCCGCGCAGCGCCGGGTCGCTCCCGTGCACCAGCACGCGCGTCACCAGCAGGTCGTCGACCAGGAGGCGGACGACGAAGGTCCAGTCCCCCGCCGCGATCGCGTGCCCGATCGCCTCCGCGGGCCGACCGGCCTCGGCGTACGCGGCCGCGCACACGCGGTGCAGGCCGGCGACGTCGCCCGGGCGCTCGTAGGCCAGCTGCGCCTGGAGCATCTCGCGGAAGAGCGGGTGGATGCGGTAGACGCCGGGCGCGTCCGTCGACTGCTCGACGAAGGCGTTCGCGTGGGCCAGCCCCGCCAGGATGCGCCGGCCGTTGGGCCGCCCCCCGAGCCGGTCCACCAGCTCCGGCGTGAGCTCGGCGGTCACGCTGATGCGCAGGAGGAAGCGTCGCACGCCGGCGGGCTGCCGCTCGAGCACCTCCGCGAACAGGTACTGGGCCACGCTGCCGTCGTCGCGGGCCAGCGACGTCACCAGACGCTCGGCGGGCAGCCCCTGCTTGAGCGGCGCGGCGGCGAGCCGCAGACCGACCGCCCAGCCCTGCGTCTCCGCGCACAGCGCCCGTGCCGCCCCGATGTCCACCGGGACGCCCATGGCCTGCAGGAGCTCGCAGGTCTCCGCCGGGGTGAAGGCCAGCTGGTCGCCGCGGATCTCCGACAGCGTGCCGGCCAGCCGGTACAGGTGCAGCGGGAGCGGCGGGTCGGCCCGGGCGCAGAGCACCAGCCGCAGCCGGCCACCGGCGTGCTGGAGCAGCAGGTCGAGGCCGGCGGCTATGGACCGGTCGGTCAGGTGGTCGGCGTTGTCCAGGACGAGGACCACCGGCTGCCCGGCGGCGACGAGGTCGGCCGCCAGCTGGGGGACCAGCCAGGCCGGGGGCGGCTCGCCGGGGACGAGCTCGGGGGCCCGGGACAGCGGGATGCCGGCGCCGGCCAGGGCGCGCAGGACGTAGCCCCAGAAGGTGGCGGGGTCGTCGTCGTAGTCGTCGAGGGTGATCCAGCCCACCGAGCCCCCGGCCCGGCCGGCCCGCAGCCACGACGCGGCGAGGGCGGTCTTGCCCGAGCCGGCCGGGCCGCTGAGCAGCGTCAGCGGGGTGTGCTGGACCGCGCGGGTGAGCACCGCGAGCAGGCGCTCGCGCGCCACCGTCGCGTGTGCCAGGTCGGCCGGCTCGAGCTTGGTCGCCAGGCCCTGCCAGGCCCGCGCGGTCTCGCGGGCGGTGAGCGGCCCCACCGCCGACAGCCTGGTCATGAGGTGCCCTCCAGGGTCGCTTCCCCCGCGCCTCTTCGGACCTCGCGGAACTCTCCGGTTTCCGTGGACACCCTCCCGAGCACGTCGCTCCCAGGTCAGAGGCGAAGGTCCCCGGCCGGTGCCGATGGTCTCCGGGACGGACGGCCCCCTCGGGGAGCATGGCGGTGCGCGGCCCCGGCCGACTCACCCGCAGCGGATGAGGGAGCGCGGCGCGCCCACCCCGATCCTGACCGGTGGCGACCGATCGGGAGGCCCGGATGCACCTGCCAGCGCGATGGGGTCCGCCGTGGCCGTGATCCCGGAGGAGCCGCGGGTCCGGCCCCTCGGCCCCGCGCGCGGGGCGAGCCGAGACCGGGAGCCGACCGCCGTCGACGGCGCCCTGGCCGTCCTCGCCGTCGCCGCGGCGCTCGTGCGCTACGCCGCGGAGGTCGCCGAGCGGCGCCGGCGCGCGCTGTTCCCCCGGCTCCCGGCCGTGCGCCCGCCAGGACGTGGGCCGCTTGGTCGGGTGCTGGCCCACCCGGCGTCGGCTGCCGTCCGGGCGCTCTCGGCGGTCGCGGACGTCGCCGTGCCCGAGGTGACGCGGGCCGTCCTCTCCCGCCTGGACCTCACCTCGCTGGTCCGGGAGTTCGTCGACCTGGACCGGCTGGCCGCCGCCCTGGACGTGGGTGCCGTCGTCGACCGTGTCGACCTCGACGCCGTCGTGGCGCGGGTGGACATCGACCGCGTGGCCGCCCGCCTGGACCTCGACGCCGTCATCGCACGGCTCGACCTGGACGCACTGGTGGACAAGGTCGACGTCTCCCGCGTCGTCGACCGCGTCGACCTCGACGCGGTCGTGGCCCGGGTCGACCTGGACCGGGCCGTGGAACGGGTCGACCTGGACCGGGCCGTGGAACGGGTCGACCTCGACGCGGTCGTCGGCCGGGTGGACGTCGACGCGGTCGTCGACCGGGTGGACGTCGACCGCGTGCTGGAGCGCACCGACCTCGCGGGCGTGGCCCGGTACGTGGTCCAGGAGATCGACCTGCCCGGACTGCTGCGCGCCTCGACCGGCTCGGTGACCGCCGAGATGGTGCGCGGGGTGCGCGACCAGGGGGCCGACGCCGACCGCGCCGTGGAACGGGTCGTCGACCGGCTGCTGCACCGCTCCGGCCGGCGCACTGCGACCGCCGGCCCGGAGGCCGACGGTGACCGCCGCTGACGAGCGGCGCCGGGACGGCGCCCACCCCTGGCACGACGCGGCTCCCCCGGTGGTGCTCGCCGCGGGCCCGCGGGCGGCCGTCCGCGGCACCCGCGCCGGGCTGGTCACCCGCGCGCTGGCCAACGTCGCCGACCTCGTCGTCGTGGCGCTCGTCGTGGGCGTCGGGTACCTGGCGGTGGCCGCGGCCCGCTACCTGCTCGGCCCGACCCGGTTCGCGTTCCCGGTGGCGTCCCCGGCCACCCTGCTCCTGATCGGCCTCGGCGTGCACGCGGTGTACTTCGCCGTCACGTGGGCCGTGGTCGGTGGGACCTACGGCGACCGGTTGCTCGGCCTGCGGGTCACCGACGACCGCGGGGAACGGCTCGGCTGGGCACGGTGCGCGGTCCGGGCGGTGGTCTGCGTGGTCTTCCCCGTCGGGCTGCTCTGGGTCCTGGTCAGCGCGGAGAACCGGTCGGTGCAGGACCTGGTGCTGCGCACCTCGGTGGTCTACGACTGATCCCGCGTCGTCTGCACGGGACGATGCCGGCCCGCCCCCGCGCGCGGCACGCTGGAGCCACCCCACTCCCGCGGGAGGTGACCATGACCGCACCCGCCCCGCCCCGGGACGACCTCACGGTCCTCGACCGGCTCATCTCCGCGGCGCTCCAGACGCTGCGGGCCGCCCGGGTCGTCACCGCGGCCGCACCGACCCGCCGGAACCTGGAGCGCCAGGCGCGCGCGGAGGAGCACCTCGACGCGCTGCTGGACTACCGGCACGCCGTCCGCCACCGCTGACCGGAGGAGGCCACCATGCCCGAACTGCCGTCCGCCCTGCCGGTGCTGGGCCGGGGGCACCACCGCAGCCCCGACCGCGGCGCGTGCTTCATGGAGTACACCGCGCTGCTGGCCGGTGAGTCGTTCAGCGACCACCCGCGGTGCGTGGACCCGGAACTGGCCACCGTCCTGCGCGGCGCCAACGACCGGCTGTCCGACGCCGACCGCCCGAAGCTCGTCCCGATGCTGGGCCGGGCGATCGGCCTGGGGCTCGGGCCCCGACCGCCCCGCCCGGGCTGGGGCCGGCCGGCCGCGGAGCGGCGGCGGCGCCGGGAGGAGCTGGCCCGCCACCGCGCGGAGACCGCACGGCTGCACCGGGCCGTCACGGCGCGGTTCGCCGCGGCGGTCAGGCTCCCCGCCTGCGAGGCCACCGGGCTGTGGGCCGGCGGCGGCGAGGACGTCTCGTGGCTGTTCTGGGACGCCATGGACCACCCGACCGCGCTCGGCCGCTCCGAGGACTACGTCCGCCGGCTGGTCGCGCGCCTCGACCTGCTCCACACCTGCTACGAGGAGGCCCTGGCCGAGCTCGGTCACCTCCCCGCAACACGGGTGCCGGTCCCGACACACGTTCTTGACGACGGCGACCCGCTCGCGACACCGCGGAACGGTTGAGTCCGGAGTCGACCCGCAGATCGGCTGCGGGGCGCATCTAGGGTTCCGCCGCCTGCGCGCAGGCGGGCCTGGTCCGAGAGATGCAGGCGGGCCGCGCACCGGCGCCGGATCGCCCCACGGCGGGACAAAAGCCCGGGAGGCCAGCACTGGCCCGGGCCGTGGTGTGCCCGGACCCGTTGTGGGGAGGCCGGCACGACCGTGCTCGCGACAGACCCGATCCTCGAACACGACATCCCCGCCGCGTCGGCGTGGTCGCTGGAGCTGCGCGCCGGCCGGGTGCTGCGGCTGACCGCCCTGGACGACGGCGCCGTCTGCTCGGTGCTGCTGTACGCCCACCGGCACCCGGTCGACCGGCTCAACGTCCCGGACACGCTCAAGGCGCAGATGAGCGCCCGCATCGCCCCGCCCATGGTGCTCATGAGCGACCGCGGCACCGCGCTCGCCTCGGTCACCGGCTCGTCCCTGGACTGGCACGACTGCCTGACCGGGCACTCCCTCGACGCCCACGTCGCCGCGTCCGGCCCGAGCTCCTACGGCACCGACCGCAACAACTGGCGCCGCTCGGCCCGGGCCGGCCTGCTGGCCGAGCTGCGCAAGCACGGCCGCGGCCCGGCCGACCTGCACGCCACGGTCAACTTCCTCGCCAAGGTCGCCATCGGCGCGGACGGCGGCTTCACCCACGTGCCCGACCACGCCCGGGCCGGCGACTGGGTCACCCTGCGCGCCGAGCAGGACCTGCTGCTGGTCGCCTCGACGGCGCCGCACCCGCTGAGCACGACCTGGGCCCCCGGCGCCGTCCGGGCCGTCGTGGAGCCGGGTGCGCCCTACGGGGAGGACGACCCCTCGGTGACCTTCCGCGCCGAGAGCGCCCGCGCGCTGGCGAACGCCCGGGCGGTGCTGGCATGACCGCCGTGCAGCTGGTCGGCAGCGACCTGCGCGAGGACGACGCCGTCCTCGACGTGACCGTGGCCGCCGGGGACGGCTTCGCCGGCGTCGTCCGGGCCGGCGGGTCGTTCCGGATCGTCGACCTCGAGGGCAACCAGGCCGCCGACACCCTCTTCTACGACGCGCACGACCTGGCCAACCGGTACAGCGCGGTGGACACCATCCGCGAGCAGGGCGGCGCCTACCTCACGACCGGCTCGCGGCTCCTGTCGGTGGGCCTCGACCCGCTGGTGACGATCACCGCCGACACCGTCGGCCGGCACGACACCCTCGGCGGCGCCTGCGCGCAGGAGTCCAACGTCGTCCGCTACGGCATGCACACCCGGCACCAGCACGCCTGCCGCGAGACGTTCCTGCGCTACGGCGCGACCGTCGGCATCGGCCCGCGCGAGCTCGGGCACAACGTCAACTTCTTCATGAACGTGCCGCTCACCGGCGACGGCGGCCTGACCTTCGCCGACGGCCTCTCCGCGCCCGGCCGGTACGTCGAGGTGCGTGCCGACCGCGACACCCTGGTGCTGATCAGCAACTGCCCCCAGCTCAACAACCCCTGCAACGGCTGGAACCCCACGCCGATCCGGCTGCTCGGCTGGGACCCCGCGTGACGCTCGTCCACCCGGACGTCCGCACCGCCACCGTCGAGGTCCTCTCCCCCGGGGTCCAGACCAGCGTGCAGGACCTCGCGGGCCGCCGCGGGCTGTGGGACGTCGGGGTGCCGCCCTCGGGCGCGTGGGACGACCTGTCGTTCGGGCTGGCCAACCGGGCGGTGGGCAACCCGCCGACCGCGGCCGGGCTCGAGGCGGTGCTGACCGGCCCCGTGCTGCGCTTCGCCGGGCGCACGCTGATCTGCCTGGCCGGCGCCGTCCCGCACGCCACCCTCGACGGCCGGCCGGTGCGGCCCGGCGTCGTCACCGTCGTGCGTCCCGGCACCGTGCTCGACATGGGGCCCTGCGGGGCGCCCGGGATGCGCGGCTACCTCGCGGTCGCCGGGGGCATCGCGGTGCCGCAGGTGCTGGGCAGCCGCTCGACGTTCCTGCTCGGCGGCTTCGGCGGCCTCGACGGCCGCGCCCTGGCCGCCGGCGACGAGCTGCCGCTCGGCCGGCTGGAGAACTGCGACGCCCCGCTGGACGTCGACGGCCTGCTGCCCGAGCTGACCGGCGACTGGACGCTGCGCGTGCTGCCCGGTCCGCACGGCGCGCCGGAGCACCTCACCGAGGACGGCGCCGCGGCGCTGTTCGCCGCGACCTGGGCCGTCGACCACCGGGCCGACCGCACCGGCATCCGCCTGGTCGGGCCGGCGCCGGGGTGGGCCCGCACCGACGGCGGCGAGGCCGGCCTGCACCCGTCGAACATCCACGACAGCGCCTACCCGGTCGGCGGGATCATGCTCTCCGGCGACACCCCGGTGATCGTGGGGCCGGACGGACCCAGCCTGGGCGGCTTCATCGTCCCCTGCGTCGTCGTCGCGGCCGACCGGTGGAAGCTGGCCCAGCTGCGGCCCGGCGACGCGGTGCGGCTGCAGCCGGTCGCGGCCGCCGACGCCGACCGGGCCAACGCGCTGCGCGCCGCGCTGCTCGCGCACCCGGCGGCCGCCGTCGAGCGCCCCGCGGCGGTGCAGCCGGCGGTCCCGGTGCGCGTGCCCCGGCCGGTCGTGCTGGCCGCCCTCGCCGGGGCGGGCGCCCGCCCGGACGTCGTCGTGCGCGCCGCCGGCGACTCGCACCTGCTGCTGGAGGCCGGGCCGGCCGAGCTCGACCTGTCCGTGCGGGTCTGGGTCCACCTGCTGGCCGAGCGGCTGCGGGCGCTGCGGCTCGGCGCGGTCCGCGAGCTGGTCGAGGGCGTGCGCTCGGTGCTGGTGCAGGTCGACGAGCGCGCACTGCCGCTGCCGGCCCTGGCCGGTCTGCTGGTCGACCTGGCCGCCGACGTGCCCGACCCGGAGACGGTGACCCTGGCCGTCCGGGAGGTCACGCTGCCGCTGGCGCTGGACCACCCCGCGGCGCACGAGGCGATGGCCCGCTACGCCCGCTCGGTGCGGCCGGATGCGCCCTGGTGCCCCGACAACGTGGAGTTCATCCGCCGGATCAACGACCTGGAGCACCGCGACGACGTCTTCGACGTGGTCACCGCGGCCACCTACCTGGTGGTCGGGCTCGGCGACGTCTACCTGGGCGCGCCGGTCGCCGTCCCCGTCGACCCCAGGCACCGGCTGGTGACGACGAAGTACGACCCGGCCCGCACCTGGACGCCGCAGAACGCCGTCGGCATCGGCGGGGTCTACCTCTGCGTCTACGGGATGGAGGGCCCCGGCGGCTACCAGCTCGTCGGCCGCACCGTGCCGGTCTGGCGGCACGTGCCCGGCTCGGCCGACCCGCCGTGGCTGCTGCGCCCGTTCGACCGGCTGCGGTTCCGCCCGGTGACCGCCGACGAGCTCGCCGGGCAGCGGGCCGCGATCGCGGCCGGCACGGCCGACCTCGAGACGCGCCCCGCCACCTTCTCCCTCGCCGAGGTGCGCGCACTCGAGGCCGCGCACGCCGGCGAGATCGCCGCCTTCCGTTCCCGGCGCCGCGCCGCCTTCGACGCCGAACGAGCCCGCTGGAGCACCGCGTGACCGCCACCCGCACGACCCCCGTGACCGCCGCGTCCGAGGCCGCCCGGGCCCTCGGCCGGCCCGCGTTCGTGCACGTCCTCGACCCCGACGAGATCCGGGCGCTGGCGCCGGCCGCCGGCGGGCCGCTGGCCGGCGTCCCGGTCGCGGTCAAGGACAACATCGACGTGGCCGGCGTCCCGACGACCGCCGCCTGCCCGGCGCTGACCACCCCCGCCGCGACGTCGGCGACCGTGGTGCGGCGGCTGCTCGACGCCGGCGCCGTCCCGGTGGCCAAGACCAACCTCGACCAGTTCGCCACCGGCCTGGTCGGCACCCGATCCCCCTACGGCGCCTGCGCGAGCGTCGCCTCGGCCGCGCACGTCAGCGGCGGCAGCAGCTCCGGCAGCGCGGTGGCCGTGGCGGCCGGCGTCGTCCCGCTGGCGCTGGGCACCGACACCGCCGGCAGCGGCCGGGTGCCGGCCGCCTTCAACGGGCTGGTCGGCGTGAAGCCCACCCGCGGCCTGGTGCCCACCCGCGGGGTGCTGCCGGCCTGCCCCTCGCTGGACTGCGTCACGACGCTCACCCGCGACGTCGCCCTGGCCCGGACGGCGCTCGGCGTGCTCGCCGGCCCCGACCCGGACGACCCGTGGTCGCGGCCGGCGCCGGCCGGGCTGCCGCCGGGCGTGGCGCGCACGATGCGCGTGGTCGCCGCCCCCGCCGGGCCGCTGGACCTCGCCCCCGCGCACGCCGCCGCCTGGGAACGGGCGCTGGCGCACGCCGCGACGGTGGCCCGGCTGGTGCCGGTCGACGTGTCGGCGTTCCTCGAGGCCGCGCGGCTGCTCTACGGGGGGCCGTTCCTCGCCGAGCGGCTGGCCGCCTTCGGCGCCCTCCTCGAGCCCGACGGCCCGCACCTCGACCCGACCGTGCGGCGGATCGTCCTCGGCGCCGCGGGGATCACCGGTGCCGACGTCTTCCGCGGGCAGCAGCGGCTCGCCGAGCTGCGCGCCGCGGCGATGCCGGCCTTCGTCGGCGCCGACGCGCTGCTGCTGCCGGTCACCCCCGACCACCCGACCCTGGCCGAGGTGGCGGCCAACCCGGTCGGCGTGAACGCCCGGCTCGGCACGTACACGAACATGGTCAACCTGCTCGACCTCTGCGCCGTCGCCGTGCCGGCCGGGCGGCGGGACGACGGCCTGCCGTTCGGCGTCCAGCTGCTCGCCCCCGCCTTCGCCGACGGGCCGCTGCTCGACCTCGCCGCCCGGTGGCTGGGCGAGCCGGTGGACCCGCCGGCCACCCGGGGCCTGCTGGCCGTGGCCGGCGCGCACCTCTCCGGGCAGCCGCTCAACCCGCAGCTGGTCGAGCTCGGCGGCCGGCTGCACGCCCGCGCCCGCACCGCCGCCGGCTACCGGATGTACCGGGTGCCCGGCCCGCTCCCCCGCCCCGGCCTTGTCCGCGACGCCGGCGGGCCCGCGGACGGCCTCGAGGTGGAGGTCTGGAACCTGCCGCCGGCCGGCGTCGGCGAGCTGCTGGCGTCGGTCGCCGCGCCCCTCGCGCTCGGACCGGTCGAGCTGGACGACGGCACCGTCGTCCCCGGCTTCCTCACCGACCCGAGCGGAGTGGACTCGGCGGCCGAGATCACCGCGCACGGCGGCTGGCGGGCATTCCTCGCCGCGCGCTGACGACGCGCCCGGGCGGTGCGGACACGCCGGGGGCCGTGTGCCCCCGGCGGTTCGCGGGAATCCGTCGTCCCATGACGGCGACGATCGACTGGCGCACCCAGCTCGACGGGCTTCCCCTCGCCGAGCGGCTGCGCGCCCTGCTGGCCTACGAGCTGGCGGCCGACCGGTCGGCCGGCGCCCCGGTCGAGGTCACCGCGGCGACCCTGCGGGCGGTGGCCCAGGCCGAGGGCCTCGACGACCGGCAGCCGTGGATCGACGCGGCCGCCGAGCGGATCAGCGCCGGCACCTGGGAGTCCCTCTAGGAAGAGGCGCGGACCACCAGCTCGGTGGGCAGCACGGCGGGGTCCTGCCCGTCGGCCGAGTCGGGGTCGCTGATCAGGCGGATGAGCAGCTCGGCCATCTCGCGGCCCATCTGCTCCACCGGCTGGCGCACCGACGACAGCGGCGGATCGGTCACCCGCGACAGCGGCGAGTCGTCGAAGCCGACGACGGCGACGTCGTCGGGCACCCGCCGGCCGGCCTCGCGCAGCACCCGCAGCGCGCCGATCGCCATGAGGTCGTTGGCCGCGAAGACGGCGTCGAGGTCGGGCGCGCGCTCGAGCAGCGCGCGCATCGCCCGCACGCCGCTGGCCTCGCTGAAGTCGCCCTCCACCACCAGCGCCGGGTCCTCGGGCACGCCCGCGGCCGCCAGCGCCGCGCGGTAGCCGGCGAGCCGGTCCTGCCCGGCACCCATGTCGTGCGGGCCGGTGATCGTGGCCACCCGCCGGCGCCCGCGCCCGAGCAGGTGCGCCACCCCGGCGCGTGACCCGCCGACGTTGTCGACGTCGACGTAGGCGCCGCCGAACCCCGCCGGCGGCCGCCCGCCGAGCACCACCGGCAGGCCCCGCACCTGCAGCTGCTGCGGTAGCGGGTCGTCGCCGTGCAGCGACGCCATGAGCACGCCGTCGACGTGCTGCGGGGTCAGGTAGTGCTCCAGCGGCCGCCCGGGCCCGGCCGACAGGGCGAGCACGAGCTGCCGACCGGCCACCGAGACCCCGGCGCTGATCCCCCGGACGAGCCCGGCGAAGAACGGCTCGGTGAAGACCCGGTCCTCGCTCTCGGAGATGACCAGCGCGACGGCGCCGGTGCGGCGGGTCACCAGGGCCCGGGCGGCCAGGTTGGGCACATACCCGAGCTCGGCGACCGCCGCCTCGACCAGCAGGCGGGTGCGCTCGGAGACCTGCGGCGAGCCGTTGATGACCCGCGACGCGGTGCCGCGCCCGACCCCCGCCCGCTCGGCGACCTGGTCGAGGGTCGGGCGCTCACCGGTCGCGGTCACCGCGCCAGTATCCCGGTCAGCCCGCGCGGTGCGCGCGGATGAGGTCGGCGTAGAAGCGGCCGCTGTCCTTCACCCGGCGCTGCTGGGTCTCGTAGTCGACGTGCACGATGCCGAACCGCTTGCTGTAGCCGTGTGCCCACTCGAAGTTGTCCATCAGCGACCAGACGAAGTAGCCCTTGAGCGGGACGCCGTCGGCGATGGCGCCGGCCGCCGCCTCGAGGTGCCGGGCCAGGAACGCCGTCCGCTCCGGGTCGTGCACGGCGTCGTCGGGGCCGACGACGTCGTCGTAGGCCGAGCCGTTCTCGGTCACGTAGAGCGGGATGTCGCCGTACTCGCGGTGCAGCCGGCGCAGCAGGTCCCCGAGCCCCTCGGGGTCCACCCCCCAGCCCATCGCCGTCAGCGGGGTCTCGGTCGGGCCGAGCGCGGCGAGGTTGGTGCCCGGCATCGGGGACGTGCTCACCATCTGGGTCTGGTAGTAGTTCACGCCCAGCAGGTCCAGCGGCGCGGCGATCGTCGCGGCGTCACCGTCCCGCTCGAAGGAGAAGTCGCTGACCCCCGCCAGGTCGGCGCGGACGTCGTCCGGGTAGCCCCCGCGCAGCAGCGGGTCGAGGAAGACCCGGTTCTGCCAGCCGTCGGCCCGCCGGACCGCGTCGAGCACCGCCGGGTGGTCGTCGACGGGGGTCATCGGGGCCAGGTTCAGCGTGATGCCGACCTGCTCGGCGCCGCGGGCGCGCAGGGCCTGCACGCCGAGCCCGTGCCCGAGCAGCAGGTGGTGCACCGCGGCCACGGCCGCGTCGTGCTCGTGCCGGCCGGGGGCGTGCGCGCCGCTGGCGTAGCCGAGGAACGACGAGCACCAGGGCTCGTTGAGCGTGGTCCAGAAGCGCACGCGGTCGCCGAGGGCGCCGACGACCAGGTCGGCGTACTCGGCGAAGCGGTGCGCGGTGTCGCGCACCGGCCAGCCGCCGGCGTCCTCCAGCTCCTGCGGCAGGTCCCAGTGGTACAGCGTGATCCAGGGCTCGATGCCGCGCTCGAGCAGCTCGTCGACGAGGCCGGAGTAGAAGTCCAGCCCCTTCTGGTTGACCGGGCCGCGACCGCCCGGCTGCACCCGCGGCCAGGAGATCGAGAAGCGGTAGGACCCGAGGCCGAGGTCGGCCATCAGCGCGACGTCGTCCCGCCACCGGTGGTAGTGGTCGGCGGCGACGTCGCCGGTGTCGCCGTCGCGCACCCGGCCGGGCGTGTGGCTGTACGTGTCCCAGATCGAGCGGCCCCGGCCGTCCTCCTCCGCGGCGCCCTCGATCTGGTAGGCCGCGGTCGCCGCCCCCCAGAGGAAGTCGGCGGGGAAGCCGGCGGGGTCGGGGCGTGGGGAAGCGGGCACCGGGGTCTCCTCGGGGCGGTGGGGAGCGCTCCCGCGCCTGGCGGAGGGAGCGCCGGTCGTCATCGGTCGGCGGATCAGCGCGGGACGTCGTCCCGCAGGAGGTGGTCGCGGATGAGGTTCTTCGGGGTGTAGCGGCGGACGTCCAGGGTCTTCAGGCCGGCGAACTCGTCGCCGAGGGTCTCGTCCACCTGGCCGCGGACGTCGGTCAGCGCCTCGCGCACCTTGCGCAGCCCGGCGGCGGCCTCGCGGGCCAGCGTGGGCAGCCGCTCGGGGCCGAAGATGAACAGCGCGGCCAGGGCCAGTACGACGATCTCGCCCCAGCCGATCGAGTCGAACACGTCGGCGCCTCCTCAGCGGTGCCCGGCCGGCTCGTCGAGCCGCGAGGGGGTGGCGTCCAGCGGCGAGGCCTCGTCGTCGGACAGGTCGTGGAAGTGCTCGGCGGCGTCGCGGCGGGCGCGGCGCCTGTCGACGACGCGGGCGATCTGGATGGCCACCTCGAACAGCACGCACATCGGCAGCGCCATCAGCAGCATCGTGAACGGGTCCTGCGTCGGCGTGATGAACGCGGCGAACACGATGGTGAGGAAGAAGATCCACCGCCGGCTCTTCTTCAGCACCGCGTAGGACAGGACGCCGACCAGGTTCAGCGCCACGGCGAGCAGCGGCACCTCGAAGCTGATCCCGAAGGCGACCAGCAGCGACAGCACGAACCCGATGTAGTCCTGCGCGGTCAGCGCGACCACCACGCCGTCCCCGGCCAGGCTCAGCAGCAGCTCGAGGCCGGCGGACAGGGAGATGTAGGCGAGCACCGCGCCCAGGGCGAACAGCAGGCTGGAGACGGCGACGAAGCCGATGCCGTAGCGCTTCTCGTTGCTCTTCAGGCCCGGGGTGACGAACGCCCACACCTGGTAGAGCCAGAACGGCGCGGACAGCACGGCGCCGGCCAGCAGGCTCACCTTCAGCCGGATGAACACCCCGCCGAACACGTCGGTGATCAGCAGCCCGCACTCCCCGCCGGCGTCGCCGTACCGGAGCTCGTCGGGCAGCCCGCAGTACGGCGCCCGGATGAAGTCACCGAGCCCGTGCGAGTACCACCAGAAGGCGACGGCGCCGGCCACGAGCAGCGCCAGCAGCGCCTTGGCGATGCGGTTGCGCAGCTCCTCGAGGTGCGCGATCAGCGTCATGGTCGCGGCGGGGTCGCGCTCGACCCGCCGCCGGCCCGTCCTCACCGCCGTCCGTCCCGGGGAGCGGTCAGCGGGCGCGGTCGGGCTCGACGACCTCGCCGACCACCACCGGACCGGGGGCGGGCGCGCGGGCGTCGTCCTTCATGCCCTTCAGCTCGCCCTTGAAGATCCGCAGCGAGCGGCCGAGGGCGCGGGAGGCGTCGGGCAGCTTCTTGTAGCCGAACAGCAGGAGGACGGCCAGCACGATCAGGCCGATCTCGACGGGACCGAGGTTCACGGGGACTCCTTACTTGCCGAAACCGGCGGTGAGGCCGCTGAGCAGCTGCCGGCGGCCGAACGCGTAGAGGACGGCGATGGGCAGGGTGGTGAGGACGACGGAGGCCGCGACGGCCGGCACGTTCACGCCGTACTGCCCCTGGAAGTTGGCCAGCGCCAGCGGCAGCGGCCGCTGGGACGGGCTCTGGATCAGGATCAGCGGCAGCAGGAAGTTGTTCCAGACCGTGAGGCCCTGGTAGATGCCCACCGTCACCAGCGCCGGCTTGGTCAGCGGGAAGGCGAGGCGCCAGAGCATGGTCCACTCCCCCGCGCCGTCCATGCGCATGGACTCGAACAGCTCGCGTGGGACGTCGCGGATGAAGTTGCCCAGCACCAGCACCGACAGCGGGATGGCGAAGGCGATCGACGGCAGGATGATCGCCAGCAGGGTGTCGTACATCTGCAGCCGGATGATGATCAGGTAGATCGGGATGATCACCGCCTGCAGCGGGATGGCCAGACCCATGAGGAACAGCGAGTTGCTCCACCGCAGGAACCGCCGGCCGGTGCCGCGGACGATCGCGTAGGCGGCCATGAACGAGATCGCCACCGCCGGGATGGTGGCGCCCAGCGTGACGATCGCGCTGTTGACGAAGTACCGGGCGAAGTCGGCCTCGATGACGAACCGGTAGTTCTCCAGCGTCGGCGAGGCCGGCAGGAACGGGTTGCTCGTGAAGTAGTTGGACCGGGTCTTGAAGCTCGTGACGACGATCCAGTAGATCGGCACGATCACGACGAGCAGCCACAGCCAGGCGAGCCCGCCGCCGAGCCAGTTGGGTCGCTCGCGGTTGCCGGTCCGCCGGCGGCCGCCGCGCGCCCGGGGGTGCTCGACGAGGTCCGGGGCCGCGCCCGCCTGGGGTGCTGTCACGGTGGCCATCGTCAGGCTCCTTCCAGCTGGCTCTCGTCACCGCGCCCGCCGAGCCGCCGCAGCAGCAGGGCGATGAGCAGGCCGAGGAGGACGAGGACCACGGCGATGGCGCTGGCCGGGCCCATGAGGCTGGCCTGGAACCCGGTCCGGTACATCTCGAGGGCCAGCGACCGCGTCGCGTCGCCGGGGCCGCCGCCGGTGAGCACCCAGATGAGGTCGAAGAAGGTCAGCGACCCGACGACCATGAGCGTCGACGACGTGATGATCGTGTACTTCAGCTGGGGCAGCGTGATGCTGAAGAACTGCCGCACGCGCCCGGCGCCGTCGAGCTGCGCCGCCTCGTACATCGACTGCGGGATCTGCCGCACCGCGCCCTGGTAGATCAGCGTGTGGAACGGGATGAACTGCCAGGAGACGACGAAGACGACGACGCTGAGGGCCAGGCCGTCCTTGCCCAGCCAGTCCTGCTGCAGCAGCGGTGCGCCCAGGCCCGCGCCGAGGCCGAAGTTGGGGTCGAGCAGGGCCTTGTAGGTGATCGCGATCGCGGCCGCCGAGAGCAGCAGCGGGACGAAGAACAGCACCGCCAGGAACTCGCGGTAGCGCTGGCGACCGGCAAGGAAGACGCCGAGCAGGATGGACAGCGGCGTCTGGAACAGCCAGGACAGCGCCATGATCTCGAAGGTCACCCACAGCGCGTGCGGCAGGCCGGGGTCGGTGAGCACCGCCGTCCAGCTGTCGAACCCGCTCGGGACGATCGCGCCGAGGCCGTCCCAGGTGGTGAAGCTGAGGCCGAGGACGCCCAGCAGCGGGACGACGCCGAACCCCACGAACATGAGCAGCGCCGGCAGCACCAGCCAGCCCACCCGGCCGTGGCCGCCCGCCGACGACGCGGACCGGCGGGTCCGCGTCGCCGGCCCGGCGGGTGGTGCTGCCGGTGGGGCGGTGACGGTCACTTGCCGATGACCGCGTTCATGTTGTCGGCGAACTGCTGCGGCGAGGTGCTGAGCTGGAACAGGCCGGAGATGTTGTCCAGCAGCGTCTCCGCGGCCGTCGGCGAGAGCGCCTGGTCCCAGGACTGGGCGAAGACGCTGGCGTTGCTGGCCGTGTCGTAGACGAAGCCGAGGAACTCGGCGTCCTCGCTGTCGCTGAGCTGGCTGTCGGCGCCGTTGACGATCGGCACGCCACCGGTGGCGATCCACTCGCCGACCTCTTCGTCCTGGAGCACGCCCTCGGTGAAGAACTTCTTGGCGAGCTCCTTCTGCTCCTCGCTGGCGGCCGCGTTGATCGACAGGTACTGCCCCGGGTTGCCCACGGTGTCGGTGGGGTCGCCGGTGCCGCCGTCGACGGGCGGGAAGTTCATCCAGCCGAGGTTGCCGCCGGTCACGAAGTCACCGCCGTCGGTCTTCATGCTCGCGTAGGTCCACGAGCCGTGGAGCATCATCGCGGCCTTGTCGGTGTAGAGCAGCGCCTGGTCGGCGTTCTGGTCGGCGACGATGGAGGCGAAGCCCTCGATGAAGCCGTTGGCCCGGATCAGGTCCTGGACCATGGTCAGGCCCTGGATCGCCGCCGGGTTGGACCAGGCGTCGGGCTCCCCGTCGAACACGGCCTGGAAGACCTCCGAGCCGCCGACGCGGTCGAAGGCGAACTCGAGCCACATCATGTTGGTCCAGCGCGACTGGCCGGCCAGGGAGAACGGCGCGATGCCGGCGGCGTTGAACTTCGGGACCAGGTCCATGATGTCGCCCCAGGTCTGCGGCGGCTGCACGCCGACCTGGTCGAAGAGCCGCTTGTTCCAGAAGAGCACGATCGGCTGCACGGTCTCGGCCGGCATGGCGTAGATCTTGCCGTCGATGGTCGCCGGGCCGAAGGACGAGGGGAAGAGCCGGTCGCGGACGTCGGAGTTCTCGTCGAACCACGACGTGAGGTCCTCGACCTGACCGGCGTCGACCCAGCTCTTGAGGCCACCACCGCCCCAGCCCCAGATGATGGTCGGGCCCTCGCCGGCGCCGAGCGCCGTGCGGATGCGGGTCTTGTACGCGTCGTTCTGGAACGTGGTCGAGGCGATCTGGGTGTCCGAGTTCGCCTCGTTGAAGCGGTCGACCGCCCCCTGGCGGATGTCCTCCTGCGGCTGGCCGCTGAGGAACCAGTAGCTCGCCCCGCCGTCACTGGCCTGGCCGGGGCCCGAGCTGCCGCAGGCGCTGAGCGCCAGCGCGCCGGCGGTGGCCGCCGACAGGCCGAGGAAGTTCCGCCGGGAGAGGGAGAATTGTCCGAGATCCACGCTGGTCTCCGTGTCCAGAGGCCGCGACAGCCCTGCGCCGCGGCGATCGTCGCCTTCGTGTGCCGTTCGAGCCCCGAGGTGGTGGAAGCGCTCCCACCGACGTACTAGTGTGACCCCCACCACTCGGAGAGGACTGCGGCGCGGACGCTACTTTTCGGCGCGGGGGGATGTCAACGGGGTGTTGTGCTATCGGTCACAGTAGGCCACAGTGAGCACACTTCGCGGCCCGTGCCTGCGTGATGCGCTCCGCCCTGCCTGTCGAAAGGGCAGATTCGTGCCCGAAAAGTCGAACGTTACCGAACTGTGATTTGCGGAGGACTCACGTGACGGCCACGGACCACCCCGACACCGCTGCACCGGTCGCCCCGTGGCACGACACGGCCCTGCCGGCTGCCCGGCGGGCCGAGCTGCTGCTCGCGCAGCTGACGCTCGAGGAGAAGGTGGCCCAGCTCGGCAGCCGGTGGGTCGGCAACGACATGCAGGACGAGCCGGCGCCCGAGGTCGAGGGCGAGGTGCTCAACGTCGCCCCCATGCAGGACGTCTTCGCCGCCTCGGGCACGACCCCGCTGGAGGAGGCGAGCCGGCACGGGCTCGGCCACCTGACCCGCGTGTACGGCAGCGTTCCGGTGACCGCCGCCGAGGGCGCGGCCGAGCTGGTCCGCCAGCAGCACGTCGTCCTGGCGAACTCCCGCCTGGGCATCCCCGCGCTGGTGCACGAGGAGTGCCTGACCGGGTTCACCGCCTTCCGGGCGACGGTCTACCCGGCCGCGATCGCCTGGGGCGCCACCTTCGACCCCGAGCTGGTGGAGCGGATGGCCGCCGCGATCGGCCGCGACATGGCCGCGCTCGGCGTGCACCAGGGCCTGTCCCCCGTCCTCGACGTCGTCCGCGACTACCGGTGGGGCCGGGTCGAGGAGACGATGGGTGAGGACCCGCACCTGGTGTCGGTGCTGGGCACCGCCTACGTCCGGGGCCTGCAGGACGCCGGCGTGCTCGCCACGCTCAAGCACTTCGCCGGGTACTCGGCCTCGCGCGCCGGCCGCAACCACGGGCCGGTGTCGATGGGCCGGCGGGAGCTGCTCGACGTCGTCCTGCCCCCGTTCGAGGCCGCGGTGACCCTCGGACGGGTCGGCTCGGTCATGAACTCCTACTCCGACGTCGACGGCGTCCCCGCCGGCGCCGACCCGTGGCTGCTCACCGACGTGCTGCGCGGCGCCTGGGGCTTCACCGGCACCGTCGTCTCCGACTACTGGTCGGTGCCCTTCCTCGCGACCATGCACCGGGTGGCCGCCGACGCCGCGGGCGCCGGTGCGCTCGCGCTCGCGGCCGGCATCGACGTCGAGCTGCCCGACACCCTCGGCTACGGCGCCGGGCTGGTCGACGCGGTGCGCCGGGGCGAGGTGCCCGAGGAGCTCGTCGACCGCGCCGCCCGGCGGGCACTGCTGCAGAAGGTCGAGCTGGGCCTGCTGGACCCGGGCTGGACGCCGGAGGGGTCGGTCGCCGGTGCCGACGCCGTCGACCTGGACAGCCCCGCCAACCGCGCGCTGGCCCGTGAGATGGCCGAGCGGTCGATCGTGCTGCTCGACGCGGGCACCGCGCTGCCGCTGCTCGGCGACGGGCGCCCGCCGCTGCGCCGGGTCGCCGTCGTGGGGCCGTGCGCCGACGACGGCCGCACGATGATGGGCTGCTACGCCTTTCCCAACCACGTCCTCCCCCGCCACCCGGGCGCCGGCCTCGGCATCGAGGTGCCGACGGTCCTGCAGGCGCTGCGCGAGGAGCTGCCGGGGGTGGAGGTCGTCCACGAGGCCGGCTGCCCGGTGCAGGCCGAGGACCGGTCGGGCTTCGCCGCGGCGGTCGAGGCCGCGCGCGGCGCAGACCTCTGCGTCGCCGTGGTCGGCGACCTCGCCGGGCTGTTCGGCCACGGCACCTCGGGCGAGGGCTGCGACGCCGACGACCTCCGCCTGCCGGGCGTGCAGGCCGACCTGCTCGACGCGCTGCTCGACACGGGCACCCCGGTGGTCGTGGTCGTCGTCTCCGGCCGGCCGTACGCGCTGGGCGGCGTGCACGGCCGGGTGGCCGGTCTGGTGCAGGCGTTCATGCCGGGCGAGGAGGGCGGCGGCGCGGTGGCCGGCGTCCTCTCCGGCCGCGTGCAGCCGGGCGGGAAGCTGCCCGTGCAGATCCCGCACCGCCCGGGCGGCCAGCCCGGCACCTACCTGCAGCCGCCGCTGGGCGGGGCGGAGAGCGCGGGCATCAGCAGCGTCGACTCCACGCCGCTGTTCCCCTTCGGCTTCGGCGCCTCCTACACCTCCTTCGAGGTGAGCGACCTGCGCCTGTCGGCCGAGGAGGCGCCCACCGACGGCGCCTTCACCGCGACCGTGCGGCTGCGCAACAGCGGCGACCGGCCGGGCGACGAGGTGGTGCAGCTGTACCTTTCCGACGTGGTCGCCTCGGTGGTCCGCCCGGTGAAGCAGCTGACCGGGTTCCGCCGCGTCTCCCTGGCCCCGGGCGAGGCGGTGGACGTGGCGTTCGAGGTGCACGCCGACCGGACCGCCTTCTCGGGCCGCGACCTGCGCCGGATCGTCGAGCCCGGCGACGTCGAGGTGCTCGTGGGCACCTCCTCGGCGGCGCTGCCCTGCCGCGGCACCGTGCGGCTCGCCGGCCCGGTCCGCGAGGTGGGAGCCGACCGGCGGCTGGTCACGCCGGTGACCGTGCGGGCGTGCCCGTGACCACCGCCCGCGAGGGGCGGGCCACCCTCGCCACGGTCGCGGCCGCGGCGGGGGTGTCGGTCGCGACGGTCTCCAAGGTGCTCAACGGCCGCAGCGACGTCGCCCCGGCCACCCGCGGGCTCGTGCAGAACCTGCTGGTCGAGTACGACTACGTCGGCCGCGCCGCCGACTCGGTGCGCCGGGCCGTCCCCACCGTGCGTCCTACGGTCGAGCTGGTCTACGCCGGCGACGGCCTCAACGCCTACTCCACCGAGGTGCTGCAGGGCGTGCTCGGCGCCGCGGGGGCGATGGGCGTCGCGGTGGTCGTCAGCATCCGCACGCCGGGGCAGCGCCGGTCGGAGTCCGGCCGGCCGGCCGCATGGGCCGGCGAGCTGGCGGCGGCCGGGCGGCGGGCGGTCATCGCCGTCGTCGACGAGCTGACGACGGCGGACCTGACCGCGCTGTCCCGGGCCCGCCTCCCGCTGGTGGTGATCGACCCGGTGAACCTGCCGCACGCCGACGTCCCCAGCGTCGGCTCGACCAACTTCACCGGCGGGCTGTCGGCCACCCAGCACCTGCTCGACCTCGGGCACCGCCGGATCGCCTACGTCGGCGGCCCGGTCACCTCGGCCTGCAACCAGGCCCGGCTGCACGGCTACCGGGCCGCGATGGACGCCGCCGGCGCGCCCGTGCCGCCGGAGTACGTGCGCTTCGGCGACTTCCGGCACGCCGACGGGCTGGCGCAGGGCGGCGCGCTGCTCGACCTGCCCGAGCCGCCGACCGCGGTGTTCGCCGGCGCCGACGAGACCGCGGTGGGCGTGCTGGAGGCGGCACGGGCGCGGGGGCTGCGCATCCCCGAGGACCTCAGCGTGGTGGGCTTCGACGACACCGAGGTCGCTCGGCTGTCCTCGCCCGCGCTGACCACCGTGCGCCAGCCGCTGCAGGAGATGGGCACGGTCGCGCTGCGGACCGCGCTGCAGCTCGCCGACGGCCAGCCGATCGCCTCGCACCACGTGGAGCTGGCCACCGAGCTGGTCGTCCGGCAGTCGGCCGCCCCCGCCCCGGCCTGAGGTGGCACGGTGGGGGCGTGAGCACCTCCCCCGCCGAGGTCGGCCGCGCCCGCGCCGACGAGTACCTCCGCCTGCTGTCCGCCGACGGGCCCGCCGCCGACGAGCTGCTGGCCGGCCTGACCGAGGTGCGCGAGCTGGTCTTCCTCGGCGCCGGGCTGACCGCCGTCGCCCGCGCCCTCGGCCGCGCGCTGCCCCCGGCGCAGCGCGCCCAGGCCAGCACCCGGCAGCTGAAGCTGGGCCAGGTGCGCGACGCCAACCGCGGCGACCCCGACGGCCTGCGCGTCTGGCTGCGGCGGGCCGGCGAGGAGGTGCTGTTCCTCCGCTCGCTGCGCGCCGCCGCCGACCGCGCGGCGGGTTGAGCCGGACGACCGCCCCCTGAGCCGCGTCACGGCGCGGCTCGGGGGACGGCCGCGCGGGTCGAGCCGCGGCGCCGCGCTAGGTGCCGCGGGTGGCGGCGCGGGCCAGCGGCAGGCCGGCCACCAGCAGCCCGCCGAGCAGCGCGTAGGTCCACGGCAGGCCGATGCCGGCCGCGATCACGCCGGGCAGCAGGGCCCCGACCCCGGTGCCGCCGTCGAACGCCGCGTTCCAGAACGCGCTCGCCGTCGTCGCGCCGTCGTCACCGGCCCGCCGGAAGGCGGCCAGCAGGGTCAGGTTCTGCGCGGCGCCGTAGCCGAGGCCGAACACGGTGGCGCCGGCCAGCACCGTCGCCGTCCCTTCTTCCACGCCGAGCGCGAGCACGACGATGCCGACCGCGGAGAGCAGCACCGACAGGGGCAGCAGCCCGCGCGCGCCGATCCGGTCGGCGAGCAGCCCCGCCCGCCACCGGCTGACCGCGGCGGTGAGGTTCATCAGCAGCAGCGCGCCGGTGGCGATCAGCGCGTCCGGCCGCTCGATGGGCAGGAAGGTGACCACCGCGCCCCCCGCGGCGGTGACCGCGAACAGCAGCAGCGAGGGCACGAGCACCGCCCGGCGGGCGGCACCGGGTGAGCCGGTCGCGCGTGCCGGCGCCGGTGCGGCGCGGACCAGGCGCGGGACGAGGGGCAGGGCCAGCACCGGGGCGGCGGCCAGCCAGGCCAGCCAGCCGGCGTGCCCGCCGAGCACCAGCGCCACCCCGAGCGGGACGGCGATCAGCTGCGGGACGGCGATCGCCAGGCCGTACAGCCCGATCGACTCCCCCCGCCGCTCGGGCGGGACCAGCAGCCCGGCCAGCGTCGACCCGAGCACGGTCAGGACGGCGAAGCCCGCGCCGCGGACCGCCGAGATGCCGGCCAGCCAGGCCAGCGAGTCGCCCGCCGCGTACAGCGGCGACGGCGCCCCGAGGGCGATGAGCCCGGCGCAGAGCACCGGTCCGAGACCGAAGCGCGCGGTCAGCGGCGGCACCGCCAGCTGCAGCGCGATGGTGACCAGCAGGAACACCGTGGTGACCAGGCCGGCGGAGGTGACCGACGCCCCGCCCGCGACGGCGTAGGCCGGCAGCGAGGCCAGCGTCAGGCAGAAGCTGAGGAAGCCCAGCGCCGTCGCCGCGATCAGCGCCCGCAGCGCCGGCGACCGCCACAGCGACGTCCGCGTCTCTCCCCCGACCACGGGCACACGGTATGCAGGGGCGGTGCCCCTGCTGACCATCGGCCACGGCCCGGACGACCGCACCCGTCTCGGCGGACGGCTGACCTCGGCCGGCGTCGGGCTGGTGGTCGACGTGCGGCGCTTCCCGGGCAGCCGGAGCAACCCCGACGTCCGCCGCGAGGCGCTGGCGGAGTGGCTGCCGCGGGCCGGCGTCGGCTACCGCTGGGAGGAGCGGCTCGGCGGGCGCCGGCGGCTGCCCCGCGACGAGCCGGTCGCCGACGGCTGGTGGACCGACGCCGCGTTCGCCGCGTACGCCGCCCACACCCGCACGCCGGAGTTCGGCGCGGCGCTGGAGGAGGTGCTCGGCGAGGCGTCGGCCGCCGCGGTCGCGGGGATGTGCAGCGAGAGCGTGTGGTGGCGGTGCCACCGGCGGCTGGTCGCCGACGTCGCCGTCCTCGCCCGGGGCGTGCCGGTGACCCACCTGATGCCCGACGGCCGGCACGCCGAGCACCGCCCGTCGGAGGGCGCGGTGCTCGGCGACGACGGCCTGGTCCGCTGGCCTTAGGGCAGGCCCTCGAACAGGTCGCGCAGCCGCGGCGCTCCCGCCGGCCGCGGCGGCCACGCGAGGACCCACCACTCGCGGCCCACCCGGCGCTGCCAGGTCTCGGTGTCGTCGGCGTCGTCCGACATGACGGGGAGCTGGCTGCGGTGCTCGCGCAGCCCCGCGACGACGCGGCCGGCGACCGCGCGGCTGTCCACCTCGATGCCGATCTGCTCGTCCGGCACGCCGCGCATGTGGTAGGTCCGCGTGGGGTCGAAGACGAACAGCCCCAGCTCCGCCCGCTGGCGGTTCCACCGCTCGAACACCGACTGCGGCACCGCGCCGTGCACCAGCCGCCGGAAGCCGGGCCGCCCGGTCCCGGCGAAGCGGAGGAAGGCGGCGTCCGTGGCCGCGCCGACGGCGATGTGGTCGGGGTGCCCGAAGACGCCGTCCGGCCCGAAGGTGACGACGACGTCCGGGCACTCCTCCTCGAGGACGTCGGCGACGGAGTCCACCAGCCGGGAGAAGGGCACGTCGCCGACCTCGCCGTCCGCGAAGCCCAGCCACTCGTGCCGGTCGGGCACCCGCCCGTGGGCCCGCCAGGCGGCCGCGCACTCCTCCCGGCGGACGGCGCCGAGGGTCTCCCGGGTGGCTGGGAAGCCGGGCGGGATCTGCCCCTGGCCGCCGTCGGTGGCGTGCACGAGCACGAAGCGGAACCCGGGCTCGTCCGCGTGCAGGGCCACGCTGCCGCCCACCCCGTAGGCGTCGTCGTCGGGGTGGGCGAACACGCAGGCGAGCGTGCGACCGCCGGGCACGCCGCTCATCCCATGTGCGGGTAGCGGTGGTCGGTGGGCGGCACGAACGTCTCCTTGATCGACCTCGTCGACGTCCACCGCAGCAGGTTCTGCGCGGCCCCGGCCTTGTCGTTGGTGCCCGAGGCCCGGCCGCCGCCGAAGGGCTGCTGCCCGACGACGGCGCCGGTGGGCTTGTCGTTGACGTAGAAGTTGCCGGCCGCGAACCGCAGGAACCGCTGCGCGTGCGCGATCGCCGCACGGTCCTGGGCGATGACCGAACCGGTGAGCGCGTACGGGGCCACCGACTCCATCTGCGCGAGCACCGTGTCGTAGTCGGCGTCGTCGTAGACGTGCACCGCCAGCACCGGCCCGAAGTACTCGGTGGTGAACACCTGGTGCCCGGGGTCGGTGCCCTCGACGATCGTCGGCCGCACGAAGAACCCCTCGCTGTCGTCGACCGTGCCGCCGGCGGCGACGGTCAGCGCCGGGTCGTTCTTGGCCGCGTCGAGCACCCGCGCCAGCTTGTCGAAGGCGCGCCGGTCGATCACCGCGCCCATGAAGTTCGAGAGGTCGGTGACGTCGCCCATGGGCAGCGCCTCGGTCTCGGCGACCAGGTCGTCGCGCAGCCGCGCCCAGACGCTGCGCGGCACGTAGGCCCGCGAGGCCGCCGAGCACTTCTGCCCCTGGTACTCGAAGGCGCCGCGGATCAGCGCGGTGCGCAGCACGTCGACGTCGGCCGACGGGTGGGCGACGACGAAGTCCTTGCCGCCGGTCTCCCCCACCACCCGCGGGTAGGTGCGGTAGCCGGCGATGTTCTCCCCCACGGTCCGCCACAGGTGCTGGAAGACGGCGGTGGACCCGGTGAAGTGGATCCCGGCCAGGTCGGGGTCGGCGAGGACGACGTCGGAGACGGCGATCCCGTCGCCGGGCAGCAGGTTGACCACGCCGGGCGGCAGCCCGGCCGCCTCGAGCAGCCGCATCGTGAAGTGCGCCGCGAGCTGCTGGGTGGGCGAGGGCTTCCAGACGACGGTGTTGCCCATCAGCGCCGGCGCCGTCGGCAGGTTGCCGGCGATCGCGGTGAAGTTGAACGGGGTGATCGCGTAGACGAACCCCTCCAGCGGGCGGTGGTCGACGCGGTTCCAGACCCCGGCCGACGAGACCGGCTGCTCCTCGAGCACCTCCCGCGCGAAGTGCACGTTCCAGCGCCAGAAGTCTATGAGCTCGCAGGCGCTGTCGATCTCGGCCTGGTAGGCGGTCTTGCTCTGGCCGAGCATCGTCGCGGCGTTGAGCGTCTGCCGCCACGGCCCGGCCAGCAGGTCGGCGGCCTTGAGGAAGACCGCGGCCCGGTCGTCGAACGAGAGGTCGCGCCACGCCGGGGCGGCGTCCTCGGCCGCGCGCACGGCGGCCTCCGCGTCGGCGTGCGTGGCGTGCGCCGACCGGCCCAGGACGGCGCCGTGCCGGTGCGGCTGGACCACCTCGAACTCGGGCCCGCCGGGCATCCGCTCCTGCCCGCCGACGGTCATGGTCAGGTCGAACGGCGCGTCTGCCAGCTCGGCGAGCCGCAGCTCCAGCGCCGCCCGCTCGGGCGAGCCCGGGGCGTAGGAGAGCACCGGCTCGTTGCGCGGCGGCGGTACGCGGGTGACGGCGTCCATGGCGTGCTCAGCCTTTCGTCGCGAGGGACCGGAGGAAGAAGCGCAGGTTGGCGGGGCGCTCGGCCAGCCGCCGCATGAAGTAGCCGTACCAGTCGACGCCGTACGGCACGTAGGCGCGCACCCGGACGCCGGCGGCGGCCAGCCGGTGCTGCTCGTCGGGGCGGATGCCGTAGAGCATCTGCACCTCCCACGAATCGGGCCGGCGCCCGTACGCGGCGGCCAGCCGCTGCGCCAGCTCGACCAGCCGGGGGTCGTGCGAGCCGACCATCGGGTAGCCCGCACCGCGCATCAGGACGCCGAGGCTGCGGGCGTAGGCGGCGTCGACCTCCCGCCGCGTCTGGAACGCGACCTCCGGCGCCTCCCGGTAGGCGCCCTTGACCAGCCGCACCCGCGAACCGGCGTCGGCCAGGGCGCGGGCGTCGTCCTCGGTGCGGCGCAGCATCGCCTGCAGGACCGCGCCGGTCCACGGGTGGTCGCGGCGCAGCTCGCCCAGGGCGGCGAGGGTGGCGTCGACGGTGCTCGAGTGCTCCATGTCGAGGGTGACCGTGGTGCCCATCGCCGTCGCGGCCTCGACGACCGGGCGCACCAGCTCCAGCGACAGGTCCTCCCCGCCCGGCAGCGCCTGGCCGAACGCCGACAGCTTGACCGACACCTCGGCGGCCGGGCCCAGCCGCAGGGGGGCCAGCGCGTCGAGCGCGGCCAGGTAGGCGTCGCGGGAGCGCTTGGCCTCGGCCCGGTCGGTGACGTCCTCGCCCAGGTGGTCGAGGGTGACCGTGATCCCGTCGGCGGCCAGCGCCCGGACGGCGGCCAGCGCGTCCTCCAGCGTCTCCCCGGCCACGAACCGGTCGACGACCCGCCGGGTGGCCGGGGTCCGCAGCACCAGGCGGCGCAGCGCCGGGCGGCGCGAGGCCGCCAGCAACGCTCTCTGCATCAGCACCGGCCACCTCCGCGGGGACGACGTCCACCCCCGACGCTAGGCATCGCGGGGATCACCTGCCAGAGCGAGAGCGAGGAGATCGTTGCTCACCTAAACTTGGTCCAATGGCTGCAGGACGAGAGGCACCGCCTCGCGACGGCGCCGACGTCCTGCGGACCCTGCGGACGGCGACCGCGCGCGAGCACGAGCAGGTCGAGAGCGCGCTCGACCTGATGAGCCCGGAGCTCGACCGCGAGCGGCTGGCCGACGTCCTCACTCGGATGCACGCCTTCTGGCGGGCGGCCGAGGCCGGGCTCGACCGGTGGGCCGAGCACGCACCCGACGACGCCGCGGCCCTCGACTGGGGCCGCCGCCGGCGGTCGGCGCTGTTCGCCGCCGACCTCGCCGCCCTGGGGGCCGCCGCCTCCGCCGAGCTGCCCGAGCTGCCGGGGGTCGGCAGCACCGACGAGGCGCTGGGCCGGATGTACGTGCTCGAGGGCTCGACTCTCGGCGGCACGTTCATCGACCGCCACCTGGCCGCGCTGCCCGGGCTCGGGGTCCGGGTGGGCGCCTTCTCCCCCTACGGCGAGGACACCGGCGCCATGTGGCACGCCTTCCGCAGCTTCACGCGCCGCCGCACCGAGGACGCCGACCGCGTGGTCGGCGCGGCGTCGGCGACGTTCCGCGCCCTCGCCGAGTGGTGCGCGCCGGTGGCGGCGTGACCGGGCAGGTGCCGGAGGTCGAGTTCCTCGCCCCCGGCACGCCGGTGGACCTGACCAACTGCGAGCGCGAGCCGATCCACGTCCCGGGCAGCATCCAGCCCCGCGGCGTCCTGCTGGCCGTCAGCGAGCCGCACCTCGTCGTCCAGCAGGTGTCGCAGAACCTCGCGTCGCTGACCGGGGTCGCCCCGGCCGACGCGCTGGGCCGACCGCTCGCCGACGTCCTCGGCGTGGCCTGCGCCGACCTGGTTGCGCGCTCGGCCAGCGCCTTCGGCGACCTGCGCGAGCGCAACCCGGTCGAGCTGACCCTCGACGTCGACGGCAGCCCGGTGCCGGTCGACGCGATCCTGCACCGCGCGGTGATCCGGCCGGGCGACCCGCCCCTGCCGGGTCAGCCGGGCCCGCCGGTGAGCGGGGCCGGCGCCGAGGCCGTGTCCAGCCTGGTCGTCGAGCTCGAGCCGGCCCGCGGGCCGCGGCCGTTCTCCTTCCCGAACACCTACCAGGCGGTGCGGGGCACGGTCGGCGAGCTGAACCGGGCGAGCTCGCTGCAGGAGCTCTACGACATCACCGCCCAGGCGGTGCGCACCCTCACCGGCTTCGACCGGGTGATGGTCTACCGCTACGACGCCGACTACAACGGCGAGGTCGTCGCCGAGGCCAAGGCCGAGCACCTCAACTCCTTCCTCGGGCTGCACTACCCGGCCAGCGACATCCCGGCGCAGGCTCGGGCGCTGTACGAGAAGAACTGGATCCGGCTGATCTCCGACGTCAGCTACGTGCCGTCGCCGCTGACCCCGCCCGACCACCCCGGCCACGGCCGGCCGCTGGACCTGACGTACTCGACGCTGCGCAGCGTCTCCCCCATCCACCTCGAGTACCTCGCGAACATGGGCGTGCGCGCCTCGATGTCGATCTCGCTGCTGCGCGACGACAAGCTGTGGGGCCTCATCGCCTGCCACCACTACGAGGGCCCGCACGCCCCGCCGTACGCGACCCGGGCCGCGGCGGAGTTCCTCGGCTCGACGCTGTCGCTGCGGCTGGTCGACCGGGCGCTGGAGGAGGAGACGCAGCGGGCGCTGCGGGTCCGCTCGACGCTGGCCTGGCTCACCGCGGCCACCCTCGACGAGGACCGCCCGCTGGCCGACACCCTGCTCGGCGACCCGGACCTGCTCGACCTGCTGCCCGCCGACAGCGTCGCCGTCCGGCTGCAGGGCCACTCCGGCGCCCGGGGCGCGCCGCTGCCCGAGGGCCTGGCCGAGGTGGTCGCCGACTGGGCGACCACCCGCGGCGCCGACGTGGTCAGCACCGACGCGCTGCCGCGGCTGGCGCCGGAGCTGGCGGCGCCGCTGGACACCGCCTGCGGCGTGCTCGCCGTCCCGCTGCCCGAGGGGCAGTACATCGTCTGGTTCCGCGGCGAGCACGTGCGGCACGTCGACTGGGGCGGCGACCCGCGCAACAAGGCGATCGCCCGGCAGGAGGGCGACGAGGTCCGGCTCTCGCCGCGCAAGTCCTTCGACCGGTGGCGGGAGACGGTGCGCGGCCGCTCCGAGCCGTGGACCGGCCACGAGGTCGCCGAGGCCACCGAGCTGCGCACCCACCTGCTCGAGGCGCTCTACGCCCGCTCGCGCAGCATCGTGCGCGCCGCGGAGAGCCTGCAGCGCAGCCTGCTCACCGACCCGCCGCAGCCCGACCACCTCGAGGTGGCGGTGCGCTACGTGCCGGCCGCGCGCGAGGCGCAGGTGGGCGGCGACTGGTACGACGTCTTCTCCCAGCCCGACGGGTCGACGGTGCTGGTCATCGGCGACGTCGCCGGCCACGACACCCAGGCGGCGGCCACCATGGCGCAGCTGCGCGGCCTGCTGCGCGGCATCGCCTACGACAGCGCCGCCGGGCCGGCGGAGGTGCTCGACCGGCTCGACGCCGCGATCGAGGGCCTGCAACTGGGCGCCATGGCGACCGTCCTGGTCGGCCGGATGTGCGCCGCCGAGGACGACGGCCGCACCCGGCTGCGCTGGTCCAGCGCCGGCCACCTGCCGCCGGTGGTCGTCGGGCCCGACGGCGCGCAGGAGGTGCTCACCGGCACGGGGCTGATGCTCGGCGTCGACCCCACCGCGACCCGCACCGACCGCGAGCACGTGCTGGCCCCGGGCGCGACCGTGCTGCTCTACACCGACGGCCTGGTCGAGCGCCGCGACCAGGTCTTCGACGACGGCATCGCGCAGCTGCGCGAGGCCCTCGTCGACCTGCGGGGGCGCCCCGTCGAGCAGCTCAGCGACGCGCTGCTGGCCCGGCTGCTGCCCGAGGAGCGCGCCGAGGACGACGTCGCGCTGGTCGCCGTCCGGCTGCGAGGCTGACCTAGTCGGTCTCCGGGTTGGAGAACCGCGGGCTCAGCCCGTCGTCCTGGGCGCCGCCCACGTCGGGCAGCGGCGCCTCGTCCTCCGCCGCCTCGGCCGCCAGGTCGTCCTGCGGGACGCCGTCGACGTCGCGCTCGAGCGCCTGGAGCAGCCGCTGCTCGTCCGGGCGCAGGTCGGACGGGCCGAGGTGCTCCCCCGGCTCGCCGGCGTCGGAGCCGGAGGCCATGCCGCTGTCCGGCAGGGCGCTGTCCGGGAGTTCCTCTCTGTCCACGGGCTGCTCCTCAGCGGGGGAAGTTCGGTTCGAGCCGGGGGACGATCTGCATCTCCGGCACGAACGCCGACGGGTGCAGCAGCAGGAGGGTGCGCACCGCCTCGGCCACGGCCGAGGGCGGCATCATCAGGTGGGACGGGATGCCCCACTGCTCCATCATCGGGGTGTCCATCGCCGCGGGGATGACGCTCTGCACACGGCAGGGGAACGGCCGCTCGCTGCCGTCGGGCAGGCGGACCGCCTTCTCGCGCAGCTCGCGCTGGATGCAGCGGGTGGCGTTGAGGAACCCGGCCTTGGAGCCGTTGTAGGCGATGGCGCCGCTGCCCGAGGTGATCGCCGACAGCGACACGATGTGCACGACGTCGGCGGTGCGGCCCTCCGGCAGGTGCTGCACCCGCTTCACGAACTCGCTGGTCAGGAAGACCGGCCCCTCGAAGTTGACCCCCTGCACCCGGCGGAAGTCCTCGAGGTCGATGTCGGTGACGTAGCCCGGCCGGTCGATGCCGGCGACGTTGACCAGGACGTCGAAGGCGTCGCCGTGCCGGTCGAACAGCGCCTGGACGACGTCGCGCCGGCTGGCGTCGTCGGTGACGTCGAGCGCGACGACCTCCGCCGAGCCGCCGCCGTCGGCCACCAGCGACCGGGTCTCCTCGCTGCCCGCGGCGTCGATGTCGGCGACGACCACGTGCGCGCCGGCCTCGGCGAGCGCGACGCACGTCGCGCGGCCCAGCCCGCTCGCCCCACCCGTGACCAGCGCGACGCGCCCCTTGAGCGACCCGGTGACATCCATGCGGTGCTCCGTTCCCGTGATCCGTGCTGCCGTGATCACTCTCGCGGAGAACCGCCCGGGTCGCAGGTCGAGCTCAGCGGGTGGGGGCGCTCGCCGTCCCGGAGGCGCCGCTGAGCCGCTGCTCCCGCGTGGCCCACACGTCGGCCAGCGTCACCGTGCGCAGGTCGCGCTCCCGGATGAGGTCGAGCAGCTCGCCGTAGACCGTCGTCACCGCCGGGTGGTTGGCGTGCCCGATGACGATCTTCTGGGCGGTGAACCACTCGCGGGCGTGGGCGACCAGCTCCGGGCCGGAGAGCACCGTGTGGTCGCCCAGGGTGCCCTCCCACATGGCGATCGTCGGGTGGCCCTGGTCGGCGGAGATGCGGTCGATCCGCTCGTCGTGGGCGCCGAACGGCGGCCGGAAGAAGGGGCTGTCGGCGACCCCGAGGGTGCGGCGCATGAACTCGCGGTTGCGGCCGATCTCCTCGGCGACCTCGGCGTCGCCGAGGGTGGTGAGGTCGGGGTGCGACCAGGTGTGGTTGCCGATGGCCACCTGGCCCGACTCGATCATCGGCCGCAGCGCCCGCGCGCTGTCCTCCCACGACCGGTAGCAGCCGTTCGGGAAGAAGGTCAGCCGGATGCCGGTGTCCTCCGCCAGCTTCGTGTACGCGGCGACGACCTCGGCGTTCGTGCCGTCGTCGATGGTGAGCGCCAGCGCGTTGCCCTCGCCCGGCAGGGCCCAGACGACACCGGTCGGCGGGTCGACCGCGACCGGCCCGGTCGGGGCCGCCGGCGTCGGCTCGGCGGACGGCGCGGCGGCCGGCGGGGGCGCGGGCGGGTCGGCGGCGGCCGCCTCGGGCGGGGCGCCGAGCTGGTCGGCACCGTTGGCCACCGCGGCTCCGGCGAGCCCGGCGGCGAGGAAGAGCAAGAACCTCCGGCGGTCCATGGCGCGGGACGGTAGTGACGGGTGGGACGACGGCCGGGGAGGTCGCGGGGGACGCGCCGGACCGGTTCGTACCGTCAGGGCGGGCCCACGCAGGGTCACCGGATCGGGACGAGCCCGGCCTCCTCGATGAGCCGCGCCTGCTCGCGGCACCAGGGCGACCACGCGTCGCCCTCGACCTCCTGCCGCTGCCGGAAGGCCGCCCAGTCGAGCAGCTCCCAGTCGGCGACCTCGGTCGGGTCGGGCGCGGGGGTGCCGCTGTACCGGCCGAGGTACACCGGGCACACCTCGTTCTCCACGACGCCCCGGAACTCGGCGCGGTACCGGTAGCCGGGCAGCGCCGGCCGGATCGCGGCGACCTCGAGGCCGAGCTCGAAGCCGGCACGGCGGGCGATGGCGGCCTCGTCGTCCTCGTCCGGGCCGGGGTGGCCGCAGACGGTGTTGGTCCACATGCCCGGGAAGGTCTGCTTGTCCTCCGCGCGGCGGGTGACCAGCAGCCGGCCGGCGTCGTCGAACAGGTAGGCGGAGAAGGCGCGGTGCAGCGGCGTCTCGCCGTGGTGCACCAGCGGCTTGGGCATCGTGCCGATCGCCGTCCCCGCCTCGTCCACGAGGACGATCAACTCGGTCACGCCGCCCATCGTCCCAGGTGCCGCCCGCGGTCGCCGCGCCGTGATCACCTCTCCCCCTCGCGGCGTGCCCGGCCACCCGGCGGGGTCGGGGAGCGGGCGGCAGAGTGGACGGGGTGGACAGCTTCCGGCGCGGCGACATGGTCTTCGACGTCACCGACGGCGGCCCGCCCGACGGCGAGGCGGTCGTCCTGCTGCACGGCTTCCCGCAGGACCGCACCGCCTTCGACCTGCTGGCGCCGGCGCTGCACTCGGCCGGGCTGCGCACGCTCGCCGTCGACCAGCGCGGCTACTCCCCCGGCGCCCGGCCGGTGGGGCGCCCGCAGTACCGCGTGCGGGAGGCGGCGGACGACGTCCTGGCGCTGCTGGACGCCGCCGAGCTCGAGGACGCGCACGTGGTGGGGCACGACTGGGGCGGCGCCGTGGCCTGGGCCCTCGCGGACTGGCACGCCGACCGCGTCCGCACGCTCACCGCCCTCTCCACTCCGCACCCGGCGGCGATGCAGGAGGCCCTGCTGAAGAGCGACCAGGCGCTGCGCTCGGTCTACATGGGCCTCTTCCAGCTGCCCCTGCTGCCCGAGGCGGTGCTGCTCGCGGGCAGGGGTGCCGTGCTGCGCCGGATCCTGCACCTCGGCGACCTGCCCCCGCACCGGGCCGAGCACTACGTCCGCCGGATGCGCGAGCCCGACTGCCTGTCCGCGGCGCTCAACTGGTACCGGGCGGTGCCGTGGAGCGGCAGGGACCGGGTCGGCACCGTGCGCGTCCCGACGCTGCACGTCTGGAGCACGGGCGACACCTTCCTCGGCCGCACCGCGACCGAGGCGACGGCGAAGCACGTCGACGCCCCGTACCAGCTGGTGGTGCTCGACGACCTCCCGCACTGGATCCCGGAGCTCGCCCCCGACCGGACCGCGGAGCTGATCACCGCCCACGTGAAGACGGCGCCGTAGCCGGGTACGGCCGCCGGGCATGACGACCGTGTCCGCGTCGCCGACCCGCGCCGAGCGCCTCGACGGGCTGCCCTTCACCCGCGAGCACGGCCGCCTCGTCGTCGGCTCCGGGCTGGGCTGGGCGCTCGACGCGATGGACGTCGGGCTCATCTCGTTCGTCATGGCCGCGCTGGCCGCGCAGTGGTCGCTGTCGGCCACCGAGCTGTCGTGGATCGGCTCGATCGGCTTCGTCGGCATGGCCCTCGGCGCCGCCCTCGGCGGGCTGCTGGCCGACCGCTGCGGCCGCCGCCAGGTCTTCGCGCTCACCCTCCTCGTCTTCGGCGTCGCCACCGGCGCGGCGGCGCTGGCCTGGTCGGTGGGCGCGCTGCTCGTCTTCCGCTTCCTCATCGGCCTCGGTCTCGGCGCCGAGCTGCCGGTGGCCTCGACGCTGGTCAGCGAGTTCGCCCCGGCCCGGGTGCGGGGGCGCGTGGTCGTCGCGCTGGAGGCGTTCTGGGCGGTCGGCTGGGTGCTGGCCGCGCTGATCGGCTACCTCGTCGTCCCGCGCAGCGACGCCGGCTGGCGGTGGGCGCTCGCCATCGGCGCGGTGCCGGCCCTCTACGCGGTCGTCGTCCGGCGGGGCCTGCCCGAGTCGGTGCGCTTCCTCGAGCTGCGCGGCCGCACCGAGGAGGCCGAGGCGGCGGTGCGGCGGTTCGAGGCCGCCGCCGGGGTCGCGCCCCGCTCCTCCCCCCCGGCCGCACCGCCGGCGGCGCAGCGGGTGCGCGGGCTGTGGGCCGCCGGCACCCGCGTGCGGACGGCGGCCCTCTGGGTGGTCTGGTTCAGCATCAACTTCGCCTACTACGGCGCGTTCATCTGGCTGCCCACCCTGCTGGTCGAGGCGGGTTTCTCCCTGGTCCGCTCGTTCGGCTACACGCTGGTCATCACGCTCGCCCAGCTGCCCGGGTACGCCGCGGCCGCGTTCCTCGTCGAGAAGTGGGGACGGCGACCGACCCTCGCCGTCTTCCTGGTGGGCTCGGCGGTCGGCGCCGCGCTGTTCGCCACCGCCGACGGCGAGACCGCGGTCCTGGTCACCGGCATGGTGCTGTCGTTCTTCAACCTCGGCGCGTGGGGCGCGCTGTACGCGGTGACGCCCGAGGTCTACCCGACGGCGCTGCGGGCGAGCGGCGCGGGCGCGGCGGCGGGCTTCGGCCGGATCGCCTCGATCCTGGCGCCGCTGTCGGTGCCGCCGCTGCTCGCCCAGGGCGGCAGCGGCCTGGTCTTCGGCGTCTTCGCGTTCTTCTTCACGGTCGGCGCGCTCGCCACCTGGGGGCTGCCCGAGCTGCGCGGGCGGGCACTCGAGTGAGCTCCCTGGCCGGGACCTACCGCCGCTACAACGCCGCCTGCAACGCCCACCGCTTCGACGAGCTGGGCGAGTTCGTGCACGACGAGCTCGTGGTCAACGGCGAGCGGAGCGCGCTCGCCGACTACGCCGAGGGGCTGCGGGCCGTCGTCCGGGCGTTCCCCGACTACCGGTGGGAGATCGAGCACCTGCTGGTGGACGGCGACGTGGTGGCCGCCCACTTCACCGACACCGGCACCCACCGCGGGGAGTGGCTCGGGGTGCCGGCGACCGGCCGGCGGGTCACCGCGCGCGAGTTCGCGTTCTACCGCTGGGCGGGCGGCCGGATAGCCGAGGTGTGGGTGACGGCGGACGACCTCGGCGTCCTCGAGCAGCTCAGGGCGCCGTAGGGGCTGGCCACGGCGTCGGCGCCGGGCCACGCTGTGCCGCCATGAGCCTCGACCCCGTGGAGACCAACCCGGACCACTACAAGGTGGTCTTCGAGAACGACCGGGTGCGCGTGCTGGAGTACACCGACCGCCCGGGCGACCGCACCACGCCGCACGAGCACCCCGACAGCGTGATGCACACGCTCTCGGCGTTCCGCCGCCGGCTCGTCTCCGGGGACCAGCACCGCGACGTCGAGATGCCGGCCGGCCTGACCGGCTGGCTCCCCGCCCAGCGGCACCACGGCGAGAACATCGGCGACACCCCGACCCGCGTGCTGTTCGTCGAGCTCAAGGACGGCGGCGGGAGCACCGGCCGCTACCTCGGCCCGGACTGACGCCGTGGACGCCGCCGACGTCGCGCTGCGCAACACCACCTACCGGCGGTTCGTCGAGCTCGGCCGCGCGCCCACCCCCGAGGAGGTGGGCGGCGACCGGGACGACGTGGTCGCGGGCTGGCGCCGGCTGCACGACGCCCACGCGCTGGTGCTGACCCGCGCCGGCGACGAGATCCGGATGGCCAACCCGTTCTCCGCCGTCCCCACCGCCTACCGGGTGCGGGCCGGCGGCCGGTGGTGGTACGCGAACTGCGCCTGGGACGCCTTCGGGATCTGCGCCGCGCTGCATGTCGACGGCCGGATCGAGGCCTCCTGCCCCGACTGCGGCGAGCCGCTGCGGGTCGCGGTCCGCGACCGCGAGCCCGACGACGGCTCGCTGGTCTTCCACTGCCTGGTGCCGGCCCGGCGGTGGTGGGACGACATCGTCTTCACCTAGAGCACGATGAACCTCTTCCGGTCGGGAGAGCACGTGCAGCGCTGGCTCGGCGCGCGGACGCCGGGTGCGACCCTCGCCGTCGGCACGCTGAGCGCGCTGGCCCACGCGTGGTGGGGCGACCGGCTGGCCCCGGACTGGGTGCCGCACACCCTCGCGCAGAACCAGGCGGTCCTCGACGGGCTCGGGCTCGTCGGCGAGTTCTGGCGGCTCGGCTAGCGCGAGGTTCTGCCCGGCCGCGCTGGGTAGCGGCAGGCCATGGCGAAGCTCGAGCGCGGCCACCTGGAGGGCCTGACCGTCGCGGTCACCGGTGCGAGCGGCAACGTCGGGACGGCGCTGCTGCGACGGCTGACCGGCAGCGGCGCGGCCGAGGTGCGCGGGCTCGCCCGCCGCGAGCCGCCCGACCAGCCGCCCTGGGACCGGGTCCGCTGGACCTTCGCCGACCTCGGCGAGGCCGACAGCGAGCAGGCGCTCCCGGAGTTCCTCGACGGCGCCGACGCCGTCGTCCACCTGGCGTGGGCGCTGCAGCCCGGCCGGCACCCCGAGGCGCTGCGCCGGGTCAACGTCGAGGGCACGCGCCGCGTGGTGCGGGCCGCGGTCGCGGCCGGGGTGCGCCACGTCGTCCACATGTCCTCGCTGGGCGCCTACGCGCCCGGCGCCCGCGGCCAGCAGGTGACCGAGGACTGGCCGACCACCGGCATCCCGAGCTCGCAGTACAGCCGGGACAAGGCCGAGGCCGAGCGCGCCGTCCGCGAGCTCGGCACCCGCTCCCCCGACGTCACGTTCAGCGTCGTGCGGCCCACGCTGGTGCTGCAGCCGGCGGCGGCCAGCGAGATCGGCCGCTACTTCCTCGGCCCGCTGCTGTACGGCGCCGCGCGGCTGCTGCCCGAACCGGTGGCGAAGGTGCTGCCGCTCCCCCTGCCGCAGGTGACGGTCGGCTTCATCCACGCCGACGACGTCGCCGACGCCCTCGAGCGCATCCTCGACCGCCGCGCGTCCGGCGCCTTCAACCTGGCCGCCGAGCCGACCATGGACGCCGACGACCTCGCGAAGGCCCTGGGCACGTTCCGCGTGCCGGTGCCCGCACCGGTGCTGCGCGCCGCCCTCGGCACCGCGTTCGCCGCCCACCTGGTGCCCACGGAGCCGGGCTGGCTGGACCTCGGCCTGAACGCGCCGGCGCTCGACACCACCCGCGCCCGGCGGCTGCTCGACTGGGCGCCGTTCCACCGCGGCGACGAGGTGCTCGCCCAGTTCGTCGCCGCCCTCGGCCGCGGCGAGGGGGCGCCCGGGCCGCTGCTCGACCCCGCCGGCGGGCCGGAGCGCGACCCCGACGGCGACCCGCAGAACGCCCCCGGGCCCCGCGCCAACTAGAGCTCCGGGCCCGCGTTCGTGCAGGCTGGGGGCGTGGAGACGCTCCTGGACGAGCAGGGCCGGCCCGAACCACCGGCGGACGGCGACGAGCTGGCGACCCTCCTGGGCTTCCTGGAGTTCCAGCGGGCGACGCTGGTCTGGAAGACCGACGGGCTGGACGCCGACGGCTTCCGGGCCCGGGTCGGCGCCTCGACGATGACCCTGGGCGGGCTGCTCACCCACCTGGCCTGGGTGGAGGACAGCTGGTTCACCTGGCGGCTGTGGCAGCGCGACCCGGGCGCGCCCTGGAACGCCGTGGACTGGGAGGCCGAGCCCGACTGGGACTGGGAGCGCGCCGCGGACCTCTCCCCTGACGAGGTCCGCGAGGTGTGGCGGGCCGCCGTCGAGCGCTCCCGCGAGCGGGTCGCCGAGGCGCTCGCCGACGGCGGTCTCGACCGCCCGCTCGCCGTCCCGTGGCCCGACGGCCGCGCCCCGGGCCTCCGCTGGCTGCTCGTGCACATGATCGAGGAGTACGCGCGGCACAACGGCCACGCCGACCTCATCCGCGAGACGATCGACGGCGCGACCGGCGAGTAGCCCGCCTCAGGACGGCGCGCTGCCCAGCAGCGCCCGGGTCATCGCGTTGCGGGTGTCCAGCAGCTCGTCGAGGGCGGCGGAGAGGTCCTCGGCGGAGACCGCAATCGCCGCCTCGCCGGGGGTGCGCGTGGCGGCCAGCAGCGCCGCACGGCGCAGCAGCTCCTTGAGGAACGACGCGGTGACGCCCTCGGTCCGGGCCAGGACGTCGTCCAGGCCCGACGTGTCGACGTCGAGGTCGCCGCGGTAGAGCTCGAACAGCGCCCGCCGGGCCGCCGCGTCCGGCAGCTCCAGCGCCACCGCCTGGTCGACCCGGCCGGGGCGGGCGGCCAGCGCCGGCTCGAGCAGGTCGGGCCGGTTGGTGGTCAGCACGAAGACGACGTCGGCGTCCTCGGCGAGGCCGTCCATCTCGTTGAGCAGCTGGAACAGCAGCGGGTGCTGGCCGGGATGCATGCCGCGCTCCTCGGCGATCAGGTCGACGTCCTCGACCACGACCATCGCCGGCTGCAGCGTGCGGGCGACCGAGCACGCCTCGACGATCAGGTGCAGCGCGTCGGCGGTCAGCTGGACCACCGTGGTGCCGACCAGCTGGCTGACCAGGAACCGGACGGTGTGCGTCTTGCCCACCCCGGGCGGGCCGAACAGCAGCAGGCCGCGCTTGAGGTGCTGGCCGGCCGCGAGCAGCCGCTCCTTGTGCCGGGCCACCTCGACCACCTGGCGGCGGACCTCGGCGAGCGTGCCGGGGTCGAGCACCAGCTGGTCGGCCGACATGGTGGGCCGCCGGTGGAAGGTCAGCACCGCCTCCCCGTGGCCGAACACCTCGCCGCCGAAGGAGAGCACCTTGCCGCGGAAGACGTTGCGGGCCAGCGCCTCGGCCCGGATCTCGCCGGCCGCCCGGCGGGCGACCTCGGGGTCGGTGCCGGCGACGTGCAGGGTGGTCACCGGCATGCCGATCTCGGGCTCGGGGCCGCGGACGAGGACCGCCAGGCGGGTGCCGCCCTCGCTGACGAGGTAGAGCCCGCAGCGCACGCACGCCCGCACCTCGCCGTCGGGGCCGGCGGCGCGGTTGACCCGCGAGGGGTTGCCCGGCCGGGGGCCGAACGGGTCGGCGGCGCCGCCGTCGGCCGCGGTCAGCAGCTCGCCCAGCCCGAACGGCCGGTGCTGGTAGCCGACGATGCCGACCAGCTCGGCGCGGCGCCTCGGATCGGCCAGCCACGCGTCGAGGCCCGCCTGCACGTTCACGTGCTCGTAGCCGGGCCAGCTCTCCTGGACGACCTCCAGCTCGTCGGCGCCGTCCCCCAGGTGCTCGGTGAGGATGCGGGTGAGCGTGATCCGCTCGTCCGCCCGGGCCGCGCCGACCACGGCGCGCACCCCGCGGCGGACCAGCCGGCCGACGTCGGCCAGCTCCGGCCGCACGGCAGCGTCGGGCCCGGCGGGCTGCGGGGCGGGCCCGGGACCGTAGGCGACCCACCCGGCGGACGCGCGCTTCGTCACGAGGCCGGACGGTAGCGGGACGGACCCGGCTCGTCAGCCGGTTTCCGCTGGTCAGGCGTCCGACGACCGCTCCGACCAGGCACCCACCGCCCGGCCGGACCGGGCGAAGACCTCCGCGGCCCGCTCGGCGCGCAGCGCGACGAGCACGCCCTCGGCCTCGGCGAGGGTGGTGCCGGGGTCGTCGGCGGCGACCAGCCGCCCGGTCGACCGGGCCCGCCGGCCCTCGACCGAGACCAGCTCGCCGGTGGCCACGAGCGGGACGCCCAGCTGCGCCGGGCGGCGGTAGGTGACGGTGAGCGAGGCGGTCAGCCCGCCGTGCCCGGCCGCGCGCGCCGCACGGGCCACGACGTGGTCGAGCAGGGTGGCGACGACGCCGCCGTGCACCAGCCCGGGCGGTCCCTCGTGCGCCTTGCCGACGGTCACACGGCCGACGCAGCGCCCCGCGCCGGGGAAGTCCTCGACGACCATCGGCGGCGCGACCGGGCTGCCGGGCCCGTAGACCGGGCTGAACCAGCGCTCCCCGGTCTCCGGGTCGTCGACGGTGGCGATCTCGTGCACCTCGCGCAGGTCGGCGCCGAGCAGGGCGGTCAGCTCGCGGGCGGCGCGGGTCGCCGCCTCGAGGTCGGCCACCGGTACCTCGGTGCGGACGGCGGCGTCGACGAGCCCGCGCAGGGCGTCGCCCAGCGCGCCGACCGCGTCGCGGCGGGCGGCCCGCTGCTCCGGCGGGAGCTCCGGCCGGTCAGCCACGGGGCATGCCGGCCTCGCGCAGCAGCGCGCCGCCGATGATCAGCCGCTGCACCTCGCTGGTGCCCTCGTAGAGGCGGAAGAGCCGGGCGTCGCGGTAGAAGCGCTCGACCGGGGTCGTGCGCAGGTACCCCATGCCGCCGTGCACCTGCACCGCCCGGTCGACGGCGCGGCCGACCATCTCGGTGCAGAACAGCTTCGCCGACGACGGCCCGACCGAGGTGTCCTCACCGGAGTCGTAGCGCGCCGCGACGTCCAGCACGAGGCTCCGGCCGGCCAGCAGCTCGGCGTGCATGTCGGCGAGCATCGCCTGCACCAGCTGGAACCGGCCGATCGGCGCCCCGCCCTGCTTCGCCGACGCGGCGTAGGCCACCGACTCGTCGAGCACGCGCTGGGCCATGCCGACGCAGAGGGCGGCGATGTGCAGCCGGCCGCGGGAGAGCACGGTGAGCGCCTTGGCGTAGCCGCGCCCCTCCTCCCCGATCAGCGCCTCGGCCGGCACGTGCACGTCGTCGAAGAACACCTCGGCGGTCCAGGCGCCGGCCTGGCCCATCTTCCGGTCCTTGGGGCCGACGGTGACCCCGGGTGTCGCGGCGTCGACGACGAAGGACGAGATGCCGCGGCCGCCCTTCTCCTCGGGGTTCGTGCGCGCGAACACCATGAAGACGTCGGCGATCGGCGCGTTGGTGATGTAGCGCTTGGACCCGTTGACCACCCAGCCGTCGCCCTCGCGGCGGGCGGTGGTGCGCAGCCCGGCCGGGTCGGAGCCGGCCTCGGCCTCGGTGAGGGCGAAGGAGCCGATCAGCTCGCCGGCGGCCAGCCGGGGCAGGTAGGCCTTCTTCTGCTCCTCGCTGCCGAACCGGGCGATCACCTGGCCGGCGATGCCGTTGTTGGTGCCGAACAGCGAGCGGAACGCCGGGGTGGTGTAGCCGAACTCGAAGGCCAGCTGCACGTCCTCGGACATCGTCACGCCGAGCCCGCCGTGCTCCTCGGGCAGCGCGTAGCCGAACAGGCCCATGTCGGCGGCCTTGGCGCGCAGGTCGTCGGGGATGCGGTCGTCGTCCTCGATCTGCTCCTCGCGCGGGACGACCTCCTCCCGCACCAGCTGGCGCACGGCGTCCCGGATCTGGCGGAAGTCCTCGGCGTCCACGCGCTCATGGTGCCGGGTGTCCGGCCCGGCCACCGACGCGGGTCGAGCGGGAACCTTGGCGACATGTTCTAAACACAACGGAGTCAAGTCATAACTTTCTGTTGTGCTCGAACGGGTGAACCGCCTAGGCTCGGAAGCGGCTGCAACGACCGGCCCCCTACGGTCCGACCGCCCCGGAGACCCTGTGCCACTGCTCAACGTCGCCCTCGTCCCCGCTCCCGACCAGGTCGTCGTCCGCCTCACCGGCGACGCCGACCTCTCCACCGTCCCGCTGCTCACCGACGCGCTCACCCAGGCCGCGGGCCTGGGCACCACCCACCTCGTCGTCGACGTCGCCTCGGCCCGCTTCTGGGACAGCTCCGCCCTGCGCACGCTGGCGTCCATCAGCGGCGAGCTGAGGACCGCCGGCCGCTCGTGCCGGATCGTCGGCGCCGGCGCGGCCACCCGCCGGCTGGTGCGGGCGGCCGACCTCGGCGACAGCCTCGACCTCGACGGCCTCGTCGTCGAGCGCGCCACCCCCGACCCGGTGGCCGCCGGTGCGGGCACGCCCCGCCGGCCGGCCGGCCTGCGCGCCCGCCCGGCGGTCCGCCCCGCGCGGACCGCGGGCAGCGCCATCCCGCTGCACCGCTGGCGCTGAGCGCCCCTCCTACCTGCGCCGACCGGGGGCGGGGCGGGTAGGAAGGGCGCATGGGCGAGGTCGTGGTGCTGCGGCACGGGCAGACGGAGTGGAGCCGGAGCGGTCAGCACACCGGGGTCACCGACCTGCCGCTGCTGCCGGAGGGCGAGGAGCGTGCCCGCGCCCTGCGCGAGGCGCTGAGCGGGCGCACCTTCGCCGCGGTGTGGGTCAGCCCGCGGCAGCGCGCCCGGCGGACCGCCGAGCTGGCCGGGCTGGCGGAGACGGCGGTCGACGACGACCTCGTCGAGATGGACTACGGCGGCTACGAGGGCCGGACGACGGCCGAGATCAGCGACGAGCTCGGCCGGGAGTGGTCGGTGTGGCGCGACCCCGTCGTCCCCGGGGCGACGCCGGGCGAGACGCTCGAGCAGGTCGCGGCGCGGGTCGACCGCGTGCTCGACCGACTCCGGCCGAGGTTGGACGACGGCGACGTCGCGCTGGTGGCGCACGGCCACGTGCTGCGCGTGCTCACCGCCCGCTGGCTGGGGCTGGCGCCCGAGGCCGGCGCGCTGTTCGCCCTGCCGGCCGGGTCGTTCGGGGTGCTCGGGCACGAGCACGCCCGCCCGGCGCTCACCGGCTGGGGACTGCGCTGACCGGCTGCCAGCCGTTGACCGGCTCCTCCACGGCGGCGCGCGGCCGCGACGGGCGGCCGAACAGCCAGCCTTGACCCAGGTCGGCGCCGAGCGCGGCCACCTCCCGGGCCGTCCGCTCGCTCTCGACGCCCTCGGCGACGACGAGCGCGCCGAACCCGTGGGCCTGCTCGACGACGTCGCGGATCATGGCGCAGGCGCGCTCGTCGGGCAGCTGGCGGACCAGCGCCTTGTCCAGTTTCACGACGTCCGGGCGGACGGCGGAGAGCAGCGCGCGGCTGGACCACCCCGCGCCGACGTCGGCCAGGGCGATCCGGAACCCGACCGCGCGGACGTGCTCGAGCACCTGGTCGAGGTGCCCCTGGTCGGCGAGGGCGTCGGGCTCGGCGACCTCGAGGACCAGCTGCCGGGGCGCGAGGCCGGCGTCGTGCGCGGCCCGCTCGGTGCTGGCCAGGCACACCTGCGCCCGGAAGATCGCCCGCGGCGAGGTGTTGACGAACAGGTCGGCCTCGCCGAGCCAGCCCGCGGCGCCGGCGACGGCGGCCTCGCGGCCGATGCGGTCGAGCCGGTGCAGCCAGCCCGCCGAGCCGGCGACGAAGAACAGGTCGCCCCCGGGCACCTCCCGGCCGTCGACCAGGCCGCGCAGCAGGGCCTCGTGGCCCACCTTGGACCGGTCGGCCAGCGAGACGACCGGCTGGTAGACCGACCAGAACTCGGCCTCGGCGAGGACACCGATCTCGACGGTGATCCCGCGGCGGGCGAGCTCGACGGCCAAGGTGGGCGCGTTGAGCAGCGCGGTGCTGAAGGCGACGTCGTCCTCCGGCGGGTCGGTCACCACCCGGACGGCGCGGGTCTCGGCGTCGGTCAGCTCGTGGGCGAGCCGGGCGAAGAGCCGTTCCAGCCAGCGGCCGCCCCGCTCGTCGACGACGTCCAGCATGCGGGGCGAGGCCTCGACGGACAGGCCCATCGTCCGCGCCGTCCGCGCGATGGCCGGCAGGACGTGGCTGATGGGGGTGGCCAGGAGCGCCCGGGTCGCGCGTCCCGGCACCTCCCACGGCTGGGATCGCTGCGTGCCCACCGCCCGAGGATGACCGACCGACGGGCCCCTCCCGCACAGGCGCGCGGTACGGCAGGATGAGTTCCGACCCGTGAAAGTCTCAACGAACGGGCCGGAGCACTGGCATTCCTGACTTTAGTGTCTAAAGTCTGCGGCATGGCCGCACTCACGACCCTCGAACCCCCTCGGAGCAGCAGGGGCGGACGCCCCCGGGACCCGAGCCGGGACGGCGTCATCCGGGCCGCGATCCTGCGCCTGCTCGCCGACGTCGGCTACGGGGCGCTGACCATGGACGCCGTGGCCGCCGAGGCCGGCGTGGGCAAGGCGACGATCTACCGCCGCTGGCGCACCAAGCAGGACCTCGTCGTCGACACCATCGCCGACCTCAACCGGGAGGAGGCGACCGCGCCCGACACCGGGTCGCTGGAGGAGGACCTCCGGACCCTGCTGCGGCGGCTCGTCACGGTGATCAACGGGCCGGTGGGCGCGGCGACCCTGTCCCTGCTCTCCACGGTGCCGCACCAGCCGGCGCTGGCCGAGGCCTTCCGCAGCGGTCCGCTGGGCGTCTGGCGGGCGGCCTTCGACGAGGTGTGGCAGCGGGCCGAGGAGCGCGGCGAACTCCAGCCCGGCGTGAGCGGCAGCCTCTCGGCCGAGATGACCAGCGCGCTGCTGGTGCAGCGGTGGCTGCTCACCGGCGAGCCGGTGGACGACGCCTACGCCGACGACGTGCTCGAGACGGTGGTCCTGCCGCTGCTCAAGCGGGGCTGACCCCTCACCACCCCAGGGTGGTCGGCCCGCCCTTGAACGGGCCGACCACCTCGTCGGTGATCCACCCGCCGTAGAAGTCGCCCGGCTGCGGTCGGACGACCTCGCCGTCGACGAGGGCGCGGTCAACCTTCCCCGGGTAGAAGGCGACGGCGCCGCGCAGGTGCTCGTAGCCGGCGGTCGGCTGCTCGTAGGACCAGGCGGCCGCCGGGACGCGCCGGCCGCCGACGACGGCGTCCCAGTAGGTGGCCGCGCCCTTCCACTCGCACCAGGAGCCGCCCGCGGCGCGCTCCAGCACGCCGTCGGCGACGTCCGCGCGGGGGACGTAGTAGACCGGCGGGTGGCTGGTCTCGCAGACGCGGACCGCCCGGGTGGTGTCGGCCACGACGCGGCCGCCGAGCTCGACGACCACCCGGCGCGGGGTGACCTCGGCCGAGGGCGGGCGCGGGTAGTCCCAGACCGACTCCTGGCCGGGACCGACGGGATCCGGGCGCGGGGCTCTCACACCCGGCCTTCGGCCTCAGTCGTGGTTGCGGATGCGCCGGACCACGGCGACGGTCAGCAGCAGGCCCACCGCGCCGACGGCGGCCATGCCCACCGGGGTGGCCAGGAACGACTGCACCGCGGCCTGCCCCTTGGCCCTCAGCCGGGTGGGGCTGCCCCGGTAGACCAGCTGGTCCAGGGTGGCCGCGAGCGACTCGCGGGCGGCGTCGATCTCCAGCTGGATCTGTCGAGGGTCGCGAGGCACGGCGACAGCCTGCCAGACCGCGCCCGGCGCAGCGCGTCCGCGTGGTCACGGCGCACCCGTCCGGGCGACTCCTAGACTTCAGGGCCTGCGCGGGAGTGGTGTAACGGCAGCCACGCCAGACTTAGGATCTGGTGCCTTCGGGCGTGCGGGTTCGACTCCCGCCTCCCGCACGACAGCAACCGATCCGGCAACCGCCCGCCGCTTGCGGCCGCGACTCCGTGGACATCTCTCGCAGCGCCAGGCGGCCCGGGCCGTTCCGCTGCCCCCTCGACAGCGGAACGGCCCGGGCCGCGTGCCGGCTACCCCTGCCGCGGTCCCGGCACGGCCAGCGGCGGGATGTTCTGGTTGAGGCGGAACAGGTTGTCCGGGTCGTAGCGGCGCTTGAGGGTCGCCAGCCGGGTGTAGTTGGCGCCGTAGTTCTCCGGCACCCGGTCCTGCTCGTCGCCCGAGGCGAAGTTGGTGTAGCCGCCGGGCTGCGACTGCGGGCCGATGGCGGCGAAGTAGTCGCGGACCCACGCGATGCCGCGCTCGTTGTCGGCCGGCTCCGGCCACATGCCGGCCATGTTGGCGACGTACCGCGCGTCGCGGTGCCCGAACGCCGTCGCGTCCGGTGCGACCTCCTGCACGGCACCGGTGAGCGGGTACATGTGCATCGCGCAGGTGACGGCCGGCATGCGCGCCCCGTGCTCCATGTGCGCGGCGATCGCCTCGTCGGTCAGCTCCGTGAGGAACGCGGCCTTCCAGTAGTGCTGCAGCCCTGGCGGCAGCAGCGGGTCGAACAGCGCGTTGAGCGCCGGGTACGGCATCGGACCGACCATCTCGGCCGCCGGCCGCGCCACCTGGCGGAACCGGTCGAGGTACCGCTCCCCCGCCGCCGGCTCACCGGTCCAGCAGGAGATGACGACCGCGAACGGGTCGCCGACCCGGTCCTCGGGGATGAACGGCAGCGGCGCCGCCAGGTGCATCGCCGGGTAGCCGCCGTACTCCCGGGGCGCCTCGTCCAGCTCGTCGTCGAAGAACCGGAAGATCGCCGGGCCGTCGGCCAGCTCGAAGAACATGATGCCGACCAGCACGTTCTCCGGGATCGGGTGCACCCGGTAGGTGAACTCGGTGACGACGCCGAAATTGCCGCCCCCGCCGCGCAGCGCCCAGAACAGGTCCGGGTTCTCCTCCTCGCTGGCTGTGACCTGCTCGCCGGTCGCCAGCACCACCCGGGCGGAGAGCACGTTGTCGCAGGACAGGCCGTGGGCGCGGGACAGGTAGCCGACCCCGCCGCCGAGCGTCAGCCCCCCGATGCCCGTCGTGGACAGGATGCCGCCGGTCGTGGCCAGACCCGCCGCGGCCGCGGCGTCGTTGAACCCGCCCCACGTCGTCCCGCCGCCGGCCGTCGCGGTCCGCGCGTCGGCGTCGACGGCCACCGTCCGCATCGGGGAGAGGTCGGCGACCAGCGCGCCGTCGGCCGTCCCGTACCCGGGCACGCTGTGGCTGCCGCCGCGGACCGCCAGCAGCATGCCCAGCTCGGCCGCCTCGCGGACGACGGCGGCGACGTCGTCGGCGGACGCGCACTGCACGATCGCGGCCGGGCGCGCGTCGATCATGCCGTTGTAGACCCTGCGGGCCGGCTCGTACTCCTCGTCTCGGGGGAGGACCACCCGTCCGGTGACGCGACCGGCCAGCGACTCCAGCGCCTGCGCCTGTGCCTGTGTCATGACTGCTCCTCGGGGGCGGACGTGCCGCACGCCCTCGGGCTCGGGGGCGCGAGACCGGAAGAAGCGCCCACCGTAGGAGCGGCCCCGGGGACCCGCACACGGCCGAAGGTCCCCGTCCGCGCGGTCAGCCGCCGACGTACTCCGCGAGGTGCCGGCCGGTCAGCGTCGAGCGGGCGGCGACCAGGTCGGCCGGCGTCCCCTCGAAGACGATCCGCCCGCCGTCGTGACCGGCGCCGGGCCCGAGGTCGATGATCCAGTCGGCGTGCGCCATGACCGCCTGGTGGTGCTCGATGACCAGCACCGACTTGCTCGAGTCGACCAGCCGGTCGAGCAGGCCGAGCAGGTTCTGCACGTCGGCCAGGTGCAGGCCGGTGGTCGGCTCGTCGAGGACGTAGACGCCGCCCTTCTCGGCCATGCGGGTGGCCAGCTTGAGCCGCTGCCGCTCGCCGCCGGACAGCGTGGTGAGCGGCTGGCCTATCGACAGGTAGCCGAGCCCGACGTCGGCGAGCCGGTCGAGGATCGCGTGCGCGGCCGGCGTCCTCGCCTCGCCGTCGCCGAAGAACTCCTCGGCCTCGGTCACCGACATGGCCAGGACCTCGGCGATGTTCCGGCCGCCGAGCGTGTACTCCAGCACCGACGCCTGGAACCGCCTGCCCTCGCAGTCCTCGCAGGGCGACTCGACGGTGGCCATGACGCCGAGCTCGGTGTAGATGACGCCGGCGCCGTTGCAGGTCGGGCAGGCGCCCTCGGAGTTCGAGCTGAAGAGCGCCGGCTTCACGCCGTTGGCCTTCGCGAACGCCTTGCGGATCGGCTCCAGCAGGCCGGTGTAGGTGGCCGGGTTGCTCCGCCGCGAGCCCTTGATCGCGCCCTGGTCGACCGTCACGACGCCGTCCCGGCCGGCCACCGAGCCCTGCACCAGGGAGCTCTTGCCCGAGCCGGCCACGCCGGTGAGCACCACGAGCACGCCGAGCGGGATGTCGACGTCGACGTCCTGCAGGTTGTGCGTGCTCGCGCCGCGCACCTCGAGCACCCCGGACGGCGTGCGCACCGACGGCTTGAGCGCCGCCCGGTCGTCCAGGTGCCGGCCGGTGAGGGTGCCGCTGGCCCGCAGCCCGTCGACGGTGCCCTCGAAGACGACCTCGCCGCCCCCGGTGCCCGCACCCGGGCCGAGGTCGACCACGTGGTCGGCGATCGTGATCGTCTCCGGCTTGTGCTCGACGACGAGCACGGTGTTGCCCTTGTCCCGCAGCTGCAGCAGCAGGTCGTTCATGCGCTGGATGTCGTGCGGGTGCAGGCCGATCGTCGGCTCGTCGAAGACGTAGGTGACGTCGGTGAGCGACGAGCCGAGGTGCCGGATCATCTTGGTGCGCTGGGCCTCGCCCCCGGACAGCGTCCCCGCCGGCCGGTCGAGCGACAGGTAGCCGAGCCCGATCTCGGTGAAGGAGTCGAGCAGGTGCCGCAGGCCGGCCAGCAGCGGGGCCACCGACGGCTCGTCGAGCGCGCGGACCCACCCGGCGAGGTCGCTGATCTGCATCGAGCAGAGGTCGGCGATGTTCTTCCCCCCGATCGTCGACGACCGGGCCTCCCGGGTCAGCCGCGTCCCCTCGCAGTCGGGGCAGGTCTGGAACGTGATCACCCGCTCGACGAAGCGCCGGACGTGCGGCTGCAGCGCGTCGACGTCCTTGGACAGCATCGACTTCTGCATCTTGGGGATCACGCCCTCGTAGGTCAGGTTGATCCCCTCGACCTTGATCTTGGTCGGCTCCTTGTAGAGGAGGTCGTCCAGCTCCTTCTTCGTGTACCTCCCGATCGGCTTGTCCAGGTCCAGGCCGATCCCCTGGAAGAGGCGGCCGTACCACCCGTCCATGCTGTAGCCGGGGGCGGTCAGGCCCCCCTCGTTCAGCGACTTGGTCCCGTCGTACAGCGCCGTCAGGTCGAAGTCCGAGACCGAGCCCATGCCCTCGCAGCGGGGGCACATGCCGCCGAGGTAAACCACGTCGCGCACGACGCTCTTCTCGACCCGCCCGCCGGACTTCTCCGTGCTCAGCACCCCGCTCGCCTTGCGGGTCGGGACGTTGAACGAGAACGCGGTGGGCGGACCGATGTGCGGCGTGCCGAGCCTGCTGAAGAGGATGCGCAGCATCGCGTTGGCGTCGGTGGCGGTGCCGACGGTGGAGCGCGGGTTGGCGCCCATCCGCTCCTGGTCGACGAGGATCGCCGTCGTCAGGCCCTCGAGGAGGTCGACCTCCGGCCGCGACAGCGTCGGCATGAACCCCTGCACGAAGGCGCTGTAGGTCTCGTTGATCAGCCGCTGCGACTCCGCGGCGATCGTGTCGAAGACGAGCGAGCTCTTGCCCGACCCGGAGACGCCGGTGAACACGGTCAGCCGCCGCTTCGGGATCTCGATGCTGACGTCCTTGAGGTTGTTCTCGCGGGCGCCGTGCACGCGGATCAGGTCGTGGCTGTCGGCGGGGTGCGCGGACGTCTGCGGATCCGCGCTGGTGAGCGTGCTCATCGTGTCTCCATCCGTCGGGCGGGGTCGATCATGGCGTACGGGTCAGACGAGCCAGGCGCCGTCGCGCATCAGGGTGCGGCCGGGGATCTCGTCCGCCTCGCGCCAGGCCTGCAGCCGCACCGGCCGCAGCACCAGGAACACGTAGCCCGGGCTGCGGCGCGGGTCCCAGTCGGCCTGCGCGACGTACGCCGCGCCCAGCGCCTCGTCGGCGGCGACGTCGGGGCCAGCGAGAGCGGCACGAGGTGCGGCTTCCCGACCGACGACGCCGTGGCGACCCACACGTCGATCGCGGGGGTGGCCAGCATCGCCAGCGCATCGGCCCTGCGGGTCGCGCGGTCTCGGGGCTCGGGCACGGCGGACACGCTAGGCACGGCGCGCGTGCCGGGTCTTCTCGATTCCTGACCGGTTCCGATCCACGCACGTCTGGACCGGTCCGCGGCCCGGGACTCATCGGTCCCGGTCACTCCAGGACGGCGCGCAGCTCCAGCTCGGTCGAGGGGTGGTCGGGGTCGTCGTCGTCCACGACCGCCAGCAGGTGCACCGCGCCGTCGCCCACCTCGCGCAGCGCCAGTCCCTCCACCTTGTGCACGTGGCCGTCCACCTCGGGGATCGGCGCGACCGCGACGACGTCCTCGTCGTCGACCAGCACGAGCGCGGTGGCGACGACGGGGCCGTCGTCGACGGCGTTGGGGGTGTCCTCGGCGGCCGCGCTCAGCAGCACGCGCCCGTCGGGCAGCGCCACGGCGTCGGTGACCGCCAGGCCCACTCCCTCCACCTCGCCGAGGTCGTAGGACCGTCGGCCGGCGAGCTCGACCGCCGCCGGGTCGGCCCGGCCGAGGACCGCCGCGACCAGCGCGTCGAGCGGGACGTCGACGCTGCACGAGGGCACGCCCGCGGCCAGGTTGCCGCGCTGGAACCAGCGCACCGCGTCCCCGTGCCGGCTGGCGCCCTCCAGGTTGAGCTGGTCGCCGGGCACGTCGAGGCGCTGCCCGGCCCGCCGGTACAGGGGGGCCAGGTCGGCGACCCGCACCTCGGGGCGGTCGTCGACGAGCCGGACCAGCACGCCGCGGGTGCGCCGGTCCGACGAGCCCGAGCCGAGCAGCAGGACCGCCGGTGCGCCGTCCACCTCGGCCGGGCAGGCGACCTCGAGGTCGGGCTTGAGGTGCTTGGTCCCCGCCGCCTCGCTGAACACGTCGTGCCCCTCGACCGGCGGGAACACCCGCACGGCGGTGGTGCCGCCGGGGCGACGCCAGGCCGCGGCCGTGGCGTCGTCCTGGACGACCAGCCAGCCGTCGCCGAGCGGCGCGATCCCCGAGGCCGCCCGCACCGGTGACCCGTCGTCGAACCACAGCGCCCGGACGGCGTCCACGACAACCCGCATTGGAGGACTGTGCCCGGCCGCGGTGGGTTCTAGGCCAGGGCGTCCAGTCGGACCATCTCGTCGTCCGAGAGGCTCAGGCCGGCCGCACCCATGTTCTCGGTGAGGTGCTCGACCGACTTCGTGCCCGGGATGGGCAGCACGACCGGCGACTTCCGGAGCAGCCACGCGAGCGCGACCTGTGCCGGGGTGGCGTCGAGCTCGCGGGCGACGGCGGCCACCGGGCTGTCCGGCGCGGCCAGGTCGCCGGTCGCGATCGGGAACCACGGGATGAACGCGATGCCCTCGCGGGTGCAGTGGTCGAGGACGTCCTGCGACTTCCGGTAGGTCAGGTTGTAGAGGTTCTGCACGCTGACGACGTCGACGATCTGCCGTGCCGACTCGATCTGCTCCACCGACACCTCGGAGAGGCCGATGTGGCGCACCTTGCCCTCGTCCTGCAGCGCCTTGAAGGCACCGAGCTGGTCGGCGAGCGGGAACGCCGGGTCGATGCGGTGCAGCTGGAGCAGGTCGATCCGGTCGACCTTCAGGTACCGCAGCGAGAGCTCCACCTGCTGCTTGAGATAGGCGGGGTGGCCGACGACGGTCCACTCCCCCGGTCCGGTGCGGGTGAAGCCCGCCTTGGTCGCGATGACCAGGTCCTCGGGGTAGGGGTGCAGGGCCTCGGCGATGATCTGCTCGCTGACCGCCGGGCCGTAGGAGTCGGCGGTGTCGATGAAGTCGACGTCCTGCTCGACGGCGGCGCGGACCACGCGGACGGCGGCGTCCCGGTCGGCCGGCTCGCCCCAGACACCCGGGCCGGGCAGCTGCATGGCGCCGTAGCCGAGGCGGTGGACGGGGAGGTCCCCGCCGATGAGGCACGTGTCGGACACTGCGGATACGGTCATGCCGGGCGCAGCGTGCCCAGGGTCCGCGGTGTTCCCGGCGCTGCGGAACGGACCTCTGACCAGCGCATCTCCCTGTCCACAGCGGTTGCCACGGGGACCTGTTCGAACATATGATCGAACACGTGCACGCACCCGCTCCCGGCCCGCAGACCGGCCTCGCCGACGGCCCGCTCGGCGACGCGCAGCGGGCCGACCGGGAGATCGCCCGCTGGACGGCCCGGCGGGCGCGCGCCCTGGCGGCGTACGCGGACTCGATGCCGGCGACCGCCGATCGCGTTCAGGGCGAGCCGGGGGCGATGAGCAGGGACCGGTGGGCCCGCCGGCCGGAGGTCCTGAGGCCGGTCTCGGAGTGGGCGGCGCAGGAGGCGTCGATCGGGCTGACGCGGTCGCAGCAGTCGGCCGAGAAGCTGATCGAGCAGGGGTGCACGCTGCAACTGCGGCTGCCGGGCACGCTGGCCGCCCTCGAGGCGGGGCTGCTGACGCCCGACCACCTGTGGCCGCTGCTGCAGCACGTCGCCCCGGTCGCCGACGACCGGCTGCGCGGGGAGATCGAGGACGAACTGCTCGGCTGGGTCGCCGAGCGGGCCGTGCGGCGGACGATCACCACGCCGCCCCAGCTGCGCGACCGGGCGCTGCGGGAGGTGAAGCGCCGGGACGCCCGCTCCGGGGCGCAGCGGGCCGAGGCGGCGGCGCGCCGGCACGGCGTCCACCGGCAGTGCGGGCGCGACGACGACGGCTCGGCCTGGCTCGCGGTCGGCGGTACCCGAGCGGAGATCGAGACGCTGTTCGCGGCCCTGGGCGCCTGCGCCGACGCCCTGCCGGGCGACCCCGACGACACGCGCGCGCGGCCGCGCAAGATGTTCGACTGCCTGCTCGACCGCGTGCTTCGGCCCGGGGAGTCCGAGCTCCCGCCGGTCCAGGTGGTGCTGACCGTCGTCGCGCAGCTGCAGACCCTGCTCGGCGGCGATCAGCCCGGCGAGGTCAACGGCCAGGTGGCCTCCGCCGAGGAGATCCGGCAGCTGCTGATCGCGCTGACCGGGTCGGAGCTGGGTGCCGCGGCCCTCGCGGAGCTCCAGCCGGCCACCGTGACCGACCGGGTGGACGAGCAGTTCCTGGACGACCCCGGCTGGGAGCCCTGGGAGTACACCCCCGAGATGCGGGCGGCGCTGGCCGAGTGGGAGGACGGCTGGGACCGGCGGTGCGCGGCCGGGGAGTTCGACGACCCCGATCCGGCGCCGGCTCCGGCGCGGCCGGTGACCCTCGACGACTTCGACCCCGAGTTCGACCGGCTGATGCGCGACCTGGACGACCGCTGGTGGGCCGAGCTGGAGGCCCGGCTGGCGAGCGACCCCGACGTCGGGGACGAGCCCGTGCCCGACGAGCCGGCGACGTCGTCGCCGGGCGACCGGTGGTGGGCCGACGCCGATCGCGCGGTGGACGACGCCTCGGTGGCGGTGCTGGCCGCGACGCGGGCGATCGGGCACGCCGCGCGGGTGGTCGCCACGGCCGAGCGCGCCGACGCCGCCGACGAGGCCGCGCGACGGGCCGGCCCGGCCGGTCGGGTCGACGCCGCCGCCGATGCGCTCGCCGCGCTCCGCGCCGCGGCCGACATGGATCGGGAGGCGCTGGCGGACCTGCTGCACCGCTCCGCCGACGGCGGACTGGCCGAGCGACCACGCATCGCGCTGGTCGACGCGCTGACCGGTGCCTTCGTCGGGTTGACCGACCTGCCGGGGCTGCGCCGCCTCGCGCACTGCGGCCGCCCGGCCTGCCGGCGGCGGCCCGACCGGTGCGACCACGACCTCACCGACCGGCCCGGCCTCGGCCCGCCCCTGCCGACGGACGGCTACCGGCCCGGGGCCGAGCTCGACCGGTACGTGCGGCACCGCGACCGGCGCTGCCGCTTCCCCGGCTGCCGCCGCCCGGTGCGCAGCGGCGAGCTCGACCACCACGTGCCCTACCCGCTGGGCCCGACGTCGGCGGACAACCTGGCCGGTTACTGCACCGGCGACCACCGGCTCAAGCACCAGGCACCCGGGTTCACGCACGACCTGGCCGCCGACGGCACCGTCACCGTCACCACGCCCAGCGGCCTCACCGCGACGACCCAGCCGCCGCCCTTCTAGGAACCGACGAGCGCCCGGTTGAGGACGGCGATCAGCTCCGTGCGGGTGACGATGCCGGCCAGCCGGCCCTCCGCGTCGACCACCGGCAGGTGCCGCAGCCCGCTGTCGCTCATCAGCGCCACCAGCCGGGCGACCGGGGTGTCCACCTCGACCGTCGTCACCGGGCTGCTCATCACCTTGGACACCGGGTCCAGATCGACCACGTCGAGGTTGAACAGGTCGTAGACGGTCACGATCCCGACGACCCGCTGCTCCTCGTCGACGACCGGCAGCGCCTTCACGTGGTGCTGGTTCATGAGCATGCGCGCGCGGTACAGCGACTCCTCCGCGCGCACCGTCTGCACGTCGCGGGCCATCAGCGTGCCCACCCGCAGCGAGCCGAGCCGGCGGTCCAGCGCCTGCGCCTCCGCCTCCCGCACCAGCGCCAGCACGTCGCCGGGCAGCACGTCGAGGCCGCGGTCGAGGCGGGCCATCGCCTCGCGGATGTCCTCGGTCCGCACGCCGATCCGGTCGCTGGGCGCGGCGTCGGCGCCCACCTTGGGCGCCGGCGGCTCGGGCACGTGCGGGTAGGGCCGGCCGGTCAGGTTGTTCACCAGCGCGCCGACGACCAGCAGCACCACCGTGTTCACCCCGACCGGCCAGACGGCGAACGCGTACCCCTGCTCGGCCACCGCCGACGTCCCGACCGCGGCGAACAGCGCGCAGGCGCCGCCCGGCGGGTGCACGCAGCGCAGCAGCATCATGACCGCGATCGCGGCCCCGACGGCCACCGCCGCCGCCAGCGTGACGTCGTCGAACACCCGCCCGGCCGTGACGCCGATGAGGGTCGACACGACGTTGCCCACCAGCAGCGACCACGGCTGGGCCAGCGGGCTCGCCGGCGCGGCGAACAGCAGGACGGCGGTGGCGCCCATCGGCGCCACGATGAACGGCAGCATCGCCGGCCCACCGGGGACCGTCTGAGCGGCGAGCGCGGCGAGGGCGATCCCGACGAAGGCGCCCAGACCGCCGCGCAGGTAGTCGATCCGCCGGTAGCCGAGCGGCCCCGGCCGCAGGGACGTCCGCCAGGCCCGCAGGTCCGCGTGCACCCTCGCTCCTCTCACCGGCCCCGTCGCCGCCCGGGGAGAGTACGTGGCGGATGCCGTCAGACGAGGGCGCCCGCCCGCGCGGCGTCGTACCAGGCGTCCAGCGCCCCGGCCGGCAGCGGGCGGCAGAGCAGGTAGCCCTGGGCCTGGTCGCAGCCGACGTCGCGCAGCTGCTCCCAGGTGGCCTCGTCCTCCACGCCCTCGGCGACCGTGGTCAGTCCCAGGTTGTGGCCCAGCTCGACGACCGACCGCACGATGAGCGCGTCGCTGGCGTCGGCGGCCATGTGGGAGACGAAGGACCGGTCGATCTTCAGCTGGTGCACCGGCAGGTCCTTGAGGTGCGCCAGCGAGGTGTAGCCGGCGCCGAAGTCGTCGATCGACAGGGTGATCCCCGCGTCGGCCAGGCGGCCGAGGACGAGCCGCGCCCGGACCGGGTCGGCCATGATCGCGCTCTCGGTCACCTCGAGCTCGAGGTGGGCCGCGGGCACGTCGTGGTCGCTCAGCAGGGCGAGCACGTCGTCGACGAACCGGTCGTCGAGCAGGTTGCGCGGCGAGATGTTCACCGCGACCCGCAGGTCACGCCCGTCGGAACGCCAGCGGGCGCACTGCACGAGGGCCGTGTCGAGCACATGGCGGGTCAGCGGGTGGATCAGCGGGGTCTTCTCCGCCAGCGGCACGAACTGGCACGGCGCGATGATCCCGCGCACCGGGTGCTGCCACCGGAGGAGCGCCTCGACGCCGCGCACCGTCCCGGACAGGTCCACCTTGGGCTGGTAGTGCAGCACCAGCTCGCCGGCGTCGATGGCCCGGCGCAGCTCCCCGATCAGGCCGAGCCGCTCGGGGCTGTGGTCGTCCAGCCGTGGGTCGAACACGCAGGTCCCGAGGCCGCGGTCCTTGGCCGCGTACATGGCGATGTCGGCGTTGCGCAGCAGCGACTCCACGTCCGCGCCGTCGGTGCCGGACAGCGCGATGCCGATGCTGGCGTCGACGTCGAGCATGACGCCGTCGGCCGCGATGCTGGCCTCCATGGCCGCGAGCGCCCGGTCGGCCAGCTCCCGCGCCGCGTCCACCGAGTCGACGTCCGGGAGCAGGATCGCGAACTCGTCCCCGCCGAGGCGGGCGACGGTGTCCGTGCGCCGGACCGCGGTCCGCAGCCGACCGGCCACGGCCTCGAGCACCAGGTCGCCGTACGCGTGGCCCAGCGTGTCGTTGATCTCCTTGAAGCGGTCCAGGTCGATCAGCATGAGCGCCACCGTGCCGCCGGTCCGCCGCGCGACGCCCAGCGCCCGCTCCGCGCGCTGCCGCAGCAGGGTGCGGTTGGGCAGCCCGGTGAGCGCGTCGTGCAGCGCCTGGCGCCGGTTCTCCTCGGCCCGCGCGGCGGCCTCGCGGCGGCTGCGGGTGAGCACCCTCGTGCACCACGCGACCAGCAGCAGGCCCACGCCGAACACGACGGGCGTGACCCACAGCAGCAGCTGCTGGTTGCTGCGCAGCCCGGCGATGGCCTCCTCGGCCTCGTGCCGGTGCCCCTGGATGTGGCCGGAGACGACGTCGGCGATCATGTCGTAGTACGGGTCGACGTGCTGTCTCTCGAACTGCGGCACGGCGTCGGGCGTGGTCCGCGCGACGAGGACGAGCTCGGCGACCGCCGCCTCGTAGTCGTCCTGCAGCCGCATCCACGCCGCCGTCAGCTCCGGGGCGTCCCCGTGGGCGGTCACGCCGATCGAGCGCAGCGCCTCCCGGGTCGCCGCGACGGCGGCCGCGTACTCCGCCCGCACCGCGGGGTCCTCGGCGACGGCGAGCTGCTCGGCCAGCTCCTCCTGGGCGGCCAGGGACTCCTCGGCCTGGTCGGCCCACTCGGAGACGTCGACGCTGGTCTCCGCCTCGGCCGCGGCGGAGGCGTTGCTCACCGCCGCTCCGACGGAGAAGACGGTGAGCAGGGCGAGGACCGCCACCAGCCCCGCTGCGGCCATGTGGGCGGACAGCAGCCCGGGGCCTCGCGGTCGGTCGGCGGAGTCAGCAGTGAGCCGGCTCGTCATCGTCGGTCCCTCGGTCAGCGGCGCACCTGTGCGGCCGTGTGCCAGGGAGATCGGACCGATCCCGTTCCACCTCGACGCCGGATCACCCCGAGGGGTGAGCAGGGTCAGCGCCCGGCGAGCGCCTCCGCGACGACCGGCACCAAGGCCTGGAACGCCTGACCGCGGTGGCTGCGGGCGTCCTTCTCCGCCGGCGCCAGCTCGGCGGAGGTGACGTCGAGGCCCTCCGGCACGAACACCGGGTCGTAGCCGAAGCCGTTGGTGCCCCGCTTCTCGCGGATCACCCGCCCGCGCCACTGCCGCTCGAGCACGTGCTCGGCGCCGTCGGGCGTGACCAGGGCCGCCGCGCAGACGAACGCCGCCCCGCGCCGCTCGTCGGGCACGTCGCCGATCTGGGCGAGCAGCAGCGCGGTGTTCGCGTCGTCGTCCCCGTGCCGGCCGGACCAGCGGGCCGACAGGACCCCCGGCATCCCGTTGAGCGCGTCGACCGTGATGCCCGAGTCGTCGGCCACCGCGGGCAGGCCGGTGTACCGGACCGCCTCGCGCGCCTTGAGCAGCGCGTTGTCGGCGAACGTCGCGCCGGTCTCCGGCGCCTCGGGGTACTCGGGGACGTCGCGCAGGCCGACCACCTCGACCCCCGGGACGGCGTCGGCGAGCAGCCGCTGCAGCTCGGCGAGCTTGCCGGCGTTGCGCGTGGCGAGCAGCAGCTTCATCGCGCCAGCGCCGCCTGCTGGATCGCGGTCAGCTCGCCGCAGCCGGCGACCGCCAGGTCGAGCAGCGCGTCGAGGGCGGCCCGGTCGAAGACGGCGCCCTCGGCGGTCCCCTGCACCTCGACGAACCCGCCGTCCCCGGTGCAGACGACGTTCATGTCGGAACCGGCGCGCACGTCCTCCTCGTAGGCGAGGTCGAGACGCGGCTCGCCGTCGATGACCCCGACGCTCACCGCGGCGACCGAGTTCACGATCGCCTTCTTCCTGGCGAGCTTCTTCCGCTCGTCGAGCCAGTTCACCGCGTCGGCCAGCGCGACCCAGGCCCCGGTGATGGCGGCGGTGCGGGTGCCGCCGTCGGCCTGCAGGACGTCGCAGTCGATCGCGATGCTGTTCTCGCCGAGGGCGCCGAGGTCGATCGCGGCCCGCAGCGAGCGGCCGATCAGCCGGCTGATCTCGTGGGTGCGCCCGCCGATCCGGCCCTTCACCGACTCGCGGTCGCTGCGGGTGTGGGTGGCGCGCGGCAGCATCGCGTACTCGGCGGTGACCCAGCCCAGGCCCGAGCCCTTGCGCCAGCGCGGCACGCCCTCGGTGACGCTGGCCGCGCACAGGACGCGGGTGCGGCCGAACTCGACGAGCACGGAGCCCTCGGCGTGGTCGAGCCAGTTGCGCGTGATGGTCACCGGGCGGAGCTGGTCGGCCGCGCGGCCGTCGGGGCGGGTCACGGGTCGCCAGCCTAACCGGGCAGGATCCGGGGGCATGAGGTCCGAGGTCCGCAGCGTCCGCACCGGAGGCGTCCCCGTCGTCGTCGACCTGACCGACGAGTGCGCCGACTTCGTGCGGCAGGAGGGCGACGGGCTGCTGCACGTCTTCGTCCCGCACGCGACCGCCGGGCTGGCGATCATCGAGACCGGCGCCGGCAGCGACGACGACCTGCTGGCCCAGCTCGACGAGCTGCTCCCCCGCGACGACCGCTGGCGGCACCGGCACGGATCCCGGGGCCACGGCCGCGACCACGTGCTGCCGGCGTTCGTGCCGCCGCACGCCAGCGTCCCGGTGCTCGAGGGCCGGCTGATGCTCGGCACCTGGCAGCGCATCTGCCTGGTGGACACGAACACGGACAACCACACCCGGCACGTCCGGTTCTCGTTCCTCGCCGGCTGACCGGCCGGCCGGGGATCCCGGTGTCGGACCGTCCTCCGCTCAGGGCAGGATGCCGGGCATGAGCTCGACCGAGGTCGCACCCGTCCGCCTGTCCCCCGGCGACCCGGCGCCGGACTTCACGCTGCCCGACGCCGACGGCACCCCCGTCTCCCTGTCGTCGTACCGCGGCCGCCGGGTGATCGTGTACTGCTACCCCGCTGCGCTGACGCCGGGCTGCACCACCCAGGCCGTCGACTTCACCGCCGCGGCCGGCGACCTGGCCGAGGCCGGGCTGGACATCATCGGCATCTCCCCCGACCCGCCGGCGAAGCTCATGCGCTTCCGCGAGAAGGAGAACCTCGGGATCACGCTGGTCTCCGACGAGGACAAGGCCGTGCTGCAGGCCTACGGCGCCTTCGGACCGAAGAAGCTCTACGGCAAGGAGGTCGTCGGCGTGATCCGCTCGACCTTCGTCGTCGACGCCGAGGGCCGGGTCGAGCGGGCCCAGTACAACGTCAAGGCCACCGGCCACGTGGCGAAGCTCCGCCGCGACCTCGGGCTGGACTGACCGCGCGCCAAGGGCTGGCACGCGCGGGGCCCGACCCGCGACGATGCCCGCCATGACCTCGCAGATCGGTGTCACCGGCCTCGCCACGATGGGCGCCAACCTGGCGCGCAACCTCGCCCGCCACGGCCACCAGGTGGTGCTGCACAACCGGACCCAGGCGCGCACCGACGCGCTGATGGCGGCCCACGGCGGCGAGGGCGACTTCGTGCCGACGAGGACCACCGAGGAGTTCGTGCAGGCGCTCGAACGGCCGCGCAGCATCCTGATCATGGTCAAGGCCGGCGCGCCGACCGACGCGGTGATCGACGAGCTGGTGCCGCTGCTCGACGAGGGCGACATCGTCATCGACGGCGGCAACGCCCGCTACCAGGACACCCAGCGGCGGACGGTGGCGCTGGCCGAGCGCGGCCTGCACTTCGTCGGGACGGGGGTCAGCGGCGGCGAGGAGGGCGCGCTCAACGGGCCGAGCATCATGCCCGGCGGCTCGGCGGAGTCCTACGCGATCGTCGGGCCGATGCTCGAGAGCATCGCGGCGGTCGTCGACGGCACCCCCTGCTGCACGCACGTGGGCACCGACGGCGCCGGCCACTTCGTGAAGATGGTGCACAACGGCATCGAGTACGCCGACATGCAGCTGATCGCCGAGGCCTACGACCTGCTGCGCGCCCGGCTGGGGATGACGCCGCGCGAGATCGGCGACGTGTTCGCCTCCTGGAACGAGGGCGACCTGGAGTCCTATCTGGTCGAGATCACCGCGGAGGTGCTGCGGCACGACGACCCGGCGACCGGGAAGCCGTTCGTCGACGTCGTCCTCGACCAGGCCGAGCAGAAGGGCACCGGCCGCTGGACCGTGCAGTCGGCGCTCGACCTCGGCATCCCGGTCAGCGGCATCGCCGAGGCGGTGTTCGCCCGGGCGCTGTCGGGGCACGCCGACCAGCGGGCCGCGGCGCAGAAGGTGCTGCCGGGCCCGGCCGGCGACCCCGAGCCGGTCACCGACCGCGACGGCTACGTCGAGGCGGTCCGCCAGGCGCTGTACGCGTCGAAGGTGGTGGCCTACGCGCAGGGCTTCGACCAGATCGCGGCCGGCGCCGAGGAGAACGGGTGGGACGTCGACCGGGGCGCGCTGGCCACCATCTGGCGCGGCGGCTGCATCATCCGGGCGCGCTTCCTCGACCGGATCCGGCAGGCCTTCGCCGACGAGCCGGGGCTGACCACGCTGCTCACCCACGACTACTTCCGCGACGCCGTCGCCGCGGGCCAGGACGGCTGGCGCCTGGTGGTCACCGACGCGGCCCGCTACGGCATCCCGGCACCGGGCTTCGCCAGCGCGCTGGCCTACTACGACGGGCTGCGCGCCGAGCGGCTGCCCGCGTCGCTCATCCAGGGGCTGCGCGACTTCTTCGGGGCGCACACCTACCGGCGGGTCGACCGCGACGGCGCCTTCCACACCTACTGGGGCGAGGACCGGCGCGAGGAGCCCGCCTGACGGGTGCAGTTCTCCCCGTCGGGACGTCGCGCGTCAGGACCGACCGGCCGGTGGCCCCGGGGCTCGTCGTCCGGCGGTCACGGCCGGGCGACCCCGCGCATCGCCGACGCCGCCTCGCGGTCGGCCGACGCAGCGGCCCGCAGTCGCAGCCGGGCGGTGCTGTTCCCCTGCAGGGGCACCGCCCGGCCGGCCGCGGCGAGGCCCTGGACCGGCATGTCGGCGTAGATGGCCTCGTACTCACCGGCCCGCACGAGGTAGGTCTCGTGCCAGATGCCGGTGCGGCCCGTCGGGTCGCGGCGGTACCAGTTGAGCCAGGCCTCGCGGTGCAGCAGCTCGTCGTCCCGGGCGAAGGCCTCCAGGTGCTCGAAGCTGCGCCAGTACTGGATGATCGTCGGGAAGTTGTTGCGGAAGCCGAGCAGCCCCTTCTCCGGGTGCTCGGTGAGGTACGTGAGCATCGCGCCCATGCCGCGCCGGCCGCCGAAGTCGGCGAAGCTCTTCAGCGCCAGCCACGGCTTGTTGAAGCGGAAGCCGATCAGGAGGACGACGAAGTCCCCGTCGATCTCGGCCGCGTACCGGCCACGTCGGATGTCGGCCACGGGTCCTCCCGGGAGACGTTCCTGCCGTGCGGGTGCACGGCCCATCGTCGTGGCCCCCGGCCGCGCGGTACACCCGTTCGCATCCCCGCCCTGTGGCAGCCTGCGCGACGTGACGACGACCAACTACACCGACACCTTCATCGAGGTGGCCGAGGACTGCCGCGCCACCAGCGGTGAGGTGCCACCGGCGCGCGGCGGTGCCCCCACGGTCGCCGGCCTGCAGTACGCGATGCTCGCCGACGCCCCGTACGTGCACACCTCCGACGACGTGCTGTTCGCGGTGCACGCGCAGCGGCGCGGCGTGCCCGACGCCGACCTCGCCGCCGAACGGGACGCCTTCTTCGCCAAGGGCCAGCCCTGCTTCCGCGCATCGCCGCTGACCAAGCAGTACGGCTGGGGCGTGCACTGCGACGGCGAGGGCCGGATGGCGCTGGTGGCCGTGGACTCGCCCGAGTACGCGGCGCTGGCGGCCGACCCGGCGCTCGCGCACCTGCGGGCCATGCGCTCGAAGCGGGCCTGACCGGCGCGTCACGCCCGCCACGCCCCCGGCCGCGGCTGGGCCTCCCGCCCCCACCGGAAGCCGTCGTCCCAGGGCCAGCGCCCCTCGTCGTCGGGCCAGGCGAGCTGGAAGGCCGGCACCGAGTACTCCGCCGGCCGCTCGTAGAACCGGTTGGCCCCCAGCACCACCTCACCGGGGTTCGGCAGCTCCTCCACGACCAGGCCCGGCCGGCCGCCCGGGCCGTCGAGGAGCTCGCCCGGGACCAGGTCGCGCCCGCCGGCGACGAGCCCGGCGACGTGCTCCAGCGCCCCGTGCGTGACGTCGGGATCGAGGCCGACGAGCACCAGCTCGGGGTGGCCGAGGCCGAACAGCCCGATCGTGTAGCCGAACGCCGGCTCGTCGGGCCCCTCGCCCGGCCAGACGTACTGCACGGCCCACCGGCGGGCGCGGATGACCTGGGCGAGGCGGGCGTCCTCCTGGTCGAGCCAGGCGGTGAGCTGCGGATCGGTCGTCATGGGCGAGAGAGTGCGCCCGGGCACCGACAACCGGCCTGGAGCCTTTCCGGTTCTGTGGACGACCGGGCGGCCTGTGGACGGCGGCGTCAGCCGTCCGAGGCCTCGCGGGCGCGCTTGCGCCGCTTGCCCTCGTGCATGGCGGCCACGCGGGCGACCGGGATGGTGTGCCCCTCGGCCAGCAGGTCGGCGGGCAGCTCCTGCGGCTCGGGCAGCGCTTCCGCCCACGGGTCGCCCGCGCCGATCCGCTCGGCCGCGGTGGTCACCGTGATCTCCGCCGGCCGGACGTCGGCCAGCGCGCCCCACGCCACCGGGGTCGACACGGGCAGGCCCGGCCGGAGGCGGGGGCTGTAGGCGGCCACGATCGTCGAGGAGCCCGACCGGGTCGAGTCGAGGAACACCCGCCCGTGCCGGTCCTCCTTGATGTACGCCGTCGTGGCCAGCTCCGGGTCGAGCGCGGCGGCGCGGGCGGCCAGGGCGCGGGTGGCCGCGGCGACGTCCTCGGGCCCGGACCCGCGCACCGGCACGACGACGTGCACGCCCTTGGAGCCGCTGGTCTTCACGGCGCCGGCCAGGCCGCTGTCGGCCAGCGCCTGCCGCACCAGCCCCGCCGCGCGCACCACGACGTCGAAGCCGGCGTCCTCCGGCGGGTCGAGGTCGACGACCAGCCCGGTCGGCTCGAGCTCGTGCCCCGCCCGGAAGAACGGCACGTGGAACTCGACGGCGCGCTGGTTGGCCAGCCACAGCAGCGTCCGCCGGTCGTCGCAGAGCACCTGGTGCACCTCGCGGTTCGCCCCGACCGACCAGACCGCGACGGTGCGCACCCAGTCGGGGGCGCCCTTGGACACGTTGCGCTGCATGAACGGCTGCTGGCCCGGCCGCACCCGCTTCACCGACAGCGGCCGCCCGGCCAGCTGCGGCAGCAACCGGTCGGCGAACGCGTCCACGTAGTCGACCAGGTCGCCCTTGGTCACCCCGAGACCGTCGCCCAGCGACGCGTCCAGGCTGGTCAGCGCGACGCCGTCCCGCTCGATCACCTCGGCCACACCGCCATCCTGCCGTCAGACGACCCGTCAGACGTCGTAGCTGGCGCCGGGCGCGACCAGCTCGGCGGCCGGGAAGACCGCCCGGGCGTGCGCGAGCTGCGCCGCGGCGTCCACCCACGCCGGCACGTGCGTGAGCAGCAGCCGGGCGACCGCGGCGTCGGCGGCGTGCTCGCCGGCCTGCCGGCCGGTCAGGTGCAGGCCGGGCGGCTGGGCGGCGTCGCCGTCGGGGTGCGCCGCCTCGGCGAGCAGCACGTCGGCGCCGGCCGCCAGCGCGACCACCCGCGGCGACGGGCCGGTGTCGCCGGTGTAGACCAGCGAGCGGCCGTCGGCGGTGAGCCGGATCGCGTAGCACTCGACCGGGTGCGCGGTGCGCGCCAGCTCGACGGCGAACGGGCCGATCTCCAGCGCGCCCGGGCCGACCGGCACGAAGTCGAAGACGTCGGTGAGCGTCTCGCCGTCGCCGTCGTAGGCCAGCGCCAGCCGGCGCTCCGCGCCGACCGGGGCGTACAGCGGCACCAGCCGCCGGCGCGACCGGCCCGAGTAACGGTGCCACACGACGAACGGCGCGACGTCGAGGCAGTGGTCGGCGTGCAGGTGGGAGAGGAAGACGGCGTCGACGGCGGCCGGGTCGGCGAGGGCCTGCAGCTGCCCGAAGGCCCCGTTGCCCAGGTCGAGGAGGAGGCGGAACCCGTCGTGCTCGACGAGGTAGCAGGACGCCGGGGACGCCGGGCCGGGCGCGCTGCCGGAGCAGCCGACGACGGTCAGCCTCACGCCGCACCCACCGACCGGGCGTGCCGCACCGCGCCCACCTCGGGGCCGAGGAAGCGGCGGCCCAGCCGGGCGAACGGCTCGGGGTCGCCGGTCGCGAGGAAGGCGTGCTCGGGGGGCGGGGCGTCCTCCGAGCGCAGCAGGTCGGCGCGGGTGAGCACCCGGTAGACGTCCTTGGCCGTCTCCTCGGCGCTGGAGACCAGCGTGACGCCCTCGCCCATCACCAGCGAGATCACGCCGGTGAGCAGGGGGTAGTGGGTGCAGCCCAGGACGACGGTGTCGACGCCGGCCACCAGCAGCGGGTCGAGGTAGGACTGCGCGAGGCCGAGCAGCTGGCGGCCGCTGGTCACGCCGCGCTCGACGAAGTCGACGAAGCTGGGGCAGGCGGCGCTGACCACCTCGATCTGCGGGGCGGCGGCGAACGCGTCGTCGTAGGCGCCGCTGGTCACCGTGGCCTGGGTGCCGATGACGCCGACCCGGCCGTTGCGGGTGGCCGCCGTCGCCCGGCGCACGGCGGGCAGGACCACCTCGACCACCGGGACGTCGTAGCGCTCGCGGGCGTCGCGCAGCGAGGCGGCGCTGGCGGAGTTGCAGGCGACGACGAGCATCTTCACGCCGCCGGCGACCAGGTCGTCCATGACCGCGAGGGAGTGCCGGCGCACCTCGGCGATGGGCAGCGGGCCGTAGGGGCCGTGCGCGGTGTCGCCGATGTAGCGGATCGCCTCGTGGGGCAGCTGGTCGAGGACGGCGCGGGCGACGGTGAGGCCGCCCACGCCCGAGTCGAAGATGCCGATCGGCGCGGAGCTGTCCGGAGGGCTGGCGCCCGGCTGCGTCGTCCCCATGTCGCCGGTCAGGCTAGCCGCCGGCACCGACGGGCCGCCGCGCACCGCCCTCGATCAGGTGACGCGCCGGGCGTGCGAGCGCCCTCCCGCAGGGGGCGCGGGAGGGCGCGGGGGGATCGATCAGCTCGCGAGCCGGCGGGCCAGCATCGCCTTGCCCATCTCGCCGCCCTTGCGGCTGTCGGCCTGCGCCTTGCGGAAGAACTCGGCGAGCTCGCCGTCGCCCGCCCGCTCGGCGTCCTGGATGTAGAGGTCCAGCCGCAGGGCGTTGCTCAGGCAGGACTCCGTGAACCAGATGAGGTTGTAGTCCTTGTCGGTCGTGCCGGTGATGTTGCCGGTCTCGCTGGTCATGCTGCTCATGACACCGCTCCTCGGGTCGACGCGGATCCACCGCCGGCGCCGCCCGGGGTGCCCGCGCGGACGCCGGCACCCCCAGTGCAGCGCAACCCGGCGGTGATCACCAGTCGTCAGGCCCAGAGCTGACCCTCCAGCGCGGAGGTCGCCTCCTCCAGCGTGCCCGCGTAGGCGCCGGTGGACAGGTACTTCCATCCGCCGTCGCACACGATGAAGCAGATGTCGGCCTTGCGGCCGGCCGCGACCTCCTTGTCGGCGATGCCGAGCGCCGCGTGCAGGATCGCGCCGGTGGAAATGCCGGCGAAGATGCCCTCCCGCTCCACCAGCTGGCGGGTGCGGTGGATCGCGTCGTCGGGGCCGACGGAGAACCGCGAGTCGAGCAGCGAGGCGTCGTAGAGCTCGGGGATGAACCCCTCGTCGATGTTGCGCAGCCCGTAGACCAGCTCGCCGTACCGGGGCTCGGCGGCGATCACCTGCACGTCGGGCTTGTGCTCGCGGAAGTAGCGCGAGCAGCCCATGAGCGTGCCGGTGGTGCCGAGCCCCGCCACGAAGTGCGTGATCGAGGGCAGGTCGGCCAGGATCTCCGGCGCCGTCCCCGTGTAGTGCGCCTCGGCGTTGGCCGGGTTGCCGTACTGGTACAGCATCACCCAGTCGTCGTGCTCGGCGGCCAGCCCCTTGGCCACCGCCACCGCCTGGTTGGAACCGCCCGCGGCCGGCGAGGAGATGATCTGCGCGCCGTACATCTCCAGCAGCTGCCGCCGCTCGATCGAGGTGTTCTCCGGCATGACGCAGATCAGCCGGTAGCCGCGCTGGCGGGCCACCATCGCCAGGGAGATCCCGGTGTTGCCGCTGGTCGGCTCGAGGATCGTGTCGCCCGGCTTGAGCTTCCCCTCCTTCTCCGCCGCCTCGATCATCGAGATGGCGGCGCGGTCCTTGATGGACCCGGTGGGGTTGTGGTCCTCGAGCTTGGCCCACAGCCGCACGTCGGGGGCCGGCGACAGGTTGGGCAGCCCCACGAGGGGCGTGCCCCCGAGGGAGTCGACGAGCGAGGCGAAGCGGGCCATGGGGAACTCTTCCGGAGAGGGGTGGGGGGCGAGCGGCGGACCGCTCAGCAGCCGCCCGCGACCGCCGGGAGGATCGTCACCGAGTCGCCGTCCTTGACCTCGGTGTCGAGCGCGCCGGTGAAGCGGACGTCCTCGTCGTTGACGTAGACGTTCACGAACCGGTGCAGCTTGCCCTCCTCGGTGACGAGGCGGTTCTTCAGGCCGGAGTGCTGGGCGTCCAGGTCGTCGATGAGCGCGCCGAGGGTCGCGCCGGAGCCCTCCACGGTCTTGGCGCCGCCGGTGTGGGTGCGCAGGATGGTCGGGATCCGGACCTCGATGGCCATGGGGTGTGCGTCTCCTCGGGAGGGTCGGGGGTCGCCGCGGTCGGTGCTCGGCACGGCGTGTGGGAAGCGTCGGTCCGGGCAACGCCCGTCCGCCGTCGGGGATTCCGCCGCGTACGGCGGATCACGCTTCAGTCGTAGACGACGGTGGTCGGCGTGTGGCCGAACTTGTAGGACTCGACGACGTCGACGTCCTCCTCGGTCACCGCACCGTCGACGATCCGGAAGCTGCGGAACTCCACCTCGTCGCCGGCCAGGCCGGTCTCGGCGCCGTGGTGCCGCGTGGACACCAGCACGTAGTGGGCGTTCGGCTCGGAGGCGTAGCTGATGTCGGTGCGCGAGGGGTAGGCCTCGGTGGCGGTGTGCGAGTGGTAGATGACCACCGGCTCCTCGTCCCGGTCGTCCATCTCCCGGTACAGCTTCAGCAGGTCGCCGGAGTCGAACTCGTAGAACGTGGGCGAGCGGGCCGCGTTGAGCATGGGGATGAACCGCTCGGGGCGGTCGCTGCCCTCGGGACCGGCGACGACGCCACAGGCCTCGTCCGGGTGGTCCTCCCGGGCGTGGGCCACGATGGCGTCGTAGGTCGCGCGGTCGATGCGCAGCACGGTTGCCCAGTGTATGCGGCCGCGCGAGGCGGCCTGCGGGTCGCCCCTGGTCGAGCACGGTGCGGACGGCGGGTGATCACCCGTTACCGTGCGGTCTCGTGCTGATCGAGTCGCTCCTGGTCGCCGGCGTGGTGGTGCTGCCGCTGCCCGCGCTGGTGCTGGGGGTGCTCGGGGTCCGCCGTCATCGCGGTCACTCGGCCGAGGACCGGGCGTCGCTGGTGGTGCTGATCGCGCTGCGTGTGTTCACCCTGCTGCTGGTGTTCCTGCTCTCCGGCGTCGTCCTGCTGGCCGCGATCGGCGCGATGGTCCGCGACCTGGAGCTGCCCTCCCTCGTCTACACGTTCTTCGTGCTCGACCTGCTGCTCGGGCTGCTGATCCTGCTCACCTTCGGCCGGCGCGACCGGCGGCGAGTGCGTCGACCAGCGAACCCTGCAGCGAGGTGAGCCAGTAGTAGACGGCCAGCTGCTGGCCCTCCTCGCCGGTGACGTCGTCCGGCGGCTCGGTGTCCTCGCTGATGTCCAACCGGGTGCCGAGCGCCAGGCGCAGGTCGTTGGAGCTGCGCAGCCAGGCGGCGGCCTGGTCGGGGTCGAGCCGCAGCTCCCCGCCGCCCGGGGGGAGGGTGGCGCGCACGGTCGCCAGGTCGTCGGCCTTGCCGCTGCGCAGCGCCGACTCGGTCAGCTCGCGGTAGTCGGCGGCCAGCCGCGGGTCGCCGCGGTGGCCCTCGGGCAGCAGCCGGGCCAGCACCGGGTCACCCGCGACGTCGTCGGCGTCGGCGGTGAGCAGCTGCTCCAGCTGGTCGAGCAGCAGCCCGAGGATGCCGGACTCGGCCGGTTCGAGCCGGGCGACGACGTCCTGGCCCTTGCGCTTGAACGGCTTCATGAGTCCCGCTGGTAGCTGGCCCACAGCCCGTAGGCGTGCAGCCGGCTGGTGTCGTGCTCCATGCGCTCCTTCGGGCCCGAGCTGACGATCGCCCGGCCCTCGTGGTGGACCTGCAGCATCAGCTTCGTGGCGGTGGCCTCGTCGTAGCCGAACAGCTCCTGGAAGACGTAGGTCACGTAGGTCATGAGGTTCACCGGGTCGTTCCAGACGACGGTGACCCACGGCCGGTCGAGGTCCTGCTCCTCGTCGACCGTGGTCTCCGGGGTGCTGACAGGCGCGAGGGGTCCGGCCACGGGTCAACTCTAGGACGCCGCGCGCCGGACCGGTCCGGGTGCTTACGCTCCCGATCATGGCGATCCCGCAGGCCGCGCCGACCCACCCCGCGCTGCTCACCGACCGGTACGAGCTCACGATGGTCGCCGCGGCGCTGGCCGACGGCACGGCCGACCGGGACTGCGTGTTCGAGGTGTTCGCCCGCCGCCTGCCGCACGGGCGCCGCTACGGCGTGCTGGCCGGCACCGGCCGGCTGCTCGAGGCGCTCCCCCGCTTCCGCTTCGGCGACGAGGAGCTGGCCACCCTCCGCGTGCAGGGGCTGACCGACGAGCGCCTGCTCGGCTGGCTGGCCGACTTCGAGTTCGCCGGCGAGGTCGAGGGCTACGCCGAGGGCGAGCTGTTCTTCCCCGGCTCCCCGGTGCTGACCGTCCGGGCGCCGTTCGCCCAGGGCGTGCTGCTGGAGACCCTCGCGCTGTCGGTGCTCAACCACGACAGCGCGATCGCCTCGGCCGCCGCGCGCATGATCGGCGCGGCCTGCGGCCGCCCGTGCATCGAGATGGGCTCGCGGCGCACCCACGAGGAGGCCGCGGTCGCCGCGGCCCGCGCGGCGTACCTGGTCGGGTTCGCGTCGTCGTCGAACCTCGAGGCCGGCCGCCGCTACGGGGTGCCGACGACGGGGACCAGCGCGCACGCCTTCACGCTGCTGCACGACAGCGAGCGGGCGGCCTTCGAGGCGCAGGTGGCCACCCTCGGCACCGGGACGACGCTGCTGGTCGACACCTACGACGTCGAGCAGGGCATCCGGACGGCGGTGGAGGTCGCCGGCCCGGAGCTCGGCGGGATCCGCCTGGACTCCGGCGACCTGCCGACGCTGGCCACCCGCGCGCGGGAGCTGCTCGACGAGCTCGGCGCCACCCGGACCCGGATCATCGTCACCAGCGACCTCGACGAGTACGCGATCGCCGGGCTGATGGCCGCGCCGGTCGACGGCTACGGCGTGGGCACCTCGCTGGTCACCGGCTCGGGCGTGCCGACGATGGGCATGGTCTACAAGCTGGTCGAGCGGGAGGGCGTGCCCGTCGCCAAGCGCAGCGAGGGCAAGAACTCGGTGGGCGGGCGCAAGAACGCCGTCCGGCGGCACGACGCGAACGGCACGGCGACCGCCGAGGTCATCAGCGCCGCGCCGATCGCGCCCGAGGACGGCGACCGCGACCTGGTGGTCCCCCTGGTGTCGGGGGGCAAGGTGCTCAGCGACGCCACGCCCTCCGCGGCGCTGGCCGAGGCGCGGGCGCACCACGAGCGGGTGCGCGCCGCCCTGCCCCCGGAGGCGTGGGCGCTCTCCCGCGGCGAGTGCGCGTTGGAGATCATGACCCCATGACGCGTGCGCTGATCGTGGTCGACGTCCAGAACGACTTCTGCGAGGGCGGCAGCCTCGCCGTCGCCGGGGGCACGGCCGTGGCCGAGGCGATCACCGAGCACGTCCGGGCGGGGACCGGGGGCTACGACCACGTCGTCGCCACCCGGGACCACCACGTCGACCCCGGCGGCCACTTCCACGAGACCCCGGACTTCGTCGAGACCTGGCCGGCGCACTGCGTCGCCGGCACCGAGGGCGTGGAGCTGCACGAGAACCTCGACCGCGGCCTGGTCGAGGCGGTGTTCGACAAGGGCCACTACTCGGCGGCGTACTCGGGGTTCGAGGGCAGCTCGGACGGCGTCGGGCTGGCCGACTGGCTGCGCGAGCGCGGCGTGGACGCCGTCGACGTCGTCGGGATCGCCACCGACCACTGCGTGCGCGCCACCGCCCTCGACGCCGTCGCCGCCGGCTTCCGCACCCGCGTGCTGCTGCCGCTCACCGCGGGCGTGGCCGAGGCGTCGACCGACGCCGCGCTGGACCAGCTGCGCACGGCCGGCGTGGAGCTCGAGGGCGCCGTCCACGCGCCCCGCTGACCGCCGCGATCATGGCGCCGCGACCGCTCAGGAGCGCCTCGCGGTGGTCGGGACGCCATGATCGTCGAGGGGGACGGCGTCGAGCACCTCGTCCCTGGTGAAGCCGAGGACCTGCAGGACGGCGTCGAGGTAGGGCTGGTTGAGCGCGGCGTGCGCCTGCTCGCGCACCACCGGCTTGGCGTTGAACGCGATGCCGAGGCCGGCGGCGTTGAGCATGTCGAGGTCGTTGGCGCCGTCGCCGACGGCGACCGTCTGCTCGAGCGGGATGCCGTGCTCGTCGGCGAACCGCTGCAGCGCCTTGGCCTTGCCCGGCCGGTCGACGATCTCGCCGACGAGGCCGCCGGTGAGCCGGCCGTCGGCCACCTCGAGGGTGTTGGCCGCGGCGAAGTCCAGGCCGAGCTCCTCGGCGAGCGGGTCGGTGATCTGGGTGAACCCTCCGCTGACGATGCCGCAGCGGAAGCCCAGCCGCTTGAGGGTGCGGATCAGCGTGCGGGCGCCCGGGGTGAGCACCAGCGCCTCGCGGACCTCGTCGAGCACCTCGACCGGCAGCCCGGCGAGCGCAGCCACCCGCTTGCGCAGCGACTCGGCGAAGTCCAGCTCGCCGTTCATCGCCGCCGCGGTGATGCGGGCGACCTCCGCGGCCCGGCCGGCGCGGGCGGCCAGCTCGTCGATCACCTCGCCGCGCACCAGGGTGGAGTCGACGTCGAGCACGATCAGCCGCTTGCTGCGCCGGGCCAGGCCGGCCTGCTCGACGGCGATGTCGGCGCCGGTGGCGGCCGCGACCGAGGCCAGCTCCGTGCGCAGGGCGGTGGAGTCGGCACCGGAGACGGTCAGCTCGAAGCTGGTGACCGGGTAGTCCGACAGCCGCCGGATCGCGTCGATGTTGCCGCCGATGGCCGCGATCGCCTGCGCGGCGCCCGCCACGGCACCGGGCGGCACCGGGCGGCCGAGGACGATCACGTGGTGCGGGCGACCCGGCCGCTCCGGCTCGGGCCCGGACGCCGGCTCGACCCGCACCTGGACGCCCGTGGCGCCGGAGACCTCGCCGGCCAGCCGGACCAGCCGCGCCAGCAGCGCGTCCTCCCCCTCCTCGCCGGCCCCGTCCGCCGGCAGCGCGCCGACGACGACGCCGAGCACGAGCTGGCCGTGGACGACGACCTGCTCGACGTCGAGCACCTCCAGCGAGGCCGCCCCGTTCCCCGAGCCGGCCAGCGCGCCGAACAGGCGGGCGGTCACCCCTGGCCGGTCGACCCCGGTGACGGTCAGCAGCGCGCGGGGGCCCGGGTGGGCGGGGTGCAGCGACACGTCGTCATCGTGCCGCACCGCGCCCGGCGGCCCGGGCACCGGCCCGGCGGACGCACGACGCCCCGCCGGCCGGGTGGCCGACGGGGCGTCGCGGGAGCTGCTGCGCTCAGCTGGGGTCGGGGTCCTTGGAGCCCGCGCGCGTGCCCTCGGTCAGGCCGACCTCGCTGACCCCGGCGTACGGCTGGTGCCGCTTGCCCAGGTGCGCCTCCGCGTCGAGCCGCTCGATGAGGTGCGGGTAGTGCGCCTCGAACGCCGGGCGGATGCCGCGGATGCGCGGGATCTCCAGGAAGTTGTGCCGCGGCGGCGGCGAGGACGTCGCCCACTCCAGCGAGTTGCCGTGGCCCCAGGGGTCGTCGCGCAGCGCCAGCTGCCCGTACTTCCACGAACGGATCACGTTGTAGACGAACGGGATCGCCGAGGCGCCCAGCACGAAGCTGAAGATCGTCGAGATCGTGTTCAGCGTGGTGAAGGTGTCGGTGGGCAGGTAGTCGACGTAGCGGCGCGGCATGCCCTCGTTGCCCAGCCAGTGCTGCACGAGGAACGTGCCGTGGAAGCCCACGAACGTCAGCCAGAAGTGGATCTTGCCGAGCCGCTCGTCCATCATGCGGCCGCACATCTTCGGGAACCAGAAGTAGATGCCCGCGTAGGCGGCGAACACCACGGTGCCGAAGACGACGTAGTGGAAGTGGGCCACCACGAAGTAGCTGTCGGAGAGGTGCCAGTCCAGCGGCGGCGAGGCCAGCAGCACGCCGGTGAGGCCGCCCAGGAGGAAGGTCACCAGGAAGCCGACCGACCACAGCATCGGCGACTCGAAGGTCAGCTGGCCCTTCCACATGGTGCCGATCCAGTTGACGAACTTGATGCCGGTCGGGACGGCGATCAGGTAGGTCAGGAAGCTGAAGAACGGCAGCAGCACCGCGCCGGTGGCGAACATGTGGTGCGCCCACACGGCCAGCGAGAGGAACGCGATGGACAGCGTCGCGAAGACCATGCCCTTGTAGCCGAACAGCGGCTTGCGGCTGAACACCGGGATGACCTCGGTGATGATGCCGAAGAACGGCAGCGCGATGATGTAGACCTCGGGGTGGCCGAAGTACCAGAACAGGTGCTGGTACAGCATCGGGCCGCCGTTCTCATCGGAGTAGATGAGCGCGCCGAGATTGCGGTCGGCCAGCAGGCCGAACAGCGCCGCGGTGAGGATCGGGAAGGCCAGCAGCACCAGGATGCTGGTGACCAGCGTGTTCCAGGTGAAGATCGGCATCCGGAACATGGTCATGCCGGGTGCCCGCAGGCAGACGATCGTCGCCACGAAGTTGACGCCGCCGAGGATCGTGCCCAGACCGGAGACGGCCAGGCCGGCGATCCAGAGGTTGGCGCCGGCGCCCGGGGAGTTCACGACGTCGGAGAGCGGCGTGTAGGCCGTCCAGCCGAAGTCGGCGGCGCCGCCCGGGGTCAGGAAGCCCGAGACCGCGGTCATGCTGCCGAACAGGAACAGCCAGTACGAGAACGCGTTCAGCCGCGGGAACGCCACGTCGGGCGCGCCGATCTGCAGCGGCATGATCAGGTTCGCGAAGGCGAAGAACAGCGGGGTGGCGAAGAACAGCAGCATCACCGTGCCGTGCATGGTGAACAGCTGGTTGTACTGCTCCGGCGACAGGAACTGCAGACCCGGCCTGGCGAGCTCGCCGCGCATGAGCAGTGCCATCAACCCGCCGACCAGGAACCACACGAACGACGTGGTCAGGTACATCAGGCCGATGGTCTTGTGGTCCGTGGTCCGCAGCAGGTTCGAGAGCCGCGACCCCTTCTGGGCCACGTGAACCGGGCTGGGCCGGCTCACGATGGGCGCCGGTGCGATCGTCACGACTTCGGAGCTTAAACGGTGCCCCCGACGGCGCTCGCCGACGCCCTGCGGCACGCCCTGATCGCGACCGGGTCGTTACGCCCGACGGCGGTAGCGTCCCCCGCCGTGACCCTCGCCGGCCTGGCCCTCGTCCTCGCGATCGGCTTCGTGGCCGGCCTGGTGGCCCGCGCCGTCGTCCCGGGCAGGCAGAACTTCGGCGTCCTGGCCACGCTGCTGCTCGGGCTGGTCGGCTCGGTGGTGGGCAACCTCCTCGCCGCGCTGCTGCGCGGCGAGGAGCCGCGCATCGACGTGGGCGGCTGGTGGGCCTCGATCGCCGGCGCCGTCGTCGTCCTCGTGCTGTGGGTCGCGCTCGTCCCCGGGGGTCGCCGCCGGTCGCGCCGTCGCTGACCGCGCGGCACGATCCGGCCGTGGCACCCCAGGTCGGTCGCGCGCAGGTGCTGGCGTGGCGGCTGGCCGGCCACGGCCTGGCCGAGCGGCTGCCCGCCGGGCGCCGGGCCGAGGCGGTCCGGCCGGCCGGGCTGCGCACCGGGGGGCCCGACTCCGCCCTCGTCGGCTGGCACGCGCGGGCCGAGGGGGTGAGGCGGGGCGACCTGGACGACGCCCTGACCGGGCGCCGCTGGGTGGAGGGACCCACCGCCCGCGGCGCCCGGGTCCTCGACCCCCGCGACCACGCCGCCCTCACCGTGGGTGCCCTGCCCCCGGACGACGAGGCGCTGGCCGACCGGCTGCGCCGTCGCGGGGCGGCGACCGGCGCCGATCCCGGCGCGCTGCTGCGCGAGGGGACCGCCGCGGCCCGCGCCGCGCTGGCCGACGGGCCGCGGACGCAGGCCGAGCTCTCCCAGGCGGTGACCCGCGGGCTGCCCGCCTCGGCGTCGGCGTTCTGCCGCGCGTGCGACGCCGTGCACGTCGACGTCGGGCTGTTCGGCATGGTCGCGCTGGCCGTCGGCTGGGTCCGCGGGGACGACGGCGCGTTCGTGCTGCCCGAGCAGCGGCTGGCCGAGCCTCCCGACCGCGACCCGGGGGCGGCGGCCACGGCCCTGCTGGCCTGGTTCCTGCGCGCCTTCTCCCCCACCACGCCCGCCGAGCTCGCCGCCTGGCTCGCCGTCGGCGCCGCGGAGGCCCGTCAGCGGTGGGCGTCGGCACCCGAGCTCGCCGAGGTGGCGGTCGACGGCCGCCGCGCCTGGGTGCCCGCGGCCGACCTCGACGCCCTCCTCGCGGCCGAGCCGGCCGACGGCGTCCGGCTGCTGCCGCCCTACGACAGCGCGCTGGAGGGGCCCGACCGCTCGACGCTCGTGCCCGACCCCGCCCTGCACCGGGAGGTCTGGCGGATGGTCGCCAACCCGGGCGTGGCGGTGGTCGACGGCGCGGTGTCCTGCGCGTGGCGGGCCCGCAAGAAGGGACGCGGCCTGGAGGTGGCGCTGCTGCCGCTTCCCGACTGGCGCCCCGCGCACGAACGGCGCGTCACCGACGGGCTCGCCGAGGTGGCGGCGCTGCGCGGGGCGGAGCTGACCGGCGTCGAGGTCAGGCCGGCGCCCAGGTCGTGACGTCGACCGCGACGGTCACCCGCACCGGCTCGGGCAGCCGCGCCACGGCCGCGGCCAGCTGCTCCGGGGCGAGGTGGCGGGCGTGCGGGCCCATGCCGACCAGCGGCGCCACGGCGTCCCGGCCGAGCGACAGCTGCTCGCGGTGCGCGGCCGCGCGCACCGGCCGCAGGTGCGGCTCGAGCGAGGCCGCCGTCCGCGCGCCCTTGGCGGGGTCGACGCGCAGCAGGCCGAGCGGCGCCACCAGCTCGGCGAGGTGGTCGGCCGCCGGGGTGACCACGACCAGCCGCCCGCCCGGCCGCAGCACCCGCGCGGTCTCCGGGCCGTTGCGCGGCGCGAAGACGACGAGCACGCGGTCCAGCACGGCGTCGCGCACCGGCAGCCGCGCCCACGTGTCGGCGACGACGGCCATCGCCCGCGGGTGCGCCCGGGCCGCCCGCCGGGCGGCGTACGGGGAGGAGTCGAGGACGACCCCGGCGGCGTCGGGCACCCGGTCGAGGACGGCGGCCAGGTGGTGGCCGGTACCCCCGCCGAGGTCGAGCAGGGAGCCGGGGCCGCCGTCGGCGAGGACGGCGGTGGTCAGCGCCGCGGTGACGCCGGCGTAGGCGCCCGAGTCCAGGAAGGCGACCCGGTCGGCGACCATCGCGGCCGAGTCACCCGACGGCGGGCGGTGCCCCGGCGGGAGCAGCGTCAGGTGCCCCTGCCGCGCCCGGTCGAACGCGTGTCCCGCGGCGCAGCGCAGCCCGTCGGGCGTCGCGGCGAGGCCGGCGCCGCAGACGGGGCAGGCCAGCAGCTCGACCGCGCGGGCCGGCAGCGGCGGTCGGGCGGTCAGCGCGGCACCGGGTGGAAGGTGACGTCGTGCAGGCCGCCGTCGGACGCGACCGCGGTGACGAAGGTGCCGTGCGGTTGCCGCCGCCGGTCGGTGGGCGAGCCGGGGTTGATCAGCCGCAGGCCGGTGCCGGCGGTGGTGTCCCACGGGATGTGGCTGTGCCCGAAGACCAGGACGTCGGTGTCGGGGAATTGCGCGGCGCACCGCTCCTCGCGGCCCTTCTTGTCGCCGGTCTCGTGCACCACCGCGAGGCGGACCCCCTCGACCTCCGCTCGCGCCACCTCGGGCAACCGCTCGCGCAGCGGGCCGTGGTCGTTGTTGCCGTGCACCCCGAGCAGCCGCCGGGAGCGCGCCTCGAGCTCGTCGAGGAGGGCGACGTCCACCCAGTCGCCGGCGTGCACGACGACGTCCGCGGCGTCGATCGCGGCCCACAAGGAATGAGGTAGGTCACGCGACCGCTTCGGGATGTGCGTATCTGCGGTCAACACCAGCGAAACAGGCACGACGAGATGGTCGCAGGCCGATACCTTCCCCGATCGGCTCCCCGGCCACCGCGCCGAGACGAAGGCCGAGACGACGAAGGAAGAGACGTGACCGACCCCGTACCCGTGACCACACCCCCCGGCGCGGACGAGCCCTACCCCCGGCGGTGGCTCGCCCTCGCGGTCATCGCCGTGACCGTGCTGATGATCATCCTCGACGCCACGATCGTGAACATCGCGCTGCCGGCGGTCTCCGCCGACCTCGACATCAGCGCGGCGTCGCAGCAGTGGATCGTCACCGCCTACACCCTGACCTTCGGCGGCTTCCTGCTGCTCGGCGGCCGGATCGCCGACTTCTGGGGCCGCAAGCGCACCTACCTGGTGGGTGCGGGTGGCTTCGCCCTCGCCTCCGCCCTCGGCGGCGTCGCGACCGACGAGGCCCTGCTGTTCGCCGCGCGCGCCCTGCAGGGTGCCTTCGGCGCGCTGCTCGGCCCGGCGTCGCTCGCGCTGCTGACCGTGCTGTTCACCGACGCCAAGGAACGCGCCAAGGCGTTCGCGGTGTACGGCGCGATCGCCGGCGGTGGTTCCGCGGTCGGTCTGCTGCTCGGCGGCGTCCTCACCGAGTACGTCGACTGGCGCTGGTGCTTCTGGGTCAACGTGCCGGTCGCGGTGATCGCGATCGCCGCGGCGATCCCGTTCGTGCCCGAGAGCAAGGCGCCCGGCGAGACCAGCTACGACATCCCCGGAGCCGTGCTGGTGACCCTCGGCCTCACCTCGTTCGTCTACGGGTTCACCCGCGTGGCCGAGGCCTCGCAGGAGAACGCGGCGGCGGGCAGCAGCGAGACGGGGTGGTCCGAGCCCTGGGCGCTGTTCTTCATCGGCGTCGGCGTGCTGCTGGTGGCGCTGTTCGTCGTCGTCGAGCTGCGGGTGCGCAACCCGCTGCTGCCGATGCGGCTGGTCCTCGACCGCAACCGCGGCGGCGCGTACCTCACCTCCACGCTGGTCGGCGCGGGGCTCATCGGCGCGTTCTTCTTCCTGAGCCTCTACTTCCAGCAGGTGCTCGGCTACGAGCCGGTCGAGGCCGGTTTCGCCTCGCTGCCGTCCACCCTGGGCGTGCTGGTCTCCGCCGGCCTCGCCAGCGGCCTCGTGCCCAGGATCGGGCCCAAGCCGCTGATGGTCGTCGGCGGCGTGATCGCCTCGGGCGGGCTGTTCCTGCTGTCGTTCCTCGACGTCGACAGCGGGTTCTGGGGCCTGGCCTTCCCCGGCCAGCTGCTGCTCGGCCTCGGCCTGGGCTTCACCTTCGTGCCGCTGGCCAACCTCGCCCTGATCGGCGTGGGCGCGCCCGACGCCGGCGCCGCCAGCGCGGTGCTGCAGGCGGTCCAGCAGGTCGGCGCCTCGATCGGCACCGCGCTGCTGGCCACCCTGTCGGTGTCGGCCATCACCGCGTCGTTCGCCGACCAGGCGGCGCGGGCCGCCGCGTCCGGGACGAACCCGGAGGACCCCGCCGTGACGCAGGCGATCAACCTCAGCGCGCAGGTCGAGGGCTACACGACGGCCTTCACCTGGGCCGCCGGCCTGCTCCTCCTGGGCGCGCTGGTCTCCGCGGTGCTGATCAAGGCCACCAAGGACGACCTGCCCGCCGAGGGCGACGCCCTCGTGCACGCCGGGTAGGAGGCGCACCCCGACCGCCCGCGGCCCGCTCGGGCGCGGGCGGTCGTGCGTTCAGGGGCGGTTCTGCGCGGCGAGGGCCCGCAGGTGGGCGTTGTACGCCTCGAGCTCGGCGTCGTCGTCCCGCTTCGCCTGGCGGTCGTCGCGGCGGCCGCGGCGCTCCTCCGAGCCGGCCCAGGACAAGAAGACGACGGCCAGCACGAGCACGGTGGGCAGCTCGGAGAAGGCCCACGCGATGCTGCCGGCGGTGCCCTGGTCGGCGAGCGGGTCGACGCCCCACGACGCCGGCGGCCGGGCGAACGCCTCCACGACGAGCGACCCGGCCATCATGATCGCCACCCCGAAGAAGGCGTGGAACGGCACGGGGACGACCAGCTCGAGGATCCGCCCGGCGTGGCCGAGGGTCCCCGGCCACGGGTCCTGGCCCAGGATCGGCCCGAAGAACAGCAGCCCGGTGACCAGGAAGTGGGCCAGCATGAACTGGTGGCCCAGCGGATCGGCCATCAGGTCGTCGAAGACCGGCGTGAAGTAGACGCCGTAGAGGCTGCCCAGGAACAGCGGCAGCGTGAAGAACGGGTGCGAGAGGATCCGGGCCACCCGGCTGTGCAGCGCCTCGAGCAGCAGCGCCCGCGGCGCCCCGGCCGCGCCCCTGCCCCGCGGCAGCGCCCGCAGCGCGAGCGTCACCGGTGAGCCGCAGAGCAGCAGCAGCGGCGAGATCATCGTCAGCACCATGTGCTGCACCATGTGGATGCTGAACAGCACCATGCCGTAGCCGGACAGCCAGGTCCCGGTGACGGCGAACAGCGAGACCGCCCCGGCGACGAACGACGCCGTCCGCCACCACGGCCAGGCGATCCCGGAGCGGCGCAGCCGGACGACGCCCACCAGGTAGGCCAGCAGCGCCACCAGGCTCAGGACGGCGACGACCGACCAGCCGTCGAGGTGCGGCACGAACATCCGGCCCCACGTCGGCGGCTGGTCGGGCATCCACATGCCCGAGTGGTCGTGCTCCACCGGCTCAGTCTCCCACCTCGGCGGGGCGGCCCGGGGGCGCGCCTAGATCTGGACGCCGCGCTCCCGCAGCCACGGGATCGGGTCGACCTTCTCCCCGTCGAGACCGCCGACGTGCACCTCGAAGTGCAGGTGCGGGCCGGTGGACTGCCCGCGGTTGCCGAGCAGGGCGATGGTGTCGCCGGCCTTCACCACCTGGCCGGGCTGCACGAGGATCTCCTCCATGTGCCCGTAGACGGTGACGTCGCCGTTCTCGTGCTGGATGTAGACCGCGTTGCCGTAGCCGGACGCCGGGCCGGCCTCGAGCACGACGCCGTCCATGGCCGCGTACTCCGGCGTCAGCATGGGCGCGGCGAGGTCGATGCCGGCGTGCAGGGTGCCCCAGCGGAACCCGAAGCCGCTGGTGAGCCGGGCGCCGTTGACGGGCAGCACCGCCTTGGGCCGGTTGGCCTCGGCGATGGCCTCGGCGGCCAGCCGGTCGGCCTCGGCCTGCGCCGCGATGGCCTGGGTCTGCTGGGCCTCGCGGGTGGCGCGGCTGGCCGCGAGCTCGGCGAGGCGGTCGGTGTCGTGCGCGTCGGGCGCGGCGGGCGTCTCCGAGGAGATGCCGAGCTCGGCGGCCACGCTCATCGAGTGGCTGGGCTCCTCGGCCGGGTCGGCCTGCGCCGCCGGGCCGGCGTAGACGGCGACGACGCCCAGCGCGCCCACCAGGGTGGCGGCCGCGTAGAGGGCGGGACGGCGGCGCAGCAGCCGGCCGCGCCACGGCCGGCGGGCGAGGTGGCGGGCAGGCGTGCCGTCGCCGTCCTCCTCGCCGGTGGCGGGCTCCCCGACGACGTCGGCGGGCTCGACGGCGACCTCGGGGGTCGGCTCCGGGGTCGGCTCGGCGCTCGCCTCGGCGGCCGGGCGCGGACGCGGCGTGGGGCGCGGGCGCGGCTTCGGCGCGGCCTCGGCGGTGGGCGCGGAGGACTCTTCGGGGGCCGTGATCCCGGTCGCCGCGGGCTCGGCCGTCGTGGCCTTCGCCTTCCTCGGCGCCGGGGCGGGCTTCGCAGCCGTCGCCTCCTTGGCGGTGGAGGTCGAGCCGGGGCGGGTGCTCCGGGGCTTCTGCGCGTCACCCTGGCGCGGCGCGGGGGCAGCCTTCGAGGCCTTCTCCCCGGCCGAGGCGGCCGGCCGCCGCCGGGACCGCGTCCCTCCGGCTGGGGCGAGGGAGGTTCCGGCGCGCGTGGGGGGCGCCGAGCCCTCGTCGGGGAGGCGGTCGTGGTCGTGCGAGGACATGCACCTGACTTCCGTCGGCGGACAAGTTCGTTCGCCCCGGGAAGGAGGGCGTGCGCCCAGCCGGCGGAGGCGGGCGAGAGCCATGTAAACACGTCGTGATCTGTTCGTGACCTGAGCGGCTGGGAATAGGGGCTCAGATCATGAGCTGGGTCACATAGCCTCATCGATGTCGTTCAGCGCTGCGTAAAGCCTTGTTTGCGGAGTGTGATCGACACGCCGTCCTGAGCCAGTGAAACGAGCGACGAGCGTCACGGAGGGGCAGGAGGGTCCTTCGGAGGCCGATCGGCGGCCCGTTCGAGGGAGAAGTCCTTACATGCGCGCAGTGACGTGGCACGGCCGTGCCGACGTCCGGGTGGACACCGTCCCGGACCCGGCGATCCAGGAGCCGACCGACGTGATCGTGGAGATCACCTCGAGCGGCATCTGCGGGTCCGACCTGCACCTCATCGAGGTCATGGCGCCCTTCATGACCGTCGGCGACGTGATGGGCCACGAGCCGATGGGCGTGGTCCGCGAGGTCGGGCCGGAGGTCACCGCGGTCAAGCCCGGCGACCGCGTCGTCGTCCCGTTCAACATCTCCTGCGGCACCTGCTGGATGTGCTCGCAGGGCCTGCAGTCGCAGTGCGAGACGACCCAGAACCGGGAGAAGGGCTTCGGCGCCTCCCTGTTCGGCTACACGAAGCTCTACGGGCAGGTGCCCGGCGGGCAGGCCGAGTACCTGCGGGTGCCCTTCGGCAACACGCTGCCGATCAAGGTGCCCGACGGCCCGCCGGACGACCGGTTCGTCTACCTCTCCGACGTGCTGCCCACCGCGTGGCAGGCCGTGCAGTACGCCGGCATCCCCCAGGGCGGCAGCGTCATGGTGCTCGGCCTGGGGCCCATCGGCGACATGTCCGCCCGCATCGCCCAGCACCTGGGTGCCGCGCAGGTCTTCGGCGTGGACGACGTCCCCGAGCGGCTGGCGCGGGCGCGGGCCCGGGGCGTGTCGACCATCGAGACGACGAAGAAGGACGAGGTCGTCGCCGCCGTCCGGGACGCCACCGACGGCCGCGGGCCCGACGCCGTGATCGACGCCGTCGGCATGGAGGCGCACGGCTCGCCGCTGGCCACCATCGCGCAGAAGGCGACGGCGATCGTCCCCGACGCGGTGATGGAGAAGGTCATGCAGGTGGCCGGCGTCGACCGGCTCGCCGCCCTGAACACCGCGATCGAGGCCGTCCGGCGCGGCGGCACGATCTCGCTGTCGGGGGTCTACGGCGGTGCCACCGACCCGCTGCCGCTCATGCGCATGTTCGACAAGCAGATCCAGCTGCGCATGGGCCAGGCCAACGTGTGGCGCTGGGTGCCCGACATCCTGCCGCTGGTCGAGGCCGAGGACTTCCTCGGCGTCGAGGAGTTCGCCACGCACCACGTGCCGCTGGAGGAGGCGCCGCAGGCCTACGCCAACTTCCGCGAGAAGAAGGACGGCGCGGTCAAGGTCCTGCTCAAGCCGTGACGGCGGGCGCCCGGGCCGGGTTTTCCCGGCCCGGG
>NZ_JBJGYZ010000022.1:0-90675 GCF_054050275.1 Geodermatophilus sp. SYSU D00691
GCTCCACCATCCGGATCCGCCGGCGCATGTTGATGTTGTCCACCTCGCGCAGGAACGTCAGCGCCTGATCCGCCCCCAGCTCCCCGGCCCGGGCCATGAACGCCCGGATGTCCTTGGGCAGGCAGCCGCCGCCGAAGCCCAGCCCGGCGTTGAGGAACTTCCGCCCGATCCGGTCGTCGTAGCCGATCGCGTCGGCGAGCTGCTTGACGTCACCACCCGTCGCCTCGCAGAGCTCGGCCATGGCGTTGATGAACGAGATCTTCGTGGCCAGGAACGAGTTCGCCGCCGTCTTCACCATCTCCGCCGTGGCGTAGTCGGTGCGGACCTGCGGAACCCCCCGCGCGACGATCGGCGCGTACACCTCGTCCAGCAGGGTCCCAGCGATCTCGCCGTCCCGGCCGGGCGGTAGGCCGTAGACCAGCCGGTCGGGGTGCAGGGTGTCCTGCACCGCGAACCCTTCGCGCAGGAACTCCGGATTCCAGGCGAGCATCGTGCCCGGGGCCTTCTCACCGAACATCGCTGCGAGGTTGGACGCCGTCCCGACTGGCACCGTGGACTTGCCGACCACCAGGTCGCCGTCATGGATGACCTGAAGGAGGGACTCCGCCGCCGCCTGGACGAATCGCATGTCTGCGGCGTACTCCCCGTGCTTCTGCGGGGTGCCCACGCAGATGAAGTGGACCTTAGCTCCGGCGGCATCAGTGATGTCGGTGCCGAAACTCAACCTGCCGGAGGCGAGGGAGTGGTTCAGCAGGTCACCGAAGTCAGGCTCGTAGAAGGGCGCGACGCCCCGGCAGAGCGACCTGATCTTCTGCTCGTCGACGTCGATCCCGACTACCTCGTGGCCGAGCTCAGCCATCGCAGCCGCATGGACGGCACCGAGGTAGCCGCAGCCCACCACCGAGATCCGCAACGCCGCCTCCCCTGCCATCTCCCGCGAGTCACTTCGCACCGGAAGTGGATCACGACGACAAGCCCGCCGCAGGGCGGAGAATCGCCGGGTCAGGCGGCGTGCGCCGAGGCGACACCGGCGAGAGGCCGGAAGTTCGCGTGTGCGTCATCGTCACCACGGCGGGCTAGCGTCGCCGCCGGAACCGTCCGCCGCGGCAGCACGCCCATCAGCACGGCGACGAGGATCCCGCTCGCCGTCAGCGCCTCGGCGCTCTCCTCGACGAAGGTGGCGAACGCCGCCGACACGGGGCCGCCGGCGAGCCGCGCATATGTGGAGACGGCGGAGAGCCCGATCGCCGCGACCGCGTGCGCCGCCAGTGCCAGCACGAGCCACCGGCGCACGCGGCGCTCTTCGCCGCCGAGCGACCACAGCGCGACCAGACCGACGACCGCCGCGACACCGAGGACGGCGGCCCCGCGCCACACGCCCGCCCCCGAGCTGAACAGGTGGACCAGGCCGACGTGCAGCTCGCCGCTGAGCTTGACGACGCCGAGCAGCGCGGCGATCGACGCCACCGCCGACCACCACCCCCGCCGTCCGGGCCGGCAGACGGCCGCGACCACCGCCACGACCGCCGTGCCGAGCAGGACGCCGGCGACGAACAGGCGGGCCAGGGAGCCGGGCTGGTCCATGGAGAGCAGCCGGCCGAGGTTGCCGCCCACGTCGAGCAGGCACACCGCCAGGCCGGTCGTCTCCAGCAGGGCGGCGACGGCGGCGAGCACGGCGGCGACCGGTGGCACGGCGGGATGCACTGGGACGGACCGGTTCACATCAGGCTGTCTATCCAGGCAGCGGGCACCGGTTGCTCTACCGCGCCGATCCGCAGCCGGGCACCGCACCAGCTTCCCCATCGTTCACACGATGCTCACCCGCCAGCGATTGCGCACACCTCTCCCCGGGCACAAGCTGGCAGGACAGCACCGACGGATCTTCCCGACGGACGACCGCAGCGCCGCCCGCCCGACCGAGGAACGCGTGATGACCTGGCTGCTGATCGTGGGAGCCGCGTGGCTCGCCGTCGCCGCCGTGCTGGCCCTGGTGATCGCGCGCGCCATCCGGGTCGCCGAACGCCGGCAGCGCGAGACCGCTGACTCCGTCGAGCGCCTGCCCTCCGGCGACCTTGTCCTGCTGGGCCACCCCGATGGCTCGGTGACGCTGCTGCGGCCCGAGGCACCCGCGGTCGACCCACCGATCCCGGGTTCGCACACCCGGACCCCCGAGAACAGCTGACCCCACGACCAGGGGATGGCGGACGGCGGTCCCGTACGCGAGAGTCGGGCCGTGGGCACGAAGCTGGCGATGACGCTGTTCGGGTTCGTCGTCGTCCTGGAGCTGCTCGCGGTCATCGTGATCGCCGGCGTGCTGTTCTGGATGGGCTCGCCCGAGACGATCGCCGTCGGCGCCGGGATGCTCGTCGTCGCGCTGCTGGCGTGCGTCCTGCTGGGGCGGCGGATCCGGCGGTCGTTCGTGGCACTGCACCGGTAGGCCGGGTCACCCCTCCGGGTGGGAGGGACGTTCGCGCAGCTCATCCCGCTCGTACCCTCGGTCCGTAGCCTGGACGACGGGGGACCTCATGAACACCGACGAGTCGGACGAGCGCGGCTCCGCGGCACTCGCGACCGAGGTCGAGAAGACGTTCCCCGCCGAGCAGGCAGACGAGGACCTCTCGCCCAGGAGACGTCGGAGGCTGGCGCGCCGGGCGCTGATCAGCGCCGGCGTGCTGGTGCTCGTGCTCGTGGTGCTCATCGGCGGCGGCCTGTGGTTCGTGACCCAGCGCTACGCCGGGAACGTCGACCGCATCGAGGACGTCTTCGGCGGCCTCGAGGAGAGCAATCGTCCGGCGCCGGCCACCTCCACCGTGGAGAACCCGGCCGGCGCCCCGGTCACCTTCCTGCTGGTCGGCTCCGACACCCGCGCGTCGACGGCCGACGGTGAGAACCCGGGCGGGCGCTCCGACGCCATCATGCTGGTCCGCCTCTCGGCCGACCGCGAGCACGCCCAGCTGATCTCGATCCCCCGCGACTCGTGGGTGGAGATCCCCGGCCACGGGATGAACAAGATCAATGCGAGCTACGCGTTCGGCGGGCCCACGCTGCTGATCCAGACGGTCGAGCAGCTCACCCAGGTGCGCGTCGACCACTACGTCGCCATCGACTTCGAGGGCATCGCCGAGGTCACCGACGCGCTCGGGGGTGTGGACGTCGAGGTCGCCGAGACCACGACCAATGGCGACTACACCTTCGAGGCTGGCGTCAACCACATCACCGGCGAGGAGGCCCGCTGGTACCTGGGCCAGCGCTACGACCTGCCCGGTGGCGACTTCGACCGCGTGAAGCGCCAGCAGCAGTTCCTGCAGGCGGTGTTCGAGAAGCTGTTCAGCTCCGACACGTTCACCGACCCGGGCAAGCTCGACGCCGCGCTGCGGGCGCTCACCGGCTCGGTGAGCATCAGCGACACCCTCAGCAGCACCGACCTGCTGCAGCTGGCGTACTCCATGCGCGGCCTCACTCCTGACAACGTCGCGTTCTTCACCGCTCCGGTGCTCGGGACCGGCATGGAGGGCGCCGCCAGCGTGGTCTACCTCGACGGTGTCACCGGCGAGCGCATGTGGACCTACCTGCGCAGCGACTCGCTGGGGCAGAACGCCGCCGAGTTCGAGAAGCAGGCACTGCCCGACGTCCCCCGCTGACGGCGCACCCTCAGACGCGCCGGCCGTCCTCGGTCTCGTGCTTGGCGCCGCAGGCGCGGCACAGGTCGTAGGTCCGCACCGCCTCGCGCGGCACCGGAACCAGCCGGGCCACCCCCCGCGAGACGGGCCGGGACTCCACGTCGACCACGTCTGCGCTTCCGCAGAGTGCACACGGCAGCCCGGCGATCCCGTGCTCGACGCGACGCCTTTGCGGCTGCACGAGGCGGGAGCGTAGCGCCGTTCCCACCAGCCGCCAAGGAGCCCGGACGCGGACCCGAGGACCGGCTCAGCGTTCGACGGAACGGGGCCCGGCACGGCCGGGCAGCGACTCCGGGAGGTCGAGCGTCTGTGCGTCCACTTCGCGGCGCAGCGGCCAGCCGGCCGGCAGGACAACGCGCGGGGCGACGCCGGCGAGGACGGCCATGAGGAAGGCGACACCGGCGAGCGCCTCGCCCGACTCCTCGACGTAGGTGGCGGTGACGTACCAGCTGGGGCCGGCGAGGGCCGAGACGGCAGACAGGCCGACGGCGGCGACGGCGTAGCCGGCCAGCGAGCCGAGCACGCGCCGCCGGTCACGCCGCTCGGTGCGGCTGAGGAACCAGAGTGCGGCGACCACGGCGACGGCGACCGCGACGCTGAGCACAGTGGCGGCGGTCGTGCCGACGGCGTCGTTCAGGCCCGACATGGCGTCGGAGTGGACGGTGCTCCCGGCCTTGACGGCGGCGATGACGCCGCCGACGAGCCCGACGCCGGTCCACCAGGTGCGGCGACCCGGGATGGCGCCGGCCCCGGCGAGCGCGGCCAGCGCAGCAGTGGCGAAGAGCAGGGCGACGAACAGGCGCGGCACTGAATACGGGGCGTCCATCGACAGCGCCTGCGACGAGCTGCCGGTGAGCCGCAGGACGAAGCCGACGGTCTCCAGCGCGACGGCGGTCGCGGCGAGGGCCACGCCGATCGGGGGCAGCGGGATGCGCCGGCGAGGCTCCGCCACGGCGGCGGTGAGGTCAGCAACCGCCAGCGCCTCGGCGCCCAGCTCGCGACGCTCGGCGAGCCGGATACCGCGACCGATCACGACCGCGACGAGCGCGCCGACGACGAGCCACACCAGCAGCCCGCCCAGAACCCACCACATCCACACGAGGCGAACTATCGGCAGATCGGGCGAGAATCCTGAACGGCAACGCCCGTAAGTGACGAATGAGCCTCAGGAGACGGCGACGAAGCCCACCGGGAGGTCAGCCGTCGTCAGGACGGCACCTTCCTCGGTCCGCCGGTCCGCCAGGCGGATGCCGCGGCCGATGACCACGCCGACCAGCACGGCCACGACCAGCCAGGCGGTGAGGACCCAGAGCATCCACATGCCCTGGTCATCGGCAGGCCGGAGCCCGGACGGCACCGTCACCGTCCCGCCTGACCCGTGCGGCACTCCTGCCGCACGGGCACCACCCGTTAGCCGGCGGGAACCTTCTCCCCGGCGTCGAGCACCAGGCTGCGCTGGTCGCCGGTGGTCGGACGGGCGACTGCCTTGCCTCTACGGCCCTTGCGGCGACCGGTGCGGTGCTCGTTGACGACGAAGCCAAGGACCGGGAAGTCGGCGACCTCGGCGCGGTTCCGGATCACCCCGAGGTCGCGCAGCGTGGTGCGTGGCGAGGCGATGACCACGAGGCCACCGGCCGACGCGAGCTGCAGCGCGAGCGGGTGGTCGTTGACCCCCGGCGCGTCGACCAGTGGGAAGAGCGGGTCGCCACCGCCGAACACACGGGCCCAGGTCCCCCGCCGGTGTTCGGTGGTGGCCTGCAGGCGCTCGGCGGCGATCACCCGGTCGACGTCGGACTCGCAAATCGTGTGGTCGGCCGTGGCCTGCTGGATCGTGTCGTTGGTGTCGTTGATGCGCGCGGTGATCGCGACGGCCTCGTTCTGCAGACGCTGGTACTCGACGTCGGTCTCGAGCGTGGCCTGGATCCAGCTGGCCCGCTCAGTCGGGCTGACGATCGCGCCGGCGAACCCTGTCCCCGATCGGGTGAAGAGCGGGTAAGGCGTGGGCCTCAGGCGACGCCTGCCCGGCCGTCGTCGCCAGCGGCGGCTCCCACGGACGGCTCGCCGACCAGCTCGGCGAAGCGCTGGAGCAGCGGCAGCAGCGATTCGGCGATCAGGTCCCCGGCTGTCTGGTGCGCCTCGAGCGGGCGGTTGATCGGGTCGGGAACGTCGTCGTCGTCGCTGCTCGTGTGCCGCGACCGGGCGGTCGCCATGGCGCGCACCAGGTCGCGGGCACGCGCCGGCAGGTCGTCGCCCGCCGGGTCGACGTCGCCCAACTCGGCGAAGATCCCCGCCGCTTCGCGGAGCGTGAAGGTACGGGCGAGCGCGCGGGGAGCCAGCTGCAGCACATGGTGCCGGTGCGGGCGGGTCATCGCGAGGATCAGGTCGGCGCCGAGCGTGTGCTCGACCTCGAGCTGCCTTGCGACGAAGCCACCGGAGTCGCCGCCGAAGCCGGCGAGGACGAGCGCGCTGTCGGCGTGCATGGCGGAGCCGACGACGGCGCCGGTGCCAGCGCTGTGCAACTGGATCAGGTGGGCGTCGTCGCCGAGCACCTCATCGAGGTATGCCCCGCCGAGCCGCTCGGCGAGCGCGGACCGGCAGATGTTGCCCGTGCAGACCAGGAGGACGGTGAAGACGTCTCTCGGTGACACGGCAGTGGGCACCAGGACAGTGTGCGACTCCTCCCGCGCCCGAGCACGGAATCTGCCAAACGCCTCGGGCTGATGGGACGGATGGGGATGTGTCATTCGTCCTCCGCCCTCCCCCTGGCGTGGCCACTGTGAGCTACCGGCGTTACCGTTCACGGGCGACTCTCGATCACCCGATCCAGCGATATTCGGCCGGCATGAGGAGGTGGCAACCGTGAACACCAGCGGTCAGCGGGGCGCGGATAGACGGCCCCTCACCGACACTGTCTCCGCGCGCCACGAGTGGGCGCGGAGACCGGAACGGCGCCTGGCTGCCCGTCCCGACGGTCGCCGTGGCTCCTCGACCCGGCGCAGCCCAATGCACGTCCACTGGTTCCGCTGGCAGTCGGAGGACCCGTTCAGCGGATCCAGCCTGTACGCCTGCCGCTGCGGCACCGTTCGCCCCGGAATCTGAACCTCAGCTAGACGGAGAGCCCAAGGCCGATCCGGCCGGGGGCTCTCCGCTGCCCCGGGTCAGTACGCGCCCGACCCGCGGATGACGGCGCCGACGGTCTTCCAGAGGATCATCAGGTCGAAGGTCAACGACCAGTTCTCCACGTAGCGGACGTCGATGCGCACCGAGTCGTCCCAGGACAAGTCGGAACGCCCGCTCACCTGCCACAGCCCGGTCAGGCCCGGCTTGACCAGGAACCGGCGGTGCATGTCGTAGCCGTACTTCTCCACCTCGGACCGCAGCGGGGGACGCGGGCCGACGAGGGACATCTCGCCACGGAGTACGTTGAACAGCTGGGGCAGCTCGTCCAGCGAGTACCGCCGCAGGACCCGGCCGACGCGCGTCACCCGAGGGTCGTCCTTCTTCTTGAACAGGACGCCGTTGCCGTCGCTGTCGGCCGCCAACTGCTCCACCATGCGGTCCGCGCCCGTCACCATGCTGCGGAACTTGAGCATCGAGAACGTGCGGCCGTCCTTGCCGACGCGCTCCTGGCGGAAGAACACCGGCCCGCTGCTGGTCGTCCGCACGGCCAGGGCGATCGCGAGCAGCAGCGGCGACAGGAACAGGATGCCGAGCACGGCGGCAGTGGCGTCGGTGAGGTCCTTGGTGAGCCGGCGAACGCCCTTCAACTCGGGACGCTCCATGTGCATGAGCGGCAGGCCGCTCACCGGCCGAATCCGGACTCGCGAACCAACCACGTCGGTGACGGCCGGTGCGAGCAACAGTTCAGCTTCGGTGTCCTCGAGCTCCCAGCCGAGCCGGCGGAGAGCGGGGCCGTCGAGCTCCGGACAGGGCAGGACGGCGACGGTGTCGACCTCGTAACGGGCCACCACGTCGGCGACATCAGTCAGATCGCCTAGGACGGGGAGGCCGTTGAAGACGTCCTCCCCTGCTCGCTGCTGGTCCGCTGGGAGGCAGCAACCGATGACCCGGTAGCCGTGGTAGGCCTCGCGGTCGAGCTGCTCGTCGAGAGCGGCCACTCCGCTGCGATGACCGACGAGCAGGGTCGTCTGCTGGAAGCGCCCGTGCGCGCGTTGGCGGTGCAACCGCTGCCGGCGCACGTAACGCTGGGCCAGCGTTAGGACGGTCGCCAGCGGCAACGCAATGACGACGAAGCCACGCGCCACGTCGAGCTTGAACGCCCACGACACCGTGCCGACCCCGGCGAGCAGCATGATGGCGGCCGCGAACACGCGCCGGAACTCCTCGGCCCCGATCCAGAGGAAGCGCTGCTCGTAGCTGCGGGCGACCAACATGGCCGCGACCCAGACGAGGGGCAGGAGGAGCGCGATCGCGAAGGCAACCTGCGCCTCGGCGACCGGGCCGAAGCGGAGGAGGTAGCCGGCGGCGCCGGCAAGACCGGCGCAGACGGCGTCGCCGATGACCGAGTTGCGGACGTACCGGTCGCGCCATGCGCGGCGGGCAACCGTGCCCTCTCCGCGAAGGCGCGCGGCGAACGGGTACCAGCCGCGGCCGGGCGAAAGCGACTGGGGACGGACGGATCCGTCACGAACGTCGAGCAGAGAAATGGAAAGCCCCCGTGCCGAAATCGGGCGCACCGCGCCGCGTGATCCCCCCGTGCAGGCTGAGAACATCAGCGTTCAACCAGCCACGGATAAGGTAACTTCTCAAGCGCTGACAAGGGAGAGGGCTAAGTCACAATCGGATTCGTTCGTGTACCCCCTTGGGGGGACCGCGTACTCCGTGTGCGGGCGCGCGCAGGTTCATAGGAAGTCGATCGTCGAACTGTCGCTCTGTGGGATCCGTTCCTGATGGGAGCGACTAAACCTCGGGTAACACGCCCACGTCGGCTCGATGACGAGCAGAGCGCTCACCAGTGCGACCGCGGACGCCGTCCAGCAGTCCGGCCATCGTTGCGACCACCTTTCGCCAGCGACCCTCCCTTTCCTTCATCGCTCGACCGGCCAGCCGCAGGACGGTGAGGCCACCAGTCCCGACGAGCAGTCGTCGCAGCCCGACAAGCGGACGCAACACCAGGATTCGGTTGCGCTGCATGTAGTAGTAGTAGGCGACGCTTCGGCCGGTAGTTCCGCCCGATCCACCCTCGGCGTGCCAGACGATGGACTCAGGCACCACGCCCAGACGCTTGGTTGCGGCCGTGGCACGGATGGAGAGATCGGCGTCTTCCCAGTACAAGAACAAGTCTTCTCGGAACCCTCCAAGCGATCGCCAGGTACGCCCACACATCGCCGGCGCGGCACCGGTGATGAACGAACCCGACCCCCTCGATAACTGTGGATCGAAAGGCCGTCCTAGGCCGACGTGCACGGTCTCGCCGCGCCTGAGGTCCAGGTGTCCGCCTGCGAACCACACGGTAGGACTGTCGTCGCTGCCGGTGTAGATCGTCGGGCTGACGACATCGAGATCGCCGGACGAGAGCGCCTCCGCCAGCTTCTTGAGGGCCCCGGGGTGGACGCGGGTGTCCGGGTTGAGGACGACGACCACGTCGTCGTCCTCGGGCTTCAGGTGGCGAACCGCAAGGTTGACACCTGCGCCGAACCCGAGATTGACGTCTGAGGCCACTACCGTCACCCGAGCATCCGCGCTCGCGAACTCTCGGAGGTCCGTGCGGTCTGATGGGGAGGATGCGTTGTCCACCACTACGATGCGCGCGACGTCGTCCTGGATGGAGCCTAGGCAGTCACGGACGTATGCAGCCGAGTTGTAGTTGACCATCGCGATGAGCAACGCCGGCACGAACTCACGCGACCTCTCGGTCGATGCCCGGCATCCTGCCTGTGACGATAAGCCGCGCCAGAAGAGGAACCCCCTCGAGGAAGTAGCGACGGAAGAGCCGGCGGGGTTCTTGCGCGAAGCGGAACAGCCACTCCAGCCCCAGGCGGCTGACCAACGAGGGTGCCGTCCGGCGAACGCCTGTGAGCATGTCGATGGCGCCTCCAACTCCGAGCACACAGGCGTTTAGCCCGGACGTTCGAAGTCGATGAGCGACCAGTTCTCCAGCTGGCGGGGTAACCGCCACGAGAACCACATCGACTTTCGCGTCTGCGAGGCGCCGTGCAATCAGGTCGATGTCCCATTCACGCCAGCGACCATGATCCCTCAAGACCAGTCGCCCGCCCGCGCTTTCGACCACGCTTTGAAAGCGGTCTCCGGTCGCTGTGGAACTGCCGAGCATGGCGAGGCGTCGTCCCTTCAGCGCACCCGACATGACGACTGCCCGCACGAAGCCCGATCCAGTGACGCGGGCGACCCGTACTCCCCGCTTTCGCAACAGCAGTTGCACGGGCCACCCGTCCGCGGTCAGCCGATCGGCCGCGCGCATCGCGTTCCGAAAGTCGGGGTGAACGGACGCTAGGTGGAGATGCTGGAGGTTGACGGTCTGCACTCGAAGAGGTCGTTGCCCAGAGAAGGCAAGGGTCTCCAACTCAGCCTCGCTGTGGACAAACCGGTCACGCATCGCTGCGGAGCGAGATTCCGTACTCACGGCCTCATGTCCTTCATCAACGATCGTGCTGAGGATCTCCTCAATCCCGGTAGACGTCGCCACACTGCCGTCAGGCTGGTGGCTCTTGCATGAAGTTCCCGCGTAGAAGTCAACGATGCACGCGGCCATCTCGCTGGCGGTTTCCCCACGCCATCCCTCGGCCGCAAGCCCGGCGTCATCGAACAAAGCGCCCGGGCCCACCACATCGACCCCGTGCTCAAGTGCCTCAAGTAATTTGACGCTGATCCCAGTACTCGGTCCCGTTCTAGGTACGACGACGAGGTCGACCGCGCGGTAGAAGTCCGAGAGGTCGTTGACCACTCCCAACGCACGAACCTTCTGTCCGGCAAGGCCCTCCGACGCCCTGCCAGCGACGACCACTTCGATCCGGTCGTACAGGGCAGGGTCCAGTCGCTGAACCTCCGGAAGGACCTCGTCGACCAGTGTGTGGAAAGCAGACCGATTAGGCGGCCAGCCCATGCTGCCGATGAAGCCGACGCGATGCCTGCTCACTGATCGGGTGGGTCGTACCTGACTACCTCTCCACAGCCTCACCTGATCTGCTTTGAGCCCCCACTCCTCCATGCGCGCCACGTCGGCCCGAGACAGCGCGGCGAGGTGCTGTGCGCGCGCTAATAACCGACGCTCGGACCGCTCAGTACGGGCAGCGTTTCTGAGCACGCGCAAGGGAAGTGGGTCGTAGCGACGGGCGATCACCGTGTCGACGTTGTGGGCAATGTGCAGATCGGGCCTCAAGCCAGCATCCAGGGCCATGAGGAGACCTGGCCACTGACTTGTGACGGCCAAGTCGTACTGACCGCTGTCGCACAGTTGCCTGACGTGCTCGACTGCCTGTCGCCAGCTGGGGTGGAAGCGGAACTTCGCCTCAAGGTAGGCCTCGCCGCGAAACGCCATGCGAGCCAAGACTCGCGCTTGTGCGCTCCTCGCGCCTTGAACCGACAACGGCACACAGGCCATTTGAGGAGCCGGCCTCAGGACCTCGATAACGTCGACTTGGAACCGACCGGGAATCTGCCCCAGTAGCGTGCGCTCGACCCAGCTAGCACCTCCCAGCTCACTACGCGCAGGGCTATAAGTGGTGAGGAAGAGGATGCGCATTGGTGTCTCGGCTGCGCCCTGAGGAGCGAGCGTCATGACCGGTCCAAGATGGCCGCTAGCTGTTCGGCTTGTCGCTCGGTGTTGAACGATTCCTCGACTGCGCGCCGCCCGGCCTCGCCCAGGTCTGCGGCCAGGTTGGGGTTCGACAAGACCTTGAGTATCGCTGAGGCCACTGCGTCCGCATCTCCCGGCGGCACCAGCAGGCCGTTCACGCCATCTGCCACGTAGTCCGACATGCCAGGGGTGTCAGTCACCACGACCGGGCGTTCGCACGCCATGGCCTCGAGCGCCGCGGTGATGCCTGAGACGTGGCGGTTCGGCCGTACCGCGACCACGCAGACGGCTGCGCGTCGGTACTCCTCACGGAGCTCTGCGTGCCCGAGAGCCACCGACCGGACGCCTAGTTCTGGAGGAACGTCCACGGCCAGGCGGCTCACGAGGTGGAGGTGTACCTCGGCTCTGTGCGCCCGCGCTCGCTCGGCACCTTGGACGGCGGTGCCATGGTCCCGGTCACGGTCATTGCCCACGACCAGGACTCGTCCCGGGATGGCCATGCTCGGTGATGGGGACCAGAAGTCTCGGTCTACTCCAAACTGAAGGTGGTGGAGGCGGTCCGGTTGTACTCCCCAAACGGACTGGAGCAAAGGCAACTGGGCTGAAGAGAGCGCCCATACGGCGGAGCACCGCTGGAGAGCTCGACGTTCGAGGGACAGCCGCAGCCCAGGCTTCGGACGTCTATCCGTCAGCCAGATGACCCCCGTCGCCACGGCAACATCAGATCGCGCCGTGAGAGCCGTAGGGATCCCCACACCCTCATCCCATGCCAGCTCAACATCAGCCCCGCCAGCCCTCCGAAGAGGGACCAACTCATACCCCCCGGTGGAGGCGCGCATGACACGGCTAGCCACGCCTCGAACGCCCCGAGGAGCGGTGGCAACGTCGAGGGATCGACTGGGCCCTCCAAGTCGATGAAGGCCGTAGGGCAGGTGGTCAGGGACCTCCCCCCTGGCATGCCTGAGTACCCACTCGTCCGGGTTGAGTGAGTACGTATATCTGAGCCGTATGTGCGCTGTCATTGCCGATTCCAGTCGGGACACATCGCGACGTTGGAATGGCACGTTCGCCCGGTTCCGTGCAACAACGACAGTGGTAGGACTGCGGAGACGCTCCGGGCCACCCCAGAGTCACCGACGAGAGGCATCACAGAGGGGGCGCGCCACTAGACGCACCAGCAAGTGCCTCGGTCACAGCGGCAGGGACCGCTGCAACGTCTGACACGAAGCGAACACCCGGCAACAGCCGCAAGTAGTCGCGGTACACCCCTGACACTTTGCCGTAATCGTTGTCGAGTGACACCACAGGCACCCCCATCAGACCGCCGAGGACCGTCGCGTGCAGGCGGTCGGTGACAATCACCCGGCCCTGGGATAGCCGGCTTACGGCGTCCCTCACGTTGATGCGAGCTTGCCACTCGTAGGAGCGCGCCATCACCGGGTACAAGACTCGAGCCGATGCAGGCACGTACCGCTGCAAGCGTCCTGGCGTCCTAGCGATCCGCCATTTCACCCGGTCGAAGCCTTCCAGACCCCAGTCGGCGACGATGACGCTGACGCCCGACGGCCAACGCAGGTCCCGCACTACCGCCTCCGAATCACGCCGCAGCACCGCGTACACGTCAACAGAGGGCTTCTGACTGACTGGCACGCGCCCGACGCCGAAGGCTGCATCGGGACAGTACTCAATAGTGGTCCCCGGAGCGGAGAAGTTCTGCGTCGCAAAGTCATAGGACACCTGCTCCCGCAACATGAGAACAAGACCCGGATGGGACGCGAAGACCTGTCGCGCACGATCGAGGTGGCGCCTATCACGAAAGTGAACACTCTGGGGAAGCTGAATCACCTTCCGGCTCCGACAGGCGACTATCACTCTTTCACGAAAGGCCTGGAAATCAGGCCATCTGTCACCTAAGTTGCCGCCCCCGTGGAGGAGGACGGTTCCATGTCCCAATCGATCCTCTAGAACGTCTAGGTCCAAGCGGTTCGCATCCGCGACGTACGAGACTTCGACGCCGAGTCGTTTGAGGTATTCCTTCTCCCCCAGGTAGATGAGCGAATCACCAGCATTCTGGTGACTCGGGAAGTCAACCACCGCTACCCGATCGCCAGCACTGAGATGTCGACTCAGCGCTTCTAGTGTCCGCTTCTGGATTTCCGGAAGGCCTACATCCGTCATGACTGACCTCTCAGTGCGAGACGCGCATGCCTCACTGTTCCAGGAAGAGCCAACAGCCCGGTCCTTCGCCAGCACAGTGTTGTCAAGAACGACTGTTGAGCGATGAGGCCTGCTGCCGCCACTGCAGCGACACCAAGCGGGCTTCCGAATCTTGATACGACGACTTCAGTCAGGACCGTTACAAGCGAAAAGGCAACGGCGACCCGGGCCACGGTTCGTGCATGACCAGTCATCATCAATACCGTCGACGAGAAGCCGAGCGCAGTGTTGACTACGGCCCCCACCGTCAGCACCAACATGAACGGCCAACCGGCTTCGTAGAACGGTCCGAAAAGCAGGGAGAGCAAGTGGTCGCCGGCCAGGACGATGCCCGCGAGCATCAAGCAGGCCGGGAGCGCGGCGACCAATCCATAGCCGCGCAGCAGAATTTGCAGCCGCGCCCTATCGCCAGTTGACCAAAGGGACGCGATAACTGGCATTAGAACCGCCGTGGCAACAAAAGCAGGAACGGCAACAAGGGCAGCCACTCGGCTGGCGGCCGCGTATAAGGCCAGCGCCTCATGGTCACCGGATTGGCCAATCACCACAACGTCACCCATGGAAAGACCAGCCGCCGTCAATTCAGTGACCAGGAATGGAATCCCGGCTCGGTAGTACCCGCGGATGGTGTGTGCATCAGATGCTCGACCTCGGACAACCAAGACGAACCGAATCCAGGCTGTCGCCAGCGTGGCAAGTGATGCGCCCAGCATCAACCAGACGACGTGCTCCAGTTCTAGTCGCGTGGTGCTGAGACTCAGGACTGCCAATGGAAGGAGTAGCAGAACCGTCCTCAATGCCGTCCCAAGAAGAGTAGCCTGCCCCTGCTTGTGCAAGCCTCGGAACCCCTCCGATATTACGAGTCGGACAGCTTCAGCTGCTATAAGGCCCGTGATAACGAGAATCAGGCCGTCCAGGTCCCGTCCAGGAAACAGCTGACCAAGCCCGAGGGGAACAACAAGAAGAGCCAGAACGGGGAGTGCCCCAGCCACGGCGATGCTGCTTGAGAACACCACTCGGCGTGCGACTTGGTCAGCGGCCGCCCTGCCACCCCGTGCAAAGGCCGCGGCGGGGGCCCTGACCGCTACCTGACTGAGCCCCAAGCGAACCGTGGCCGCTGCGATGTAGACAACGGTCGCAAGAAGCGTATACGCCCCGAATGCTGACGGGGCGAGGAGCCTCGCGAGCAGCATCTGGATGAGAACGCCACAGCCAATGATGGTGGCTTGCCCAAAGAGGCCCGTCAGGGCGCCCGTGCGCAGACCCCGAACAGAGGGGACCTCAGGCGGCACGCCGCCCCTCCTCTGCGAGACTCTCCAGCAATTGACCGACCCAGCCCTGCCGTCAGCCGCTCACGGTCGAGGGGAGACTGACGCCTGCTCAGATGAGCTTTCCGGCGCCATTCCCGAAACGATCGGTGATCGGGACGCTGCATGCCCACCGGCCTCGACAATCATCGGAGCAGAGCCCTCAAGTCGCCGGTAGTACGTATGGTACTGGGCGTACGCATGAGGTCCTCGCCGAGGAACCATGTTGAAAATCGTGCCGAGGGGTGCTGACGAAACGGCCTGGAGAGCCTCTACCGCGGCTCGCAGTTGCGCCGCCGTGGTCCTCTGATAGCGACAGACCAGCAAGACCCCATCAGTCGAAGGCGCCAGCGCTGCCGCGTCCGTCACCGGAAGCAACGGCGGCGCGTCGATCAGGACCATGTCATAGCGCTCTCGAAGACTCGCGATCACCAACTCCATCGCCTTCGAGGCCAGGAGTTCGCTGGGGTTGGGGGGCAACGGCCCACTTGTGAGCACGTCGAAGGAGCCGCCGGCCCCCGGCTGGAGCGCCTGGTCAACTGAGATCCGGTTGACCAGCACGCTCGTTAGCCCGACGCTGCCTTCCAGACCGAGAAGCTTAGCAATTCTGGGCCGCCGAAGATCGGCGTCTACAACCACTACTCGAGTGCCCGTGGCCGCCACTGCCAGCGCCAGATTGGCGACGGTCGTGGTCTTCCCTTCTCCGGCCACGGAACTGGACACGAGGATGACGCGTCGCGGCGCCTCTACGTCCACAAAGTGCAAGTTGGTCCGAAGCTGCCGGAAAGCCTCGCTGCGTGGGGACTGTGCGTCCTCATGGACTGTCAACGGGCGTTGCGGCACCTGCGGGCTGAAGGCGACCGATCCCAGGTTCGGCGCACCCGTGATCACTCGCAAGCGCTCCGGAGTCTTGACGGACGTGTCCAGAGCGTTGCGGGCAAAGGCGCCGGCAGTTCCGACAACTAGTCCGGCGATGAGGCCGAAGATCAGAGTCGTCGACAGCCCTGTCGACGACGGAGCCGATGGCACTGCGGCTGGTTCGACGACCCGAACCGCGACTGGCGGAGTCCCAGTATCGGTTGTCGGCGCCTCGAGCTCGTCCACCAGATCAGGCACTACATCCCCCACCGCGTTGGCGATGGATGCGACCTCCTCCGGCGCCTCGCCTGACACGGCCACGTAGATAAGAACGGTCTCGGGTGAGGCCGAGGCGGATATGCGCTGGGCCAGCGCCGAGGGGGACTCGTCGAGCTCCAGGCGCTCGACCACCGCCTCAGCGACGCGCTCGCTGCCCGTCAACTCGACGTACGAAGCGACGCGCTGCTCGGACAACAGACCGGCGTTGTACGCACTGTCAGCTGTCCCGCCTGACTGCGCCGAGACGTACATGGTGAGGAATGCCGTGTACTGCTTTGGGGTCGAGACCCAGATGGCGGCTGCAGCGCCGACCCCCAGAGCCACCGCGAGCACGATCAATAGCCATTGCTCACGAAGGATGCGGATGTAATCCTTCATCCCACCTGACCTTCCGTCTGCAACGACGCCCCCGTGACGCGCGTCTGTCGATTGCTCGACGACGCCCCGTGGTCGTGTGACAGGAGAAATAGACGTCGAGCTAGGCGGGAACAGTACCGACCACGAGCTCACGTCGCAGACCCAGGAGTCGGTCCTCCCCCCGATGGGGGTGGTTGGCTCGAGGAGCCGGGATTACGGTCGGCACTGTGCAGGCCTCTGTAGCCAGGACGTCGACCGTAGGTGCGACGGCTGTCGTCGCCGCGGCAGCCGGTGCGGGCATCATCGCAGCCCCGTCGTTGACGGTCGGCTTGGGTGCGCTACTGACGGTAATTGGCGTCCTCACATGGCGCCCGATGCTGAGCGTCCACGCTGCCCTGTGGCTTGCCGTCACAACCTTCCCCTCCACCATTCCGTATGCTGTGCAGGTCGGGCCAACCACTGTCTACACATACGAGCCCTTCCTCTACGTAGCGACTGCCTATGTTCTGTGGAAGTACTCGCCGGGATTGTCGGCTCTCCGTCGAGTTGGCGTGCTGATTCTTGTCGTGGTCACTGCCGCCACGTACGGCTTCTTCCGTGGCCACCCCGTAATCGAGATCATCGGTGACTCACGAGGTCTCATCACCGTTTGTGCAGCAATGCTCGTGGCTGCAGCCCTGATGCGGGCGGGCGCCATGCCCGAACTTCTAACGAGCATCAAGTGGTCTCTCTGGGTCTCGGCTGTCTTCACGGCTCTCGGTTCTTCGACTGGACTACCGCTCAACGGGCGCGCCGAGTCTGCAGCGCTGTTCATCAGCGGCGCCCAAGAAGCCACCGCAGCGGTTCGCCTGCTAACGGCGGCTACCCATTTCGCCCTTGCAGTCCTCTGCGCCTGCCTCGCAGTCATGCTGACGCGGCGGGCATCAATCGCTGCGGTCGCCCCGTACTTGGTTCCCGCCCTACTGATCACTTTCCTTGGATTCTCCCGTAATGCAATCTTAGCCCTTGCGGTAGCAGTTGTCGTGGCGCTAGTGATCGAGCGTTCCAGTGTCACAATGGCAGGATTGGGGCGCGCGGCACTGTCGGCCGTAGTCTTCGCGGGAGTTATTGGGGTACTCGGTGCGGCTCACGTGCCGGGTGCCGATTGGGCCTCCCTGCAGGCCCGCGCCTACTACGACCGAGTGGTGATCGGCGGTTTGGACGACGAGGTACGCCGCCTCGATTCGTCGGCGTTGTCCCGAGAGGCGGAGGAGTTCTACGCTCGCGAAGCTATCGCCGAGTCGCCCATTGTCGGGCACGGCATGGGCTACGCCTACCGTTCGGGCTATGGCGCCGCCGATTCGTTCACGGCAACGAAGGGCCGGTATTATATCCACAACTTTTATCTGTGGGTCTGGGTGAAGGCAGGTGCTCTCGGGCTGCTGGCATGGCTGTATGTGACAATCCCCTTATTGCTGCGCCAAGCCGTGCACCCCACAGCCCAAGGAACTGCGCTAGCTGCGGCCGCTGCAGGGCTTTTGGCCGTCTGCTTCGTGGCGCCACTTCCCAATGGACCCGACTCCTCAGGGGCCATGACGATCGGCATTGTCTTTGGAGCACTGGCGACGCTGCAGGCCTACCCGAGAGAAGAGACTTTTCGACCGGCTTCGGTGGGAGGAAGGCTCTCGACGCCTGAACATTAAGGGTCGACGTTCCGCCTCGGCTTGCGCACCGCCTGTTGCTGCACACAACCCGGTTGTGGCGCAGTTGAACAGGTCAAAGCGTGGTGCTCAATGGCTCGCGCGGGACATGCGTGCTTTAAGCCGGTCCCGTCATCCGTCAGTCCGATTCCGACGAGCCTCCCCCAACAATGGTGGAACGGCCTGCCAAGACTCGAGAGCGCGGCGGGACGTCGCGCGTGACCGTAGCGTTCGCGCCCACGACGGTGCCGCGACCCAGTCGCAACGGTTGCCCCTCACGTGCGATGACGACCGAGCCCACCCCCAGGACGACACCGTCCTCGATCGTCACGTTGACGCCGTCGCCGATGCGCCAGGTGCCGGCAGCGACCGTGACGTTGTGACTGATGCGAACACCTCTGCCGATGACGGTGTTGGGGTGTATCACGGTCCCCAGCCCCTTATGCCATAGGACGATATCGCGAGGCACCACGCATTCATAAGGCAGGACAGCCTTGTATAGAACAAAGTTGACCGCCTTGAGCAATTTGGCCAAGGGGGTAAATCCGTGTCGATGCAGGATTGTTGACCAGTACCACAGAGCCTCAGGCTTCATGCTGTCTCACCATGCCCTTTCTCGCTCTGCGATTGCTCGGGGTGCACAAACGGCATATCCGCGGCTATATGTCACGATCCCAGCGCGGTCGGGTTACTGAAGCTGGATAAGCTCGGTCTATTCGAGCAAGGAAGACTTCTTCTGCAAACGGTAGCCCGCCCCACCGCAAGGGCGCGGTTCCCAGCGGATGCCCGTCTCGAAGCACACGTACGTCGCACGGTTCTGCGGGGCCGGGCAGACGATAACGACCCGTGTTTATGTCCACGTACGCCGGAGCGTCCCGCGCTATCTGATCTGCGCGATGCAGTACCACCTTGAGCCGATCCAGTGATCGCAGGCGCCGCCCGACACCCACCCAGTAGCGCAGGACCGTTGCCCGCTGAAGGACTCGGAGCCAAGTTGACTCGTGTCGGGCCTGTTCCAGGGTTCGAAGTGCCGTGTACGCCGCGAGGGTAACCATGGACTCGGCGCGCCCGAGAAAGGCCATCTCGAGAAGCTTCCGCCGCGATCCGTCGACGTGCCGATAGAGATCCAAGGGCAGGGATCCGATGGCGCCCGGATGGTCTTCAGCCAACTCAGCGTCACCCGCGCCCTCGCGAACGAGGTCCTGGAGATAAGCACGCAGGTCCGTGTCGAAACGATGCCCTACCGCGGCGCCATTGCAGTACGCGAGTTCAACCCCACTTGAAAGCAGGCGGAGGCCGAAATCGAAGTCTTCCCGCCTAGCCATAGCTCGAAAGCCGTTCAGTTGCCCAAACAAGTTTCGACTGATTGAGAGATTCGCCGTCGCCATGTCGGTGAATCGGAGCTCGCTGCTGCTCTCGATATGAGTCGTCTGGCGACGCCACCACCGAACGATCTCTCGCTCCATGAAAGTGCCAGTGCCCGGGGGCTCGGCCATGATGGTCCCGATGAGGGCACGGCGCTGGCCGTCGGCATGCCCGCTCAGGTGCAGAGCCACCAAGTTGAGGGTCTTGGGGGCGACGTCATCGTCGAGGAAGAGCAAGACCTTCCCGGCCGCGCGGGCGGCTCCGGCGTTGCGGGTAGTTCCGGCGCCGTTCCCGTGATGTGGGTCAGTACTGGGTGAGGCGAGCCGCACGAGCGCCGGCCGACGCGCCACCTCCAGGCCCTCCAGGGCCGAACCGGTTCCATCAATATCGCCGTCGAGCGCGACGATGATCTCGAAGTTCACCCCTTCTTGATGCTGCAGCGCCTCGACGAGGCCGCAGACCGCTTGCCGACGGGCTCGGGTGGGAATGACGATGCTTACGTCGGGATCTGTCATAGAAGTCGCCACTGGCGCGGCGGATCCATCACCCCGCGGGCTCGGCGGCCAGAGACCTGGAAATGGTAGGCACCACTGTGCACGTCGTGGGCATGGCTGAAGTCGGCGCCGTAGACTCCCACCTCGACCCAATAGGTCCCGGGCGCGAGGTCCACACGCTGAATGGCGAGTTGCACCGTGTGCTTGCCATCGAGCGGGCCGATGAACAGGCGGTCATAGAGCGAAGCCACGTCGAAGCAGAGGACGCCGTCGTCGGTGAAGACGCTGATGCCTACGACGGCCTCCGGCACCGGCTCGTGGGCCACCAAGTCGAGTTCGAGCGCGAGGGGCTCACCGCGCTGCAGTAGAGCTCCTTCGAGCCCTTGGACCGAGCCGACCCGCACCCCGGTGATCTCGACGAGGCGGTCTCCCTGCCGTTCGAGCCCAGACTCGTCGACCGATATCGCACCGCTTGCTGCTCGCAGGGACCGGCGGTACTCGGTCGTCACGTCTTGAGGCGCCCCCTCGGCCGCCACCACGCCGTCCGACAGCCACACAGCTCGCGTGCACATGGCCTCCACCTGTTCGAGTTCATGGGACGTGAGCACGACAGTCACGGACTCCTGCTGGTGCAGCTCGGTGAGCCGGTCGAGGCACTTCTGCCGGAACCGCAGGTCCCCTACTGCCAGCACCTCGTCGATGAGCAGGACCCTGGGATCCACACTGATCGAGACAGCGAAAGCGAGCCTTAGGCGCATCCCGTCACTGAAGGTCCGCAGAGGCTGGTCCATCACCTCTTCGAGCTCGGCGAAGGCGGCGATCTCCGCAAGGCGTTCTCGGGCTTGCCGCCGCGTGAGGCCGGCGAGGATGGCCGCGGTCAGCGCGTTCTCTTCGGCCGAGAGGATCGGCTGGAAGCTCTCGCCCAACGTCAACAGTCCGCTGATCCGACTATGCAGCACGATCGATCCACGAGTCGGAGCTGTGAGTCCGGACAACAGGCGCAGGAGTGTGGACTTGCCTGCCCCGTTGACCCCGATGATGCCGAGCGCCTCCCCTTCCCACACAGTGAGCGAGACGTCCCGTAAGGCCCAGTGGGGCGAACGCGATCGCAGCTCGCCCAGGCTGCGAAGTGACCCCCCGCCCCCGCCGGAGGAGCGCCGATAGCACTTGCCGACGTGACGCACCTCGATGACCGCACGACCGGATGCGCTCACAGTTCGTCCACGAACGTTCGGCTGGCGCGCCGGTATATGACTGCGCCGACGAGAAGCGCCAGCGCGCCCACGAGATAGGTCACGAGCAATTGTCCGAACGGCGGCACGACTCCGTCGACCAGGACGTCCCGCTGGACCTCAAGTAGAGCGGCCACCGGGTTGAGGTCGACCACCCATTGGAACTTCTCCGGGACCTGCTCGGGCAGGTAGAAGACCGGCGTGACATAGAACCCCAGCAGGGTCGCGATGCCGACCACGAGTCGCACATCGCGGAGGTATACGTTCGCCGCACACAGCGCATACCCGAGCCCCAACGTGAGGAGGAACATCGGGATCAGCACGATCGGGAGGAGCAACCACGTCACAGGGATGCTTCCTACCGAGATCAGCAGGATCACCGCGAGCACAGGCAGGGCGGCAAGGTAGTCCGTAGCGTCGGTGAGGACGCTGATGACAGGGACGAGCATGCGAGAGATCCCAGGACGCATCAGGAGGTCTCGGCGCTCGATCGCACTCGATGTTGCGGACACCACTCCAGCGCTGAACCACGTCCACCCGATGAGACCCGCGAAGAGGAACACCGCGTAGTTGGGGACGTCGAGCGGCAGAACGGCGGTGAAGACGAAGGCTAGTACGAGGAAGCGTGCCAGCGGCTGCGCCACCGACCACAGCCAACCGAGCAGCGAGCGGCGGTAGCGAAGATGGACCTCCCGTAGCACGAGGTGGGTGACCACATCGACGGAGTGCCGCATCGAGGACGCGTTAGTGCGCACGCGAGCCACCGAGCACAGAACGGTTCTCTGCCAGCGCCCGGGTCTCCCCGTAGGCAGCTGCCACCCCGAGGCTGCCGCTGATCTCACAGATGATCTCCAGGAAGCGGGCCCCCTCTCGGCGGCGGACCGACCCCAGCAGGGATCGCACGTGCCGCTGCCGCCGCCACCGGGTGCGCTCGCGCACCGCCGCGGTGCTCAGGACTCCCCCCGACTGTTCGTACTTGCGCAGCAGGGCGGCGTAGGCGAAGCCGTTGTCCCGGTACTGCCGGACGAGGCTGGGAAGGTCGCGCCGGTGAACGTGGCGGACGACTGCATCGGGTGCATACATCGCTGCGCCGCCGCCGGCCAACAGCCGCACGAAGATGTCGAGGTCCTCGCCCCCCCGGGTGACCGTGCCGGAGCCCAGATGGGGATCGAAGCCGCCGATCTCCTCTAGTGCGACTGTCCGGAACGCCATGTTGGCGCCCACTCCGACGAGCCAGCCCTGAAGCCCCACTGTGTCGGCCGAAAACAGCCGCGCGTCAAACCCCTTTCCCATCCCGCCGTTGCCTTCGAAGAGGCGCTGTGCAGGGGTCATCAGCTCAGCAGCCGCCACGAGGCCGGTCACGCAACCGACGCTTGCGGTGACAAAGCCCTGACTCAGCGCAGCGATCCACCGACGATGCGGCCGCGCGTCGTCGTCGGTGAAGGCAACGATCGGAGTTCGGACGGCTCGCCACCCGGCGTTGCGTGCATGACTCAGCCCCGGCCGCGGCTCGACGACACGGCGGGCTCCCCATCGCTCCGCCAAGTCGGCCGTCCGCTGCGTCCGCGGCGCGTTGTCCACGACGACAACTTCGGCAGGCGCCGGGTCGAGCGCATGCACCGCCTCCAAGCAGCCGGCGAGCAAGTCTGGGCGCTCGCGGGTGCAGACCACGACTGTGATATGACGGGGTTCAGCGCTGTCGGGCGGGGGCTCGGCTCGAAGGCTTTCCAGAGCCGTCACCCGGGTCTGCAGCCGCCCGGTGAACTCCCTTCTCAGGTCCTCCCAGCGGTGGACTCCTGGAGCAAGGGTCGCTTGTCCGAGCACGTGGTCTCCCCACCAGAGCAAACCGTGCACCGGACGGTCGTCGGGTAGGTCCGGGGGCGTTGACTCGCGCAGATCGAGGTCCGCGACGAACGGAAGATTCACCGGCGCACCTCGTGCAGGAGTGAGGCCAGACGCTCAAGGGGCACGCCCGTACGGATCCGGCGAGCAAGTTCCTCATCCGACCAGGGAAAGCCGCCCCATCGGTTCGGCACTCGAGCCAGGTCCCGGCCGTCCCAGGTGAGGTTGAGGACCACGGCTTCGGGATCCGGTGTCCCCCACCGTGGACGCCGAAGTTCGAAGGGCTGTCCCTTCACAATCCGCGACGGCGACCATGCCGGTGCGGCGGCGAGCGTCTGCAAGAAAGCGGCCTCACTGCCCGCTGACCGGGCGATTCCCGTCCAATAGGCGATGGTGATCGCGGTGCCGAGCCTCCGGTGGAATCTCGTGCGGGCACCGAGACTGTTGAGTCCGACGAGCAGTGGCCGCAGACACTCGATCGCCCGCTCGCCGACGTCAGGAGCCAGGAACAAGGCCGTCACTAGCGACCTGCGTCGGACGTCCATGTCAAGCCAGCTCCACAGAGGTAGCAGGTGCGCCACTTCCGGGTGGTCCTGGGCGAAACGCAGATCGCCGGCACCCTCGTCTAAACGGTCATGCAGCAAGCCCTGCAAGCTCACGTCGATCGGGTGCACCACTCTGGCCTCAGGAGCCGAGACGAGATGCACGCCGGCACGCAGCAAGCGGTACCCGAGCTCCCAGTCCTCTCGGCGCGGTAGTTCACGAAAACCGCCCACCTCCTGCAAGACAGCGCGGCTGATGGAGACGTTGCCCGTACCGAGGTCGGTGAAGGCCAGCGGACCGCCCGACGACAGCCGGCCAACATGGTCGATCCACCAATTGCGCACGCCGAGGAGGAAGGGCGACTCGACCGAGACCTCCCCTGGCAAGCACGGCCCCACCACGGCCGCTCCAGCGCTGACTCGCCCATGGGCGGCGGCGTGCTCGGCCACGAGGTCGGGCGTGGCCGGCGCCACGTCGTCGTCGAGGAACAGGACAACAGCACCGGTCAGCTGCTGCAGACCCGTGTTTCGCGCAGCCGCGGCCCCCCGATTGGTCGGGTGGACCTTCAACCTGATGTCGGTCTTTGCGCTGACGGCGCGAACAGCGGCCGCAGTGCCGTCCACATCGCCGTCCACCACAACGACGATCTCGGCGGCCGGCACCTGCTGCGCGTCCAGCGCTCGAACGAGGCGGATGACGCTGTCCCGACGGTTACGGGTAGGGATGACGACCGAAACAGGGGGTCCGGAGATCGGTTCAGTCCGAGCAGAGCCTTGACGCACGCTCGGCGCCGGGACTGACGCTGACAGGCCGGCTCGTGGCACGAGCAACGTGCCGCGGTGGCGAACGATCCTGCGGGCTTCGACATAGGCGTGCGGTGTCTGCGCTGCGCCGATGACTTCGGCCCATGCGAGGTGCAGGGGTGGTGCCCCGTCGCGATGTAGCGCCGCCCGGGCCAGGCGCCGACCTACCCAGCCAACCGACCAGCTGCCCAGTGCGCGCAGGGCCAACGGATCGCGGTCGTGTAGCAACGCATAGAGCAGATACGAGTAGGTGCCGATCGAGTAGCCCGTTACCGTGCGCAGAAGTTCGTCACCACCAGGACGATGCCAGTGCAGCGACAACGCGCGGGGCTCGAAGACTCCTCGGTACCCCGCGCGGATCACCCGATAGAGGCCGTACGTGTCCCCGCCGCCGCGGGTCGGCATCCCGCCGTCAAGGACTTCCGGGAAGCCGCCGAAGTCGAGCATCAGGTCTCGCCGCAGGGCCATCGAGGCCCCGGCCCCGAGAGAACCGGCCCCAGTGGGGGCTTGAAGCGACCCATCCATGACTCGCCGGTGGTGGCCTCGACCGAACCCGAAGTGCTCCTCGAACACCCGTTGCTCCTCGGTGTCGAGCACCGCCGGCAGGACGAGTCCCGTGGCGGCGCCGACCAAAGGGTCGTCGAAGCAGCGCAGCAGCATGTGGGCCCATGTGGGCTGCACGTAGACGTCATCGTCGGCGAAGAGGACGACCTCTCCTGTCGCCTCCAGCAGACCGCGATTGCGAGCGCGATCGAGGCCTGGCTCCGGCTCGTGAACCCATCGGAACCCGTAGCTCTCGACGAGCCCGCGCGTTGCGTCATCTCCGTTCCCGTTGTCGACGATCAAGACGTCGAGGGGGTCACCGGGTACTAGGGCGGCGAGCGAGATTAGGCAGCGTGCGAGGGCGTCGCGACGGTTGCGAGTGCACACGACGACCGTGCCTGTGGGCCGCCGAGTGGGGCGTTCCCGCGGTGCGCTGACCAACTCGTCCACCTGCCGATCGGTCAACGCACCGCTGAAACTACGGATCATCTCGGTGAGGAGCGATCTTGCGGGATAAGGGTCGAGCGGTGCGGGAACTACGACGCTACCGAGGGGCCCCCCGCGCCACAGCGCTGTCACGTGCAGGAAGGGCGCTCCGCCCGTGGCCACGTCCTGGAGGGGCTCGGAGAGTTCCACGACGACCGGGCGTCGGGCCCGCGCGTCCCTGAACCGACTCCCCGTCACCGCTTCCCTCCGCTTGCGGCACGCTGCCGCCAGAAGTACGTCCAGTCCGTGAGATAGCTGTCGTCGTGGATCAGGTAGTCCACCGTGATGTCAGGGACGAACTGAACCCGCATTTTCCTGCTGCACCGCCAGACGAACTCCCAGTCCTCCTTGACGGTGTCCTTCTTGCTGCGCGGAGTACGGTTGAAATGGACGCCATCACCGCGCCGGACGACGAGCGAGTTGCTGTCCGTATAGGACGTCCGCCGCAGGGTCTGACGATTGAAGGGAACCGCCAGCACATCGACGTCGGACCCGTCAGCCCGATGCCGACGCATGCCCGTGTAGACGAGGTCCGCGCCACCTTCGAGAGCCTCGACCGCCTTCTCGAGATGATGCGGGCGCCAACGATTGTCGTCGTTGAGCAATGAGATGTAGCGAGACCTCGTCAGCCGGATTCCGATGTTGTTCACCACACTCAGTACGCCGGTGTTCCGACGGAGGCGAACCACCCGGAGGCGGGGATCTTCCGGTAGCCCCAAAACTTGACCGCCGCCGTCGTCGACGACCATGACGACGAAGTCCCGGTAGGTCTGCGCGAGAGCCGAGACCACTGCCTGCCGCAGCAGGGCCGGACGTCGAAACGTCGGGACGACGATCGCAACCGTCGCGGTAGGGAGGGGAGTTACCTCTCGCCGCAATCGACGCACCTCCAAGTGCTCCCACAGCGTCCAAAAGGCGGCGAGGTGAAGGCGGCGGGCGCGCAGCGCAAGGTCGCGCAACGGGAGGACGTTGAGATAGCGAGAGGCCAACGCGCGGTACCACGGCTTCTTGGCCGGCGCGGAGGGGGCATCGGTCGGCCCCTGCGGCTCAGCGGACATCGGTCACGAACGTACCGCCCGACAGGTATGCGTTCAGCGTCGACCCGAGGGCTCGGAGCCGTCGCGCCGGGCGGCAGGTCTCCATCGCGACCCATGTTCTCGGCATGCAAGGTCCTCCCCCGCGAAGGTCCAAGAAAGGTAGCCAATCATCACCGTGACCGCCCGAGGAAGCTCGTGCAACACCTTGCGCTGGTGAGTACCTCGAGGAGGTCAGACTCGTCGGTCACCATCCGCCCCCAGGCGGCGGATGAAGGAGGGCACGCCCTCACCGCCTATGACCTCTACACGTGGAAGCGAAAGTGCAGGGTCCTTCAGTGAACTGAGAGCTGACCTCGTAGTCACTCCGTGTAGGAACCCGGACGCTGCGTGCAGGTGGGTGACAACGCTGTTGAAGCGTCCGTAGGGATAGGCTACTGCGGTAACCGGGACCTGAAGGCGATTCTCCAGTTCAACACGCGAGCGGGCAGCCTCACGCGCGACATCGCCCGAAGCGAGTGCAGACAGCGGGCGGTGAGTGTGGCCGTGGGCACCCATCGTTACCTGCTCATCACGAAGGTCGCGCAACGCCTCCCAGCCCAGAAGCGGCACTTCTTCGCCGTAAGCGGCGTCCCATGCGTTTGTCTTTCCGACGTGGGCGGTCGGCACGAACAACGTTGCCGAAAACCCGTATTTACGCAAAAGGGGCCACGCTTCCTCAGCGAAGTCGACGTACGCGTCATCGAACGTGATGATCACGCGGCGGCCCGGAAGGGCGCGGTTCAGTCGCCTTGCCTCTGCCCATTCGTCGAAAGTGGCGCTACGGAAGCCGGCTGCAGCCAGATACCCGAGCTGTTCGTCGAAATCTTGAGGGGAAACCCGGTACCGGCTGAGCGCTTTCGACCCCGTCTGCGCCACGCGGTGGTACATCAACACCGGCAACCGCTCGGTGACGATGCTGGTGTCGTGCGTGGTACTCCCCTGCTTCTCATCCCAGCGAACGTGCCGCTCCACGTCAGGTTCCAGCACTGCGGTCAGGGGGCGTTGCTCCACATCGACGCGACGATGCGCGAGCAGTCGCTGCAGGCGTCGCACCCCGTCGACCCGCCTGAAGACCTGGACGGAGTACAAGGGCGTCCGAAGCTCGCGAACACGCTCTAGACCGTCGGTACGGCTTAGAACCGATCCGATGAAGTCTGCCCCGAAGGGAACCTCCCAGTCGAAAGCCGGCCCTGGCCCACCATCGGCCACAACTCTGCCGTGTGCGGTCACTAAGTGACCGCCGGGTCTGAGGGCGCTGGCCAAGCGCTGGGCAACGACAGGAAAACCCTTCCGGTCGGCCGTGAAGTAGAGCATCTCACTGCACACCACCAGGTCGTACTGGCCAGGCAACTCGTCACTGCCGACGTCCAGCTGCAGGTACTCGACGTTGGGATGCGCATGACAGCGTTCCTTGGCCTCATCGAGGGCGACCGAGGATATGTCTGCTGCTACGAGCCGGGTCACACGAGGCGCCAGCAACGTGGTGAAGTGCCCGGCGGCACAGCCCAGTTCGATTGCGTCGTCGATAGGACCATTCGGTATCAGCTCGAGGGTTTGCTCGTACTTGGTCCGCTCGTATTCGGTTGTGTACTTCCAGGGGTCCGCGTCCGCGGCGAACAGCGACTCGAAGTCATGACGCGTGAAGTTGCGACCGATCGTCGGAGACTTCGGCGCCGTCAGGGGTTGAGGCTGGGGAGGAAGCGTCCAGAGCACGTCCGGCGCGTAGTGGACCGCGGCCGTTTGGGCGGTCACCCCTATGAGCGGCTGCTTGCTCCTGACGAGACTCGGCTCTAGCAGGTCCGTGCACTCGCGAGGCAAGGTCGCGTGACGACTCGCTGGAGACATCACTCCCCCAGCCGGGTGCCGTCCGAGAACGGCTACCTGCGATCCGATCTCACAGCCTTCCCTGACCGCGTCCCTGAGTCGGGCTCGCAGAGAGCCCCCAAGTCGCTCGAAGAGCAGGCCCTCGCGAACGGCTGCGGTGAGCAGCTCGGTTCCGCACCCGGAGGAGATCGCCGCGCGTAGCTGTTGCGGGCCGAGTCCGCGACGAGCGCGGACAAGCAGCCCCCCGATCGGCCGGCCGCCGACGGACACGGCGACGGGAACGTCGCCTCGGACCTTGGGAAGACGCGGAAGATCGAGCGCCACGTCGACGTGCAACCAGCCGTCCTGCAACTCACCGTGCGGCGCCGGCGCATCGTCGCGACGTCGCAAGTCGTAGAAGTCCGCCTCGCTCCAGTCGGGCCGCCCCCACAATTCGCGCAGGAAGGTGACCCAACCTACGGCATTGTGGTCCTCCCCCTCGGCATAGAGGTGAGAGCCGAAATACCGGCCCAGGATCCACCAGCCGAGTTCGGCAGCCAACGCGTCTGCCAGCACCAGCCCGCGAACGGCTCCACAGACGGCGGGGACGGTGACGACACCAAGGACCTGACCGTCGTCCTGCAACTCTGCTCGGAGTACATCTGCGGCGGATGGCAGGTGCACGTCTCGGATGTCTTCGCCGAGTTGTAGACGGACCGCATGAGTCGTTCCCGCCGTCGCCGGCCGACCAGGCGTCCGGTCGAGGACAACCCCCTCAAGATGGCGCCGCGCCTCGCCGATCAGGCCAACGGCACCGGATTGCATCTCAAGGTCGGCAAGGTACTGGAGCAGCGCAGGTCCGACCTCATCCCAGTATCGCTCAGTACCGTGCACCTCGAGCCCAGCGGTGAGCGCTTCGGCAACGAGTACCGCCTCAAGTCCAGGAGCCCGCACGCCGTCGAGGAATGAGAGCAGACCATTTGCGTCGCGGCCGGCTCCGATGGCCTGCCCGGCAAGCCAGGACGCGATGCCGTAGGCCCTAGTTGGGACCTCTGAAGCGGGTCTCCCCATCCGATGACGCTCTGCAGGATCAGGGACCCGCGGGTCGGGTGCATGCCCCCGACGAAGTACTTCGACAGCATCGATGAGGAACCGAGTCTCGTCGTTGGACGCAGCTCCTACCCGGACGCAGTAGAGCGCCAGCACCTCCGGGACCACTTCCACCCGGTTACCTCGGCGTACGATGCGTTGCCAGAGGTCCCAGTCCTCGCAGGTAACCAACTCCTCGTCGAAGCCACCGACAATCTCGACCGCGTCCCGCTTCACCAGGCAGGCGTGGATGGTCACCGGGCAGCGTTCAGCAAGAATCTCGAACCAGTCACCGGGTGGCGGCGGCAGAACATCCGCAAGGCGGCGCCCGTCGGGCGTCACCCTGGCCCAGCCGCAGGTGATGAGATCGGTCCCCTGCGACGCCTGGGCGGAAAGCCGTGCCAGCGCAGTCGGCTCCAGCACGTCGTCGGCATCCAGGAACAGCAACCACTCGGCTCGTGCTGCGGCGATTCCCGTGTTGCGCGCTGCACTGGCGCCGCGGTGCGGGCCTCGGAGGACCCGGATCCTCGGGTCCTGCAGGGCAAGCCTCTCCGTCTCGTCCGCAGTGGCGTCGGTGGATCCGTCATCGACCACGATCGCCTCCCAGGAGCTCTGGGTCTGGCGTGCGAGGCTCGCCAATGTGCCACCGATCGTGGCCGCCGCCTGCCAGGCTGGGATGATCACTGACACTGCGGGCTTCTCCACCAGGCCAGTATGGGGGGGAGCTCACGTAAGCCGCTCATCTCAGCGGGCAATAGGCAGCCGCCCGTCGCAGTTCGCTAAGGAGTCATGGTGGGACGCCACCGGCGGCCGGAAACGGAGTTCCGCCTACTTTTCGTCTGCACGGGGAACGTCTGCCGTTCACCCTTCGCCGAACTGTTGACCCGTCACGAGCTCGTCCATCGCCTGAGCTCCGCAGAGGCAGCCGCTTTTCACATCCGAAGTGCTGGCACCCAAGCCGCGCCGAGGGCCGACATGCACCCGAGCTCGCGCCGCGAGCTGCGTCCATGGGAACTGGACGGTGAGGCCGAGCAGTTCCTCAGCCGCCGGTTGACACCTGCGCAGGTGGAGGAGAGCGATCTCATCTTGGGCATGAGTCCACACCACCGCTCTGCGATTCTGCAGGAAACGCCGCAAGCACTCGGCATTACCTTCACCCTGCGCGAGTTTGCTCGCCTCTCCGCGCTGGTCGACCTGGAGGGCCTGCCGGAGGAACCGGTTCCGCGAGCTCACGCCCTGGTAGAGGCGGCTCGTTTGCGTCGTGGCCTCGTGCCACCGGTAGACCCGGAAGAGGATTCAGTCCCCGACCCGATCGGTCAACCTCAAGAAGCACACCACCGTGCCGCCGAACTCATCCGCTCGGCTGTTGATGCCCTCCTCAACGCCATTGCGGCTCCGCCGGCACCCGAGAGGCAAATCGCAATCTTATAGCAGTCGACCAGAGGTGCAGAGGAAAGCCACCGTCACGGCTCCAGAGGCACGCCTGTGAGATTGCCGTTATGGTGCGACCGCCGAGCGGCACAGTGAGCCGCACGATGTCCGCGCCACGGGGGTTCTGCGATGTCGTCGAGCGATGTCCTCGACCAGTCGCCGCCTTCTTCAGAGGCGAAGGGGTGGTACCGGTTCGCCGACAACATCGCCGGCGAGGGGACAGCGGCCCGGCGGGCGTGGCGGGCGGATTTTGTGCGCCGCGCGATGGTCTTCGACACCGTGTGCGCCGCTCTCGCCGGGGTCGTCGGCTACTTCTTCTGGTTCTCCTGGTCGCGGCTCGAGCCCGACCAGGACCCCCCGTTCTGGATCGTCGCCGTGCTGCCGTTGATCTGGATGCCCGCGATGGTCGTCGCGCGGACCTACGAGCAGCGGTTCTTGTGGGTCGGGGTCGAGGAATACCGGCGGGTGCTCGCCGCCGCCGTCGTGCTGGTCGCCGCTGTCGGCACCTTCTCCTGGGCCTTTCGCGTCGAGCTGGCACGTGGCTTTGTCGTCGTTGCGCTGCCCTTGACCACGCTGCTCACGCTCCTGCAGCGACTCGTGCATCGACATTGGCTGTGGCGGCAACGCCGCAAGGGGTGCTACCTGCAGAACACCATCCTGGTGGGTCACCGAGCTGCGGTTGCCGCCCTCGACGATCAGCTGCAGCGGTCAAGCCACCAGGGGTACCGGGTCATTGGCTGCTGCCTCCCCGAAGAGCAGCACTGTCCCGAAGTCGACGCCTTCAACGGGCTGCCCATCCTCGGCGAGCTGGACGAGGTCGCCGACGTGGTGACCCGGTTCGAAGTGGACACCGTCGCCGTCCTGCCCAGCCAGGGGCTGGACGGCTCCGCCCTGCGCCGCCTCGGGTGGGAACTCGAGGACACCTCTGCCGAACTCCTCGTCGCCCCCGCCATAACGGACGTCGTAGGGCCACGGGTCCACATCCGTCCCGTCGCCGGCCTCCCGCTCCTCCACCTCGACCGCCCGGAGCTCACGGGCGTCCGCCGGCTCACCAAGGAGATCTTCGACCGCACCACGGCCCTGTTGGGGTTGTTCTTCCTCTCCCCCCTTCTGTTGACGATCGCGGTAGCGGTGAAGACATCCAGCCGAGGGCCGGTGCTCTTTCGTCAAGAGCGCATCGGCCAGTGCGGCGAGACGTTCACCATGCTCAAGTTCCGGAGCATGGTCCCGAACGCCGACCACCTGGTCGAGCGCCTCACCGCCGACCAGGACCGGAAGAACGACGTCCTGTTCAAGATGCGGAACGACCCCCGCGTGACCCGCGTCGGGCGCTTCCTGCGCAGGTACTCACTCGACGAGCTGCCGCAGCTCTTCAACGTGTTGCGCGGCGACATGTCGCTGGTCGGTCCTCGTCCGCCGCTGGCCAGAGAGGTCGCGAAGTACGGCATAGACATGCGCCGCCGGTTCTTGGTCAAGCCTGGGCTGACGGGCCTCTGGCAGGTGAGCGGGCGTTCCGACCTGTCCTGGGACGACTCGGTGCGCGTCGACGTCCGCTACGTCGAGAATTGGTCGTTGGCCTTCGACCTCATGATCCTGTGCAAGACCGTCAAGGCCGTCCTGCGCGGGTCCGGCGCCTACTGATCGGCGGCACCCGCCGCAGGCATCCCCACGACGACCACGGTGACGTTGTCCTGAGCGCCTGGCTCGACGGCTGAGGCGACCAACTGTTCCGCCAGGCGCTGATCGTCCAGCTCGTTCGCCATCAGCTCGGCTATCCGGGCATCGCCCAGTTCGCCGGTCAGGCCGTCGGAGCACATGAGGAAACGCTCCCCAGCCGTCGCCGGCAGGAACTCGAAGTCGGCCCCGCCGCGGTCGCCGAAGCCCAGCGCCTTGGTGATCATGTGCCGCTGCGGGTGCGTGAGCGCCCGCTCCTCGCTGATGGCGCCGGCGTCGACGAGCGCCTGGACCACCGAGTGGTCCTTGCTGACCTGCTGCAGGCCACCGTCCGGCGACCAACGGTAGATGCGCGAGTCCCCCACGTGGAAGGCCAGCCAGCCCACGGATCCGTCCCTCTCGGTCAGTGCCACGCCGGCCACCGTCGTCCCGGGCCGGCTCATCGCGTCGTAGGACTCCCCGAGCGCCATGATGTCCTTGTCCGCCTGCTCGAGCGCGGCGCTGATCGTCTCCACGTCGATGGCCGGCCCGCCCGCCAGCTCGGTCAGGCGGGCGACCGCCCGCGCGCTCGCCTCGCTCCCCGCGGCGTGGCCCCCCATGCCGTCGGCGACGGCGAACACCGGCGGCGCCACCAGGAACCTGTCCTGGTTCTCGGCCCGCTGTCCTGGGTGCGAGGCGGCTCCCCAGCTGAGCTCCGGCAGATCCATCGACGCTCCCGTCCCCAACGTCCTCGACCCACGACCGACGGCTGCCCCCGAGGGCGAGCCCGGGAAGCGTATTCGCTGGTCGCCGCCCATGGCGACGGGAGGGCAGCGCGGCTGTGGAAACTCGCGTCAGTACGGGCCGGCCGACAAGAAGGCGATGAGCACGATCAGGCCCGGGATCACGCCGATGATCCCGCACACGAGGCCGGCGATCGCCAGCCCGGTGCTCGCCCCTGTCCGCTTCCCCTGGTTCATCCCGACGGCGCTGAGGGCGACGCCCGTCCCGGCGAGGAGAAAGCCGAGGAAGGGGATCCAGCAGAGCACCAGGCCGGTCAGGCCGGTGACGAAACCGGCGATGCCCACGCCGTTCTGCGGAGGCGCCGGGGCGTAGACCGGGTAGCCAGGCGCGGGATAGCCCTGCCCGTAGCCATAGGGCATCGGCTGGGGCGGAACGGGGCCCTGCGGGGGGTGGCCCCACGCCGGCTGCGCCCCGTACGGCTGCGCGCCCTCCTGCGGCCGCTGTTCCGGTTCCCCCGGGTTGTACCCGTACTGGCCGCTCGTCACGGCGTCCCTCCGCTCGTTCCGGCGTCGGTGACGCCCCGTGGTCCAAGTGTGAGGCCGGGGAACGGTCGAACGACCGCAGTGACGCGCGCGGCCACCCGAGAGGGGCACGAACGACGACGGGCCGGCGTCCCGACCGCCGGAGCAGTCGGGACGCCGGCCCGTGGTCGTGCCGAGCGGCGGTGCGATCAGTACGTCGAGATCGCCGAGGCGACGGAGAACAGCGCGATCAGCACGAAGATCTGCGGGATGATCGCGATGATCCCGCAGACGAGACCGGCGATGGAGAGGCCGGTGGGGGCGCCCTTCTTCTTGCCCTGCGAGATGCCGACCGCGCTGAGGGCGATGCCGGTCAGGCCCAGCAGGAGGCCGACCCACGGCACCCAGCACAGGACCAGGCCGACGAGGCCGGTGACGAAGCCGGCGACGCCGATGCCGTTCGACGGCGCCTGCACGGGCACCGGGGCGTAGCCGTACGGCTGCGGAGCCGGCTGGGCGTAGCCCTGCGGGACGGCCGGGGTCTGCGAGTAGGTGGGGTCGTACTGCTCGGTGGACATGAGATCCCCGTTCGGGTTCGGACGTCGGCTCGTCCGACGTTCCGGAGCAGAGTCGTGACAGACGTCGCGCCTGCCAAGCAGGCGCCCCGCGCATGTCCGCTGGACAGCCCGCCTGGACACACCTGTCCCGCCCGGCGCAGCCGGTGTCCCCTCCGCGGGGTACCTCCTTGACGTTGCAGGCCAACCCGACAGTGCTCGATCCTCCTGCACAGCGCGGTCGAGAAGAACACCGCTCCTCGTCGACGGGCCTCCAGCAGCGGGGCACCGGCGTCCCCGTCCCTCCTGCCGTAAGGCCCGCGGACCGACCGTGCCCCCGTCGCCCCGCGAGCCGACCCCTTCCTCCCCGTCGCCCACCGGTGTCCCGGCCGTCCCGCTCGCCACGGCGGCTCCCCCACCTCCCGCCCCGGCATCCCTAGCGTCGGACCGGACCGGTGGAGGGAGCGGGACGTGGCCACGATCGACGTCGTCGGACGGCACCGGGCCGCCCGGACGGCGGACGGCGCCCGGCGCGCCTGGCTGGCCCCGCTCCTCGCGCTCCTCGCCTTCGGGCTGCTGCCCGTGCTCGGGCACTCGCTCAGCTGGCTGAGCACCGCCTCGGTCGAGACCCCGGCGGGCAGTGCGCCGACCGAGCCGGCCCGCCCGTCGTCCGCGCCACGCGCCACCCCCACTGCCGGCCCCGCGGCCGGGGTGCCGACCGCTCCGCCCACGTCCACGGCCTCCCCGACGCCCGCCTCTCCGTCCCGCGCCGCCTCGGCCGCCGGCAGCAGGACGACCGGCGCACCGGCCGCGCCCGCGCCGTCCGCACCTGACGCCGTCGCTCCCGCACCGGTCGAGGTCGATCCGTCCAGCGACTACACCGGCACTCCTCATGACCCGGTCGATGCCCCCACCGGCGAGACGCCGACCGAGCCGGAGGCGGTGCCCGAGCAGCCGCCGGCCGATCCGCCGCCGCCGGTCGAGGAGCCCCTCCCCGAGGACCCGTCGTCCTGCACGGATTGCCCGCCGGCGCCCTGACGCGCGCGGCCCTCGGCAGACGCGTGTGACTGTTGAGCCGAACTGCCGGTGAGTCGCGTCACCCGTGCGAGCGACTGCTCCGGAGTGATGGCACGCTCACGTTGTGCGATCGACGGTGCGTCAGGAGTCCCGGCTCGGCCTGGCGGCCTCGTCCTGCAGCCTGTGCGGCCACCACGGTCAGGTCATCACGGTGTCCCGCCGCATGCGCAAGGGCCTGGACCTGCTGAACCCCAAGTGGGAGGCCGCTCCCCGCGCCTACGAGCTATGCCCGGCCTGCGGCGCCCGCCGCGAACTGGAGGACCGACTCCTCGCCGCCTGACCCTGGCGAAGGGCGACTACTCGTCCGCCTCCTGCCCCGGCGGCGTCGGGCGCTCCGGCGGCACGGGCGGCTCACGCGTTTCGGGCGGATCGGTCGGATCCGTCTCGTCCGGGGCCTCGGGCTCCGTCGGCGTCGAGGGCGTAGTCGGTGTGGTCGGTGTCGAGGGCACGGTCGGCCCCGGGCCGGGCTGAGGAGTGGGCGTGACACCGTCCGTCGGCTCCGGGACCGGGAGCGGCCAGCTGAGAACGGGCGGCTGCGTGGTCGTCGACGGCGCGGTGGGCACGGCCTCGCCGGGCGACGTCGTCGTCGCTGGGGTGGGCGCCTCAGCGGACGTCGAACTGCCCGTGGAACCAGCCGTCGGCCGGGTCGGCGTCCGCGTCGCGCGCGACGCCGAGCTCTGGGCCTCGCTCTCGCGGCCCTCGGCGGCAGTCGCCCAGCCGTCGCCGACCTCGGTCTGCCGCCAGGGGTCGCCCAGTTCGCCGTCCGACCGAGGGCCGGGGGTGGCCGCCACCTCGGCGCTGGAGGCGTCCTGGGCACGCACATCGGAGACGTCCGAGACGCCGAAGGCGACGAGCGCGGCAACCCCCAACGCGGCGTTGCCGCCGGCCACCGTCCACCAGAAGCGGCCGCGCCGCCGCTGGACCGCGTGCCGAGCGCTCATCGACCAAACTCCGACGCCGTGCTCAACACCGCTCCAGCCCCCCGTTCGCGCTTTCGACTTGAGAGTTTCAACCTTGTCATTCGTCGGGCGCCAGGGGAAGGGGTGCACCGACTCGCTGTGACCATTCCGTCACAGCCAGAGTTCCGGAGAGGCGCGGGACGCCTGTGATGGCCGTGCCGAGGCGGATTCGACACGCTGCGGTATCACCGGCCGCCACACCCGACGCCCCTAGCCTTCCGGCCATGCCGTGTCCAACCTGTGGCACGACGAGCCCCCGCACGCAGCTCCTCCCGGGCTACTGGCGGTGCGACGCCCTCGTCGGAGCCGACCATCTCGTCGGCGCGGGCTCGAGCAGCACGCCGGCTGCCGAGCCGCGCGCGTGCGGCGCCATCTACCTCCAGACGCGCATCGACGACTCCGGGCCGCAGAACTGCCGCTGCGGCGAGCGCGCGGTCGGCGAGTGCGCCGAGTGCACCCGCCTCGTCTGCGCCGACCACTCCGACCTGTGGCAGGGCTGGCGGGTGTGCGACCGCGACCTGGCCACCGCCCGCATGAAGGCGCGCGCGGCCGCGCTCGCGGAGGAGCGGCGGCTTCAGAAGGCGGCGGCCGCCGCGGAGGCCGAACGCCGTCGGCTGCGCAACACCTTCCTCGACCTCTCCCCCGTCCAGGCCCTCGAGCTGCTGTATGTCGCGCAGCCGCGGACGGAGCAGGAGATCCGGTCGGCCGACAACGTGCTGCGCCGCCTGTCGGCCTCGGCGTTCACCCGGCTGTGCCTCGACGTCCTGCCCACCCTCAGCGCCACCGAGAAGACCCGGCGCTCCGGTCTGCGGCGCCTGTCGGGATGGGCATTCGCCGGCCCCGACTACCACCATCGCTCGTGGTTCCTGACGACCAAGGGCGACTGGTACCGCAGCGGCTCTTACGGAGTCACCGGTGCGGAGCAGGGGCACCGCGGCGAGAAGGTGTCCTTCGACGACACCGAGAAGCGGGCGGTCATCTACGAGCTTGGTTGGCAGCAGTCGCTCGACAGCGGCGTCGCCTGACGCAGGTCCACCCGTCAGCTCACCCCTTGAGAGGGATGTAGCCCCTCTCGCGCCGCCCGCTACCGGACCGGCGTGGCTACCGTCTGTCGCTCACGCGAGAGGGATGGGGTGCGCCGGGTGCGCAGATTGGCTGGAGTGGTCGCCGCAATCGGCGTCGTCCTGCTGGCCGGGTGCCAGGACGCGGACCAGGAGTCCGCGGCCGACCCGACGCCGTCGTCCACGTCGTCATCCGGGCTGTCCGCGTTGGAGCAGTACCGAGCGGACAACCCGAACCCGGAGTACCTCGCCGAGGACCCTGAAGACGTCGAACGCCTTCGGGACGCGAGCTACTTCGTCGACCTGACAAACGCCGGGCTCGCCGACGAAGGGACGCCGGGCGAGCTGGTCGCGTTCGCCGAGCAGGTCTGCGCGTTCCTCGACCGAGGGCACACCGTTGCGCAGGCGGGCGGCGTGGCCGTCGACTCCGGCTACACCCCGAGCGAAGCGGTCGACTTCATCGCGATCGCGGTGACCAACTTCTGCCCCGAGCACACGGCTGCCTAGCGCCCGGCCCGATGACGACGGCGGCGCCTGAACGCTGTCAGGAGCGGGTGGACCGGCGGGCGCTCTTCACGCGGTACATGGCCTGGTCGGCCTGGGTCATGACGACGTCGGGGTCGTCGCCGGGCCGGCCGACCGACGAGCCGATGCTCGTGCCGACCTCGACCCGCACACCGTCGACCTCGAACGGGTGCTCCATGAGCGCCTCGAGCAGGCGAGCCCGCGCGACCAGCGCGTCCGGCCCGACGCCGGGGAAGAGGACGACGAACTCGTCGCCACCCAGGCGCACCACGATGTTGTCGGCCCCGCCCAGCTGACGAAGCCGCTCCGCCACCGCGACCAGCATCCGGTCACCGACGGCGTGCCCGTGCACGTCGTTGACGGCCTTGAAGCCGTCGAGGTCGCAGAACAGCAGGCCGCAGCCCGCCCCGGTCGCCGGGTCGAGGTGCGCGCGCAGCGCGGCGAACAGCGCGCTGCGGTTGGCGACCCCGGTGAGCGGGTCGGTCATGGCCAGCTTGCGGGCCTGCGCCTCCCGCTCGCGGTGCACGGTCACGTCGATGCCGATGAACGCCAGCGCATACGGCCGGCCGCCGTCGTGCGCCAGCACGCTGGTCTGCAGCTCGATGCGGCGAGCCTCGCCGTCGCCGTTGACCCAGTCGACCTCGCCCGGGATGGCCGGCTCCCCCGCCAGGACGGCGGCGATGCCCACCCGGGCGATCTCGCGCTCGTCCGGCTGCACGACGACGTCGTAGAGCGAGGCGCCGGTCAGCTGGTAGCGCGAGCGACCGGTGAAGCGCTGCAGCGCCGGGTTGGCCAGCATGATCCGGCCGTCCGCGTCGCAGACCAGCACCAGCGCGGCCGTCGCCTCGAGGGTGGCCAGGGCCAGGCCGTCGAGGGCGGAGGCCGGCATGGGGACAGCTGCGAGGCGACCGTGCACCGGTGAGACCGGTGAAGGTCGGTGGACCGCTCGCATCGACGTCCCCTCGGGAGGTGTCCTCTGGCACCACGTACATCGACGGGAACGGGTTCAACCTTGGGCCCGGCGCACCCGTTCGGGTGACGTCCCCGGAGTTGACCGGTCCCGCCGGCGGCGGGACCATCGCGCACTCCCGGGAAGGAGACGTCGTGGTCCGAACCACCTGCCGACGACGACGCCGGCCTACTTCGTGGGCAGCGCTGGTGCACAACCCCGGTAGGGCTCCGCGCCGCCCGGCTGACGAGCAGGGACGATGACGTCGTCGAGCACACCCGACCTCAGCGTCGTGATCCCGGCAGAGCCCGGACGCCCGGCGCCGACGAGAACCCTCGAGAGCCTGCGCCGTGCGACGGCCGACCCCAGCCGCTTCGAGGTCGTCGTGCCCGCCGGACGGGACGACGGACTGCGGGCCGCCCGTGGCCGCTGGGTGCTCCTCCTCGGGCACGACGTGGTCGCCGAGCCCGAGGTGGTCGCCGCGCACCTGGACCGGCAGAGGGCGGCCGGGCCGCAGGGCTGCGTCGTCCTCGGGCACGTCCGGTTCCCCCCGGGTGCCGGAGCGCTCGCCGCCGCCCTGCACGACTCGGCAGAGGCCCGGAGTCGGCAGATGGCGGCGGGCGACGTGCGGTGGAGCGACTTCTCCAGCGCCCACGCCAGCCTTCCCCGCGAGGTGGCCCTCCGGTGCGGCACCCTCGACGGGCTCGCGTCCGCGGACGACCTCGGGCTCGCCCACCGCCTGCACGTCTCCGGATTGCGCTTCGTCCACGCCCCGGAAGCCGTCGTCCTCGCGCCGCCGATGTCGCCGTCGGCGCTGCTGCCCGGCTTCGCGCGATCCGGGCAGGCAGCGGTGCTCACCCACCGCAGCACACCCCCGGCTCTGGCGGACCTGCCCCTGGGCGGGTTCGGTGCGATCCGGATACGGCTGCGCCTGGCGCGCGGCGCGCTGCTCGCCCTGGACCGGCTCCCCCTCGGCGGACGTGTGCTCGACCTGGCCTTCGCCGGGTGGGCGGCCTCGGACGTCTCCCGCGCGCGGCGCCCGCTGTTCGAGCTCGCCCGGTCCTTCTACTACTGGCGTGGGGTGCGCCGGGTCGCCACCGGCGACGAATGGCGCCGTCTGGCCAACCCCGGGGTGCCGGTGCTGATGTACCACAGCATCTCCCCGGGCCCCCCGGGTGACCGCTACACCGTGGATCCACGGCGCTTCGCCCGCCAGATGGCGTTCCTCCGCTGGACCCGCCGCCGGGTCGAGTCGCTGGAGGAGCTGCTCGAGGGCTGGGACTCCGGCCGGCCGCCGCCCCGCGGCACGGTGGCCCTGACCTTCGACGACGGGTACCGCGATGCCCTCACCACCGCGGAGCCCGTCCTCCGCCGGCACGGCTTCCCGGCAACCGTGTTCGTCGTCACCGGCCTGGCCGGGGGCAGCAACATCTGGGACCGCGAGCGCCGGCTCCCCGTGCGCGACCTGCTCACCTGGGACGAGGTGCGCCTCCTCGACCGAGGGCACTTCCGCGTGCACGCGCACTCGATGACCCACGCCGACCTGAGGGCCCTGGACACCTCCGCGCTGACCACCGAGGTGCAGGGCTCCCGCCGGCGGCTCGAGGCCGAGATCGGGCACCCCGCCCGGCTGTTCGCCTACCCGTACGGGAGCCACGATCCGACGGTGGACGCCGCGGTCGCCGACGCCGGCTACGCCGCGGCCTGGTCGATCCGCAGCGGCCTGGACAGCGTCGTCCAGGACCGGTTGGACCGACCCCGGGTCGCCGTCGAGCGCTCCGACGGGCTCCTCCGTTTCGCGCTCAAGCTCTGGCTCGGCCAGGACCCCATCGGCCGACGCCGACCGACCCGGCGCCGTCAGCCCCCGCAGGGGTGAGGGGAGACCTCCGCGGGTGGTCCCCCGCCGGGGAAGGAGTTGTCCGAGTACCGGACGTCGCAACTGCCGGTGGCGTGCAGGAAGACCTGGCTCCGGCCCGATCCCGGCTGGTGGTTGCCGGCCACGGTGACGCCGTCGACGTCCACGACCGTGACCACGGCCGCAGCTCCGCTGCCGCTGCCGGGGAGGAAGAAGCCGGCAGTGTCGCTGCGGTTGCCCGAGAACGTGACGTCCGACCACCGCTGGCCGGGCGCGGGGACGAACCGGGTTGCCAGCGTCCCGCCCTGCACGGTGTTGCCCTCGACGCGGATCCCGCTGACCCGGCCCCCTCCGGAGGCGCCGACCGCCTGGAAGAAGGGCCGGTAGTGCACCCCCGGCGTGAAGACGTCGTCGGTGATGGTGATGTCCACGGCCCCGGTGGCCCCGCCGTTCGGTTCGACGTCCACGCCCCACAGCCCCGGCTGCAGGATCGTGCTGCCCGTCACCGTCACGTCCTCGCCCGCGGTCACCGAGACCCCGTTCCGCCCCGGGGCGATGCACGTGATGTCCTGGACCTCCACGTCCCTCGTCCAGATGCCGCCGTGCTCCCCGGCCCCCACGTAGACGCAGTCGCCGTAGACCTGGCTGATGAGCACGTCCTCAACCCGCACGCCGCTGGGGCCGCGCAGGTCGATGCCCATCTGGTGCTGCAGCTCCGGGACGAAGGCGTCGACGGTCCCCCCGCCGGAGTTGGCACCCACGATCCGCATGCGCGTGACGGTCAGGTCGGTGCCGCCCACGAACCGCCAGTGGGACCGCGTGTCATCGGCCCTGGTCGTGGTGCGGAAGGTCGCGTTCCGCCCGTCGATGACCAGGCCCTCGCGCCCCACCAGCTCCAGGGTGCCGTCGACCCGGTAGCACCCCCGCGGCGTGAACACGATCGTCGAGTGGTCCGGCACGCCGTCGAGGAATGCCCGCAGCTCCGCGGTGACGTCGGCGCTGCAGTCGGCGGCGATGCCGGCGGGCACGGCATGCGCACCGTGCGGCGCCGAGGGGCTCTCCGCGGAGCCGCTGCGCCCAGCAGCGGCCCCCGCGAGGCTCACGGCCAGCAGCAGCACACCGACCGTGAGCACCCGGAGCCGGACCCACCCGGGGCCCGACGCGCGGGGGGTGCCCCTTCTCGGCGAGGACGGGATCCGCTGCGTGACCGGAGCACCACCTCGCGTCGATGTCGGGGGCGGAGCGCCGCCGGACGGCGGCGTGCCACCCGCTCTCCAGGCCATTTCCGAACGCTACGCTGCCGCGATGGGTCGCGACCCCGGCTCTCCGCTGCGATTCGCCGCGCCCTCGATCGGCGACGACGAGGTGGCGGCCGTCGTCGAGGTGCTGCGCAGCGGGTGGCTCACGACCGGGCCCCGCACCGCCGAGTTCGAGTGCCGGTTCGCCGACGCCGTCGGCGCGGAGGCCGCGCTGGCCTGCAGCTCGGGCACCGCCGCCCTGCACCTGGGCCTGATCGCCTCGGGCGTGGGACCGGGTGACGTCGTCCTGACGACCCCTCTGACGTTCTGCTCGACGGTCCACGTCGTCGAGCACCAAGGCGCGCGGCCCGTGTTCGTCGACGTCGACCCGCAGACGCTGAACATCTCCCCCGCCGCACTCGCCACGGCGGTGGAACGGCTGGACACCCCGCCAGCGGCGATCGTGCCGGTGCACCTCGCCGGCCTGCCGGCCGCCGTGCCGGACATCCTGCGCATCGCGGAGGAGTGCGGCGCGGCCGTGGTCGAGGACGCCGCGCACGCCCTCGGGGCCGACGTCGACGGCCGGCCGGTGGGCAGCACGTCGGGCGGCCCGGCGGTGCCGCGCTCGGTCGCCTTCTCCTTCTACGCGACGAAGAACATCACCACCGGCGAGGGCGGCATGCTCACCGGGGACGCGGCGCTGCTCGAGAGGGCCCGGACGTGGAGCCTGCACGGGATGACGCGCGATGCCTGGAACCGGTACGGCGCGGGCGGCTCGTGGCACTACTCGGTCACCCAGCCGGGGTTCAAGTACAACATGTCGGACCTCCAGGCAGCGCTCGGCGTCGTGCAGCTCGGGCGCGCGGCGGAGTTCCTCGACCGGCGCCGCACGATCGCGCGGATGTACGACACCGCCTTCGAGAAGGTCGACGAGATCCGCCCGGTCTCCCGCGCCACCGACGCCGGGCACGCGTGGCACCTGTACATGATCCGGATCGACCCCGCGCGCAGCCCCGTGACACGTGACGAGCTGGCCGCGGCGCTCGCGGCCCAGGGCATCGGCACCAGCGTCCACTTCATCCCCGTGCACCGGCTCGAGTACTACCGGGAGCGGTACGGCTACTCGCCGGAGGACTTCCCGGTCGCCAACTCGGCGTTCGAGCAGCTGCTCTCCCTCCCCGTCTACCCGGCCATGACCGACGAGGACGTCCGGGACGTCGTCGAGGCGGTCCTCGAGGCGGTGGACGGATCCACCCGTGGTTGACCGCAAGCGGGCGTTCGACCTCGTCTGCTGCGCTCTCGCGGCACCCGTCGCCCTGCCGGTCGGCCTCGTGCTCGCCGCCCTGGTCCGGGTCACCTCGGGTCGCCCCGTCCTCTACCGCGGACACAGGATGGGCCGGGGCGGCCGCGAGTTCGAGATCCTGAAGTTCCGGACGATGACGACGGCACCGGGCACGGCCGGGGTGACGGCCGCGGACGACGTCCGGATCACCCCGGTCGGCCGGTGGCTGCGGTGCACGAAGCTCGACGAGCTCCCCCAGCTGCTCAACGTCCTCCGCGGCGAGATGAGCATCGTCGGGCCGCGGCCGGAGGACCCCCGGTTCGCGGCGTCCTACTCCGGGCGGTACGCCGCTGTCCTGACGGTCCGCCCGGGGATCACCGGGCGCGCGGCGGTGCAGTTCCGCCACGAGGAGGAGCTCCTGCGCGGGGTCGGCGCCGCCGACCTGGACGCGTACTACGCGGCGGCGGTGCTCCCCCGCAAGCTCGACCTCGACCTCTCCTACGTCGCGCACCCGGACCTGCGCACGGACGTGTCCATCCTGCTCGCCACGGCACGGGCCATGCTGGGACCCGGACCAGGGGCGACCCCGGGACGGCACGGACCACCGTGACCCTGGTCCCCCTGGCCACCGTCCGGCACCTGCTCGCCTGTCCGCGCTGCGGAACCCCGCTCGCCGGGGGCGAGCCGTACCGCTGCGCCGCCCCGGACTGCGTGCACGCCGACGGATTCCCGTCGGTCGGCGGCCGGTGGCCGGTGATCGCGGACCTCGAGCAGAGCGTCATCGACATCGAGGACGTCACTGCGCTGGTGGGATGCGCGGAGGGGCCGGCGGTCGGGCGGACCCGGGCGCCGGCGGTGCTGCGACGACTCGTCCGGCCGGCGAACGCCGTCGGTGCCCGCCAGCTGCTTCGCCTGCGCCACCTCCTACCGATGCAGGCCCTCGTCCTCGTCGTCGGCGGCGGCACCGTCGGCAACGGCGCCGAGCTGCTGTACGAGGACGCGGACCTGCAGGTGCTGGCCTTCGACATCCTGCCGACCCAGCAGGTCCAGCTGATCGCCGACGCGCACCGGATCCCGCTGGTTGCCGGCTGCGTCGACGCCGTCGTCGTCCAGGCCGTCCTCGAGCACGTCCTCGACCCGGGACAGGTCGTGGCCGAGATCCACCGCGTGCTGCGGCCGGAGGGCCTGGTCTACGCGGAGACGCCGTTCATGCAGCAGGTCCACGCGGGGTGCTACGACTTCACCCGGTTCTCCGACAGCGGGCACCGCTGGCTCTTCCGCCGCTTCGCCGAGATCGACCGCGGCGTGGTCGCCGGCCCCGGGACGGCCCTCACCTGGGCCATCGACCACCTCGTCCGCGCGGTGTTCCGCTCGCGGCGTGCCGGCCAGATCGCCCGGCTGCTGTTCTTCTGGCTGCGCTTCGCCGACCGGGCGGCCGACCCGCGCTACGCCGCCGACGCGGCCAGCGCGCTGTACTTCCTGGGGCGGCGGGCGGAGCGGCCGATCACCCCGGCCGAGGCCGTCGCCGGGTACACCGGCGCTCAGGGCACCATGGCGCCCGGCGCCGGGACCCCCAGTTCGGAGTAGACGCGGACGAGCCGCTCGAAGACGGTGGACTCGCGGTAGCCGGAGGACACCCTTTCGTAGGCCGCCTCCGACATCGCGCGGTACTCGCCGGCCGACAAGGAGGCCATCGCCACCAGGCCGCGGGCCAGCGCAGCGGGTTCCCCCGGAGGCACGATCAGCCCGTTGACGCCGTGCTCGACCAGCTCCCGGCAGCCGCGCACATCGGTGACCAGGGCCGGCAGGCCGCCGGCCATCGCCTCGATCACCGAGCGCGGGACCCCCTCGCGGTAGCTCGGCAGGACGAGGAAGTCCACGCGGCCGTGCTCGGCCTTCAACTGCGCACGGTCCAGCACCCCCAGCAGGTCGACCCGCCCCTTCAGCGGCGGCCGTGCCGCGCGATCCGCCACCTCGCGCCCCACCCCGTCGCGCTCGGTGGTGATCTGCGTCCCGGCGACCCGCAGCGTCACGTCGGGCACCCGTTCGAGGGCGTCCAGCAGGTCGAGGATCCCCTTCTCCCGGATCAGCCGGCCGACGAACAGCGCGCGCGGTCCGACCCTGCGCGCCGGGTCGCGGGGACCGGTGAACCAGTCGTCCTGCACGCCGTTGCCCAGGTAGTGGGTGGTCGTCGGGTAGGCCCGCGCGCGGACCTGCTCGAGGTCCTCCCGGGACTGGAAGAGCAGGGCGTGCGTGCGCCGGGCCTGCCGACGCTCCAGCCGTTCCAGCGCGAGGTCACGCGCATGCTGCCGGTCCCACACGTGGGCGAAGCCGTGGACCGTGTAGACGATCCGCGTGCGCGCCGGGAACGCGCGCGCCGGCAGCATCCGCGTCGTCAGCGCGATCGCGGGGGTGTGCAGGTGCAGGACGTCCGGTTCCAGCTCCCGCACGACCTGCTGGAACCGCCGGAGCGCCCGGCCGATCGCGACCGGTCGCGGCGATCGCGGGAAGCGCACGTCGACCGGACGGAAGCGGCGGAGTCCGGCCGTGACCTCCGCCGCGTCCGGGGCGCAGATCAACCGCACGTCGTAGCCGCGGTCCTGGAGTTCGGCCATCTGAGGGGCGAGCAGCGCCCAGGCGGTGTACTCGACCGCCGCGACGTGGACGACCCGCGGCCCCCGTTCTGGTCCCGTCACCCGGTCCTCCGTCCCATCCACGCCGGGCCGACCCGACGCACGGCGCGCGACGGTAACCTGCGCGGGCGGAACGGGACGACCGACCGGACGTGTCCGCGCGCCACGCGGCGAACGACATCACCGTCCGCATCCGATTTCTGACGCTCGGGAATCTCCCGAGGCGCGTGGTGCACCGTTGCCCGCCCGTCCCCCGTCGGCGGCGGTTTCCCGCCCTTACACTGCGGCGCCTATGGATCGGCCCGTCCGAAACCGGGACACCGGTGTGCACGCGGTGACGCCCTACGGCCGCCGTGCCGGTAGCTCCCGCGTCCGGGTCCACGAGTGGGCCGACCGCATGCAGGACGCCGTCGAGGTCCACCCCTACGCCGACCTCGACGGTGCCGGCCCCCGCACCCTGCTCCGCCACCCCGCCCGGGTCCTCGGTGCCGAGGTGTCCCTGCGGGAGCTGGCGTCGGCGCGACCCCGGCGGCTCCTCCTCCACCGGGAGGCCTCGCCGCTGAGCCGCGGCCGGCTCGAGGCGACCCTCACGCGATCGGCGGGCGTCGCGGTGTACGACTTCGACGACGCCCTCTACACCGACACGGGCACGGGGCCGTTCTACCGGCGGCTGGCGCCCAAGGCGGCGAAGGTCGCGGCGGTGCTGGGGACCGTGGACCGGGTCGTCGCCGGCAACGACACGCTCGCGAACTGGGCCGCCGACCACCACCGGGACGTCGTCGTCGTGCCGAGCTGTGTCGACCCCCGCGCGTACGAGCCGAAGTCCGACTACACCGTGGGCACCCGTCCCCGCGTCGGCTGGATCGGGTCGTGGTCCACCGAGCAGCAGCTCCTGGGCATCGCTCCGGCGCTGCGCGCCCTCGGTGACCGGCTGGGCGCCCGGCTCGTCGTCGTGGGCGCGCCCGGTGGGCACCTCGGTGTCCTGGAGGACATGGTGGAGCGGGTGCCGTGGTCGCCGGCCGCGCAGCGAGCGGCGCTCGCCCGTTTCGACGTCGGCGTGATGCCGCTGGCCGACACGCCGTACACGCGGGGGAAGTGCGGCTACAAGCTCCTGCAGTACCTGGCCGCGGGCGTGCCGTCGGTCGCCAGCCCGATCGGGGTCAACGGCGAGATCCTGGACCGCGCGGGCGCACCGGCGGCCCGCACGACCGACGAGTGGACCGCCGCGCTCACCGCACTGCTCGAGGCGCCGGCCCAGCACCGCGCGGCGCTCGGCGCGCGGGGTCGCCAGGTCGTGGTCGAGCACTACTCGTTCGACGCCTGGCACGAGCGCTGGCGTTCGGCCGTGTTCCTGGACTCCGCATGAGCGATCCTGGGGAGATCGACCTCGTCGTCGTGAACTGGAACACCGGGGGCTACCTCGCCGAGTGCCTCCGCTCCGTCCACGCGTCCGCGGGCCGGGTGGGCCTGGGGCGGGTGGTCGTGGTGGACAACGCCAGCCGTGACGACTCGCTCGCACGGGCGCGGCCGGAACTGGACCGACCGACGTCGGTCGTCGTGCGCAACCCGCACAACGCGGGCTTCGCGGCGGCGTGCAACCAGGGAGCCCGGCTCGGCCGCGCGCCGCTGATCTGCTTCCTCAACCCGGACGCGCGGGTGTTGGACTCCACGCTGGCCCGGGTGGTCGAGTTCTTCCGCACGCCCGCGGCGCGCACGGTGGGGATCTGCGGCGCACAGGTGCTGGACGAGACAGGCCGGCCCGACATCAGCGGCGGCCCCTTCCCGACCCCGCGGCTCCTCCTGGGGCAGGTGACCGGCCTGAGCCGGGTGCTTCCCTCCCTGTTCCCCCCGAAGCACGTGCGGCACCGGGTCGCGACCGGCCCGATGGACCACGTCATCGGCGCGTTCCTCGTCGTCCGACGGGACCTGTTCGAGCAGCTCGGCGGCTTCGACGAGCGGTACTTCGTCTACTACGAGGAAGTCGACCTCTGCCTCCGGGCGCGATGGCTGGGCTGGGCGACGTACCACCTCGCCGACGCCGAGGTGGTCCATGCAGGCCGGGTGAGCAGCAGCCAGATCGGCGGACGCCGGCTGCAGTACTCGCTCGGCAGCCGCCGGGCCTACGCACGCGCGCACTGGCCCCTCCGTCGCCGCGTGTTCCTGGGGCTCCTCACCGCCGTCGTCGAGCTCCCCGCCCGGCTGCTCACCGAGGCGGTGCGCAGGACCGGGCCCCCCACCCAGACCGTCCGTGGCTACGTCGGCCATCTGCGCGCCGTGGCACGGCACCGGATAGACCCCAGGAGGCGACGATGCGGTGCGTGGTGACCGGCGTGGCGGGCTTCATCGGCAGCCACCTGAGCCAGCGGCTGGTCGGGTCAGGGCACGAGGTCCTCGGGATCGACTGCCTGACCGACTACTACGACGTCCGCCGCAAGCACGCGAACCTGGAGGCGGTCCGGGCCTCCGGCGTGCGGACCGCCACGGCGGACCTCCGCGACGCCGACATCGACGACCTGCTGGCGGGCGCCGACGTCGTGTTCCACCTCGCGGGGCAGCCCGGAGTCAGGGCGTCGTGGGGGGACTCCTTCGCGGACTACCTGTCGCTGAACGTCGCCGCGACCCAGCGGCTGCTGGAAGCCGCCCGCCGAGCGCAGTTGCACCGGTTCGTCTACGCCTCCAGCTCGTCCGTCTACGGCGAGGCGGCCGGCTACCCCACCGTCGAGTCCGCGCCGCCGGCGCCGGTCAGCCCCTACGGCGTCACCAAGCTGGCCGGCGAGCACCTGGGCATGACCTACCTGCACAACTGGGCGGTGCCGGTGGTCGCGCTGCGGTACTTCACCGTCTACGGCCCGCGGCAACGACCCGACATGGGCATCCACCGCTTCCTGCAGGCCCTCCTGCACGACCGGGCGATCACGGTCTGGGGCGACGGGGAGCAGCTCCGCGACTTCACCTTCGTCGGCGACGTCGTCACCGCCACCGTCGCGGCCGGCACGGGCACGGCGCCACCGGGGTCGGTGATCAACGTGGCGGGCGGGTCCGCCGTGTCGGTCAACCAGGTGATCGCCCTGCTCGAGGAGGTCACCGGCCGCCGCGCGCGCGTGGAGCACGTCGCCACGCAGGCCGGGGACGTCACCGCCACGGGTGGCTCGATCGAACGAGCCGCGCGGCTGCTCGGCTGGGCGCCGGTGACGACCCTCGCGCAAGGACTCAAGGAGCAGTGGGCATGGCAGCAGGACGCGCAGTGACCCGGGCGGCACGGCTGCCCGCGGTGGGACGGTTGCGGTCCCGGGTCCGCTCGGTGCTGCGGTCCCAGGGCGTCGACGTCCGCCGGTGGCCGCCGGCGCTGCCCCCGCACATCGACGCCGACGCCGCCGCCACCATCACCGCGGCCCGCCCGTTCACCATGACGTCGGTCGACGCGCTCTTCTCGCTGGTCGAGGCGACGCGCTACCTGGTCCGCCGGGAGCTCCCCGGGGCGTTCGTCGAGTGCGGGGTGTGGCGCGGCGGCAGCATGGTCGCCGTCGCACGGACACTGCTGGAGCTCGGGGTCACCGACCGCGACCTCTGGCTCTACGACACGTTCGAGGGCATGACGGAGCCGGCCGACCGCGACGTGCTCCTCTCCGGCGACCGCGCGCCGGCAGCCGACCTGCTCGCCGCCTCCCCCGTCGGGGACGGCGACGGCATCTGGTGCTACTCGACGCTGGACCAGGTGCGGGCCGCGATGACCTCGACGGGCTACCCGGCCGACCGTGTCCACTACGTCGCCGGCCCGGTCGAGGAGACGATCCCCGGCCGGGTGCCCGACCGGATCGCGCTGCTCCGGCTGGACACCGACTGGTACGAGTCCACGCGGCACGAGCTGCGCCACCTCGTGCCGCTGATGCCTGCCGGTGGGGTGCTCATCGTCGACGACTACTGGTACTGGGAGGGCTGCCGGCAGGCGGTCGACGAGTACCTCGCGGAGACCGGACTACCGCTGCTGCTCACCCCCGTGCACATCACGGGCGTCGCCGTTCTCCCGAGGACCGTCACGCCTGGGGGGTGACGGTCACCGGTGCGTCCGGCGCAGCGCGCTGCGCACGGACCGGGCGCCGAGGTGGACGGCGTCGACGAGCGCGGCGCGGCGGAACAGCGCCAGCCCGAGCCCGAAGGCGGCAGCGGACAGCGCGCCCCCGGCGACCCCGGACCAGAGGGTGGGCCCCAGCTCGGTCGACAGCAGCCACCCGCCGGTCGCCGCGACCACGCCCACGACGAGGGGCACGATGAGTCCCGGCAGGAGACGGGCCGCGACCCTCCGGCGGGTCGCGCGCACGAGCACGACCACCTCCACGACCGCCCCGGCGGCCCACCCGAGGCCCAACGCCGCGACGCCCAGCACGGGCAGCAGGGGAAGGCCGACGGCGAACCACACCGGCGTCTGGACCAGCTGGGCCCGCAGCACCGCCGTGGCGTCGTCCACGGCGTACAAGTAGCTCTGCAGGGGCTTCGTCGAGCCCGACAGGAACAGCCCCGCGCACGAGAAGGCGACGGCGGCGCTCACCCCGGACCACTGGGGCCCGAACACTCCGGGGACGAGGCCCGGAGCGCCTCCCGCGAGTCCGCTCAGGACGAGGCCCGCACCGACCGCCGTCAACGTCACCGCGCGCTCGACGAGCTGCTTCGGCGGTCGTCCGGCCGCGAGGAACTGCGGAACGGCGGGGAGGGCGACCCGGTCCAGCGAGTAGACGAGCAGGTACGGCACCTCCATGACCCGCCGAGTCAGCGACCACCGCCCGAGGGTCGCCGTGCCGGACACCGCCCCGACCGCGAGGTTGAGCACCTGGTCCCGCGCCAGGAAGGTCGCGTTCACGGCCTGGAACCGCAGCCCGAACCCCATCAACGGCCTGACCGCGCGCGGGTCGAACATCGGGCGGACGTTGCCGGCCGGTATCACCACGGCCATCAGCACCGAGCCGACGACCGCGCGCACCACCGCCCCGGTGGCCAGACCCCACACCCCCCAGCCCGCTAGGACGGTCGCGACGTTCCAACCGTGGTAGCAGAGGACCTGGACCAGCTCCACCCGGGCGAGCCGGTGGTAGAGGAGCGACCGCTCGAGCAGGATCCGGCCCGGGAACTGCAGCGCGACGACCGGCATCGAGGCGACCATGATCGCCGTCACCCACCCGGTCCGCCCGAGCGGGGCCGCCGCGGCCACGGCCAGCGCGACGAGCGCGGCGGCCGCGGTGATGCTCAGCTGCAGCGCCGACAGCGCACGCAGCTCCCGCCGGGTCGGTGGCAGGTCGCGGCGGATGAGCCCGGCGCCGAGCCCGCCATCGGAGACGAGACCGGTGAAGACCACGAAGGACATCCCGACGGCGACGACGCCGAGATCGCCGGGCGTGAGGATGCGTGCAACCACCACACTGCCGCCGAAGCCGACGAGCAGCACGACGAGGCTGCGGGTGGCCATGACGGCGACCCCCGCCGACGCCCGCTCGTGCAGCTCCGCCGCGTCAGCCACCGCGGACACCTCGACGCGGTCCGGGGCGGGGTCGGCCGGGCGCCGTTCGGGTTCCACCTCAGCGCTGCCGGGCCGCCCGCGCCGCCGCGATGCGGGTCCGGATGCCGAAGCGGCCCAGCTGCCGGCGGAGCTCCGACCGGACCGTCACCAGCGTGGTGTCCCGCCGGCGGGCGAGGTCGGCACGGATCCCCTCCCGCAGCCGGGACGGCAGCTCCTCCGGACGCATCCGGATCGCCACGTCGTCGCGCAACAGCAACCGCGTGAGCAGGCGTGAGTAGACCGTCGTCCGGGTCGCCCGGAGCCACGGCTTGTGCATGGTGTGGTGCAGCAGGTACGGGACCGTGCCGCCGTCGTAGCGGCAGACCAGCGCGTCGGGATCGGTCAACCGCAGCCCGTGGAACGGGGGGTGCGGGGCGAGCCGGTACTCCAGGATCTCGACCTCGTCCGGCCCGAACCGCGACGAGAGCAGGGCGTTGAGCACGTCCTGGTCGGCGAAGTAGAACGGGTCGGTCATCCGCGCCCCGCCGTAGCGGGTGCCGGACCAGGCGACGACGCGCTGGAGCTCGATCCAGCGCGGCAGCAGCCGCTTCTGCAGCGCCGCGGGGACGGCGACCAGCCCGGCATTCACGTAGGGCTGTGGCCGGATCTCGCCCAGGTCGAGGGCGGGCCCCCAGTCCGGGAAGGAGCGGTCGTCGTTCGGCGGGATGTTGAGGAACGCGGTGACGCGGCCCGCGCGGGCCTGCTCGACCACCTCGGACAGGGACCGCAGCACCACGATGTCGGCATCGACGAGGACGGCGACGTCGGCGGGGACCTGGAGCGGTCCGGTGGGCGCGAGCAGGACGGCTTCCTCGTCGGTCGGCGCGGGCAGCACCGTGACGTGCGGTGCGAGCCGCTCCCGCTGCTGCTCGGTGAGCCCCGCGTCCACCACGAACAGCGGTTCGTCGTGGCCGGCCAGCCGCAGGGAGTTGAGCAGCGCCGCCACACCGGGGAAGAAGCGGGCGTCGGCCACGGTGTAGAACGCGGTGCCCGGTGCCTCTTCCCCGTCGGTGTCGCCCTCGGCTCGGGTCATCCGCATCCTCCGGCGTCGGCTCCGTCCGCGAGTGCCCACCTTCGGACGCGGACGGCCGTCTGACAAGACGGTCGGGAACCGTCCGGAGCGCGCGGGGTGGCCCGCCCGGGTGAGCATGGCCACACTCGGCCCGGTGGTGGAGTCGACGGGTGGGCGGCACGACGGGGGGAAGCGGGTGGCGGTCATCTGCCAGCCGGACCGCTTCGCCAACGGGATCAAGCCCTTCGAGATCCAGCGCTTCCTGCGTGAGCGCGGCCACGAGGTGACGCTGGTCGACACGAACCGGCTGAGCCGCTCCACGCGCTGGCCGCGGGCCTTCGGCGGCCGGCTGCCCAGCGGCCGGCCGGGGGCGTTCGCCCTGTACCTCAACGATGTCGCGGCGGCGGTCGTCCGCCGCACGGGCATCGCTCGTGGCCGCCTCACCTACTACACGGCCCGCGCCGACGTCCGGCTCCGCCGCGCCCGGCTGCGGTCGGTTCTCCGACTGGACGACTTCGACCTGGTGATCTGCGAGGAGCCGTACGACGCCGGCGTGCTGACCACCCCGACCTCCGCCCGCACGCTGTACGACTGCCCCTGCCCGTGGGCCGACGAGCTGTACTTCGAGGGGCTGCTCACCCGCCGCCAGCACGCGCGGCTGCGCCGCACGGAGACGGAGCTGTTCGAGCGCGTCGACCACCTGGCCTTCCACTGGGAGTCCTACGCCCGCTACGCCGCCGAGGAGTACGGCCTCAGCGGCGCCAACCTGATGCGGCTCGACTTCGGCTGCACCCCGTCGACGCGACGCGCGGCGTTCGCCGACCCGCCCCGGATCGTGTACATGGGCAACCTCTCGGCCCGGTTCAACAACCCGGAGCTCCTCGTCCGGCTCGCCCGCGAGTACCCGCACATCGACGTGTACGGGGGACCGCCGCCCGATCCCGCACTGGGCCTGAACTACCGCGGCTACACGCCGACTCCTGAGGTGCTGGCCGACTACCAGCTCGGCCTCGTCACCTGCAGTACGGACCCGCTGCGCCGGCAGGGCTTCTCGTCGAAGCACACGCTCTACCTGTCGTACGGGCTGCCCGTGCTCGTGCCGGCCTGGCGGCGGCACCTCGACCTGCTGCAGGGGTCGGTGACCTACGACGAGCACGGTTTCCGCTCGGTGGTCGACGGCTTGCACGACGAGCTGCGGTGGCGGACGCTCAGCGACCAGGCCCATGCCCAGGCCCAGCGGCTGGCGTGGGACCGCACGCTCCAGCCGCTGGCGGACCTGCTCGCGTCGCTGCGCCGAGACCCCGCGGTGCAGGAAGAGGGACCTCCCCCGGGTAGCCGGCGCTAGGGTCCGGGGCATGGGGCCGTCAGCCGAGGTCGAGCGGCTCGTCCTCTTCCGGTTCGACCGCGATCCCCTGGTCTGCCGGGACCACGTCGCGCTGCTCCGCCGGGCCAACCCCGGGGTGCCCGTGCACGGCCTGTACGGCGGCCCGCGCGGTGCCCACGGTGCGGCCGTCCGCCTCTTCGGCGCGCCGCTGATCGGCCTCGACAGCCTCTACCTGTCCCGGCGCCCGCCCCTGTGGAACTGGAAGAACGGCGACCTCGCCGTGCTCGACTGGTTCCGCGAGGTGGGGCACCGGCTGCGCTTCGACGTCCTGCACGTGCTCGAGTGGGACCTGCTGGTGCTGGAGCCGCTCGCCGAGGCGTTCTCCGCCGTCCCGCCCGACGCGGTCGGCCTCACCGCGCTCCGGACGGCCGCGGAGGTCCCCCCGAACTGGCGGTGGACCACCGGCAGCACCGAGCGCCCGGAGTTCGAGGCCCTCCTGCGGCACGTCCGCGCGACGTGGCCGGACGTGACCACCCGGGTGTGCCTCGGGTGCGGTCCCTGCTTCCCGCGCCGGTTCCTCGAGGCGTACGCGGCGGCCGACCCCCCGGACTGGGGGAACGACGAGGTGCGCCTGCCCCTCTACGCCGACGCGCTCGACCACGGGCCGGTGGACACCCGCCTCACCCAGTGGCCCACGGCGCCCGGCGCCGACCGGTTCTTCAACGTCGGCGGTGCGACCGTCGAGCCCGCCGATGTGCTCGCCGCGCTGCGGCAGCCGAGCGGACGGCGGACGTTCCACCCGGTCCGGAGCCGGGTCGTCGGAGCACACGCCCTGCTCGTGGAACCCGCCTCCGAACACCGTCCGTGACCGGTCGGGCCGACGACGCGGGTTCCGCGCGCGCCGTCGGTCGCTTAGCGTGAGGGAGCCCACAGGTCCGGACCGACGAAGGGGCGCATGTGGAGGGTCGGCTCTACCGCAGGCTGCTGACCCGCCATGGGCCCGTGATCGTGCTGATCGTCCTGCTCGCCGTCGCCGCCGGCTGGGCGGCGTACCGGCTGTCACCGCCGCGCTACGAGTCCACGGTCTCGTTCCTCGTGCAGCCGAACTCCGACTCGAGCAGCTCCGCCGAGATCTACCAGGGAGAGCTGCTCGCACAGACGCGGGCGCAGCTCTACGGCCGGCTCGTGCCCGGGCCCGATCTCGCCGGGCTGGTCAGCGCCCGGCTCGGCGGTGACCCGGAACCGGGCCGCATCCAGGACGCCGTGACGACGTCGGTCCAGTCGCAGTCGCCGGTCTTCGACGTCACGGTGAGCCATTCCTCTCCCGCGGTCGTCGAGGCCGTCTCCCTTGCACTGGCCGACGAACTGCCGGGGTACACGACGAGGCTCCAGGCCTCGCCGACGCTTCCCGCCACCACGGTGCGGGTGGTGTCCCAGCCGGGCCCGGCCCGGCAGGTCGCCCCGACGCTGGTGGGCAGCATCGGCCTGGCGCTGTTCGGGGGGCTGCTCGTCGCCCTCCTCGTGGCCGTGCTCCGGGAGGCGACCAACCGGCGGGTCCGCGACCTCGACGACCTGCGCGGGCTGCTCGGGGCGACGGCGGTGTGCGTGGACCTCGGGCGGTCGAGACGCCGGCAGCGCCGCGCGGACGAGGCCGTGGTCCGGCTGTCGGTCCTGATCGCCGCGGCCGCCGCCCGGAACCGGCCCGTGGCCGTCGTCCCGTTGTCGCCGAACCCGGGGACGGCGGCGTGGGTCCTGGACCTGGCCGGTCGGCTGTCCACCGACGGCGAGCGCGTCGTCGTCGTGGACGCCGATCTGGCACGCCGCCCGCTGTCCTCCGCTGACGTGGACCGGGCGTCCGGCGTGGAGATCGTGAGCGCCGACAGCGTGGCGGCCACCGCGGCGGGCGGGGGCGTGTCCCACTCCGCCGAGGCGCTTTCCCCGGAGGTGGTCGGCGCCGCCGTGGTCAAGGTGGTGTCCGCGGCGAGCGAGCGCGCGGACGTCGTGCTGGTGGCCACCGGGAGCCTGCTCCTGCGCAGCCGCCCCGCGCTCCTCGCGACCGAGGAGGCGGAGGTCGTCGTGCTCGTCGAGCGGGGTCGCACCGCGAAGGAGGACGTACGGACCGCGGTCGAGGTGGTCCGCCAGCTCGGGTCCGAGGTCGGCGGAGGAGTGCTCGCCGGCCAGTCCCACCGGTTCCTGCCCCGCGGATGAGGCGTCCGCGCCACGGCTACCGGCGGGTCGGGCTCGGCCTGCTCCTGCTGGCCGCCGCGGCCCCCTACCGCTACTACGGCTCCTTCCCGCTGGTCGCCTCCGTCTCCGTGCTGGACGCGGCCGTGGCCGTGGCCGCGGTCGTCCTGGTGGTCCGCGGCGCCATGATGCCCGCCGGCGCGACGGGGGACCGGCGGGCCGCCGGGCTGGTGAGCGTCCTGCCGGTGCTGTGCGTGCTGTCCGTGCTGTGGTCGGTGGACCAGGAGGCGACGATCCGCGAGGTGGCCAGCTACGCCGAGTGCCTCGTCGTCTACGCCTTCGCCGTCCAGCAGACCCGGGGGCTGCCCGCCGACCGGATCATCCGGATGCTGCGGGTGTTCCTGTACGCCCTGCTGATCCCGCCGGTCCTCATGCTCCTGCACGTGCCCGGCTTCGAACCGCAGCAGCCGGGCCTCACCACGAACGTGGGCGACTACCTCTCCTACTTCAGCCGGCTGTCCCACCCGTTCACCGGGCGCTCCAACAACCTGGCGACCATCCTGCTGATGCTCTGCATCGTGCTCATCGCCTGGGCGCTCACCCATCGGGACGTGGCGGCCTACGTCGCCGCGCTGGTCGGCACGGTGGCTCTCGTGCTGACGTTCTCCCGCGGCGGGATCGTCTCGCTCCTGGTGGCGGGGCTCGTCGCCGTGCTGCTGCGCGGCCCGCGGCGGGGGCCGCTCCGGCTCCGGCCGATCGTGGTCTCCGTCGTCTCACTGGCGGTCGTCGCCACCGCCGGCTGGATCTACTTCACCGCGAGCCCGGTGGCCAGCGAGTTCGTCGGCGGGCGGCTCACCCTCACCACCGTCGAGGACCGCCAGCAGCGCTACACCGTCGGCCTCGAGTTCCTGCTGCAGCGGCCGTTCCTCGGGTACGGGGCCGGCGCCGTGCCCGGCGGCAACCCGTACCTCTCCGAGGGGGTGCACAACACGTACCTCCAGCAGCTGCTGGCCTACGGGGTAGTGCTCGGCCTGCTCGGCGTGCTCAGCCTCATCGCGCTCGCCGTCCACTTCCTGCGGCGTCCCGCTCTCGTCATGCGGCGGGCCGTGGGCCTCGTGCTGGTCGCGCTGCTGGTCAACTTCACGGTCGAGTCCAGCTTCGAGGGCGCGGCCCTGCGCGTCGTCATCTACCTGCTCCTCGGCATGCTCGTCGGCCTGTCCCTGGCCGACGGCACCGTGCCGACGGCGGAGCGCCCGCCGGCCCGGGCTCCCGCCCCCTCGCCGGCGGGACGGCGCGTGCCGTGACTGCCCCGCCGGGCGCCGTGCCCCTTCTCCGCCGCCGGCGTGCGGGTCGTGGCGGGGCCCGACCGGGACGCGCTGCTCGCGCGTGGGCTCCCGACCGCAGCGTCCGGCGCCGACAGCGGGAGCCAGCCCGACGGCCGCCCCTGGCCGGTCACCGGGAGACCATACGACCGTTCCGGTGGGCCGGCGGGGCGCTGTCGAACGCCGGCACGTGCTCCGGACGCCGGACCTCCTCAGGTGTCAGGGGCGGCACGGGGACGTGGCTGATGAGGGGGTGGACCGGGCGGACGTCCAGCTCACCCGTCCCGAACAGGCTCTCGTGCAGCTTCTCCCCTGCCCGCAGCCCTGTGAACAGGATGTTGATCGGCCGATCCGCCAGGTCGATCAGCGCGGCCGCCACGTCGGCGATGCGCACCGGTGCCCCCATGTCGAGGACGAGGACCTCGCCCCCTCGTCCGATGGCCCCGGCCTGGATCACCAGCTGCACGGCTTCGGGGATCGTCATGAAGTAGCGGGTGACGTCCGGGTGGGTCACCGTCACCGGGCGTCCCCCGGCGATCTGGGCCGCGAAGGTCTCGAGCACCGATCCCCGGCTGCCCAGCACGTTGCCGAATCGGACGGAGAGGAAGCGTCCCGGGTTCTCCAGGGCGTAGGAGGCGGTGAGGCGCTCGGCGAACCGCTTTGTCTGCCCGAGGACGCACACCGGATCGGCCGCCTTGTCGGTGGAGACGTTGACGAAGCAGTCCACGCCCACCTCCGCCGCCGCCCGGAGCACGTTGTCGGTGCCCATGACATTCGTCTTCCACGCCTCGAGGGGGTACTGCTCGAGCATGTTCAGGTGCTTGAGGGCGGCCGCGTGGAACACCACCTCGGGCCGACGCCTCCGGAAGACCTCCCGGATCGTCTCGGGCTCGCGGATGTCGGCCAGGACCACCTCGGGCAGGTCGAGCCGGGCCTCACCGTGGATGCTCAGCTGCACCGCGTGCAAGGCCGACTCGTCCCGATCGAGCATGATCACCTCGGCCGGCTCGTAGGCCACGAGCTGGCGGCAGAGCTCGGACCCGATCGAGCCGCCCGCTCCGGTCACCAGCAGCCGCTTCCCCCGCAGGTAGCCGGCTATCTCGCCCACGTCGGTCTCGACCTGCCGGCGGCCCAGGATGTCGGCGATGTCGATGTCGCGGACGTCCCGGATGCCCACCTTGGTGCTCAACAGCTCCGAGAGGCTCGGCAGGACCTTGACGGTCAGCCCCGCCTCCCGGGCCCGGCGGGAGATGTCGCGGATCAGCGCCGCGTCCGCCGAGGGCAACGCGATGACCAGCACCTCGGCCCCGGTGCGGCCGGCGGCGGCCTGGATGGTCCGGCGGTCACCCAGCATCGGGACGCCGAGCCGCCGCACGTGCCGCTTGTCGGGGTCGTCGTCCAGCAGGCCGACGGGGAGGTAGGGGCTCTCCGGATCGCCCAGCATCGAGCGGATCAACTGGTGTCCGGCGTTCCCGGCGCCGAAGACGAGCGTGCGCCGGCCCTGGCGCGGCCGGAGCGCACCGCTGCGCTGCCACCGGATCACCAGGCGCACGCCGAGCATGAGGACGAAGGCGAGGACGGCCGCCACCAGCGGCACCGACAGCGGGAGGGGGCGGTCCTCTCCGGCATTCAGGATCAGGGCGCAGCCGACCACCGCCGCCGCCGCGAGGGCGAGCGCGAGGCCGGTGAGCTCGTCCGCGCTCGCCACGGCGTACCGGCCCTGGTGGAGTCGCAGCGTGAAGGACGTCACGAGGAAGACCAGCACGGCGACGGCGGCGGCGAACAACAGGTAGCGGCCGTTGATGCGCTCGATCGCACCGTCGTAGCGCGCCACCGCGGCGAGCACCAGCCCGGAGCAGAGCGCCAGCAGGTCGATCGCCAGCAGGGCCAGTCGCAGCAGCACCCACCGGGCGTGGGACGGACGCGACATCAGATCGGTCCCCGGTCACCCGCCAGGAGCTCAGGACCGGTGTGCCGCACGTCCGTCGAGGTCATCCGGTGCCCTTCTCCCGTGGCCGGCCGCCCTGTGGCCTTCTTCGACCTGCGGACCAGCAAGAAGCACGCGGACGATAACCCCGGATTTTGTTAGCCGGTCTAAGCAGATGTCCTACGCGACAAGCACCGGAATGGCGGTGACGCACCGGATCGCTTCGGCCACGGTTCGTCGACTCCGGCGTGGTGTCAGCGCCGTGCTCGTCCGGCGGGCCGCGCGCGACAGCGGGGCCCGGGCACAAGCATCGCCGGTGGGGGTCGCTGCATCGCCCGCACCGCTGACGTCTCCCCGGGAGGTGGTCCCTGTCCTCGACACCATCGACCGGAGCGACACCGAGCTCGTGCGGCACGCACCCGGTCGGGTGACCTCAGGACGGCGGCGGGATCAGCCCGTCCTCCACGGCGCGCACGTACAGGTCGCGACGGGTGGGCGCCGGCCGCCCGGCTGCCTGGTACTTGGCCCGGATCCGGCGCAGGTGGGTCTTGAACGTCTCCGCGTTCATCCCGAGCCTGCGCGCGACGGTCGCCAGCAGCTCGTTGCCCGACGCGTAGGCCACGAGCACCTCCTGCTGCCGCGGCGCCAGCAGCGGCCCTGGCGAACTCGGGGCGACCGCGGGCCGCACGACCACCGCCGGGCCCTCATCCAGCACGCTCAGCGCCGCGGCGCTCTCCGCCCAGCCCTCCACCTCGACACCGGGCGTGCGGGCCAGCAGAGCGGCCAGCTGCCGCCGGTGCCTGGGGTTGCCGCAGACGATCGTGACCCGCAGCGGCGGCCCGCCGTCCGGGGTGGCGCCGTCCACGGGCGGCACCCCCTGGGGGAGGAAGAGGACCGAGTGGTCGACATCGCCGGGCACGGGGCCTCCCGCGAGCTGAGGGGCCGGAACAGTTGCGTCACTGAACTCCCCGGCCGGAGGCCGGACAACCTCCGTCGCCCGCGCATAGGCCCGCAAACTGGCCGCAAGCGGCGCACACTGACCGCAACGACACACCGACCTGCAGGTACTTGAATGCGTTAAGTTTTCCGCCGGCCATCGGACGCGGGGGGCATCAGATGACTGGTACGGTCGACGGCTCGCCCGAGCCGGAGAAGGGGTCACCCGACCCGTTCGTCACGCAGGTCTGCTGGCTCGTCGCGACCGCCGGCGGCAAGGACGACCTCGTCCAGCGCTGCGGCGGTCTGGTCAGCGTCCGCACCCTCGACAACTGGACGGCGGGGAACTACCCGCGCGCCAAGGTCAGCGGCGCCGTCCGCGACCTCGACGGCTGGGCCCGCGAGCACGTGCCCGGCTACCCGACCGCCGCCGGCGTGCCCGGGCTCGTCGAGTCCAGCGGCCCCTACCGCGGGACGACGTCACCGGCGCCCGAGCCCGCCGCGCCGGAGCCCGCCGAGGAACCGCCCGCGCCGGCCCGCCGCTGGGTCCGCTGGGCGACGCTGGCGGCCGCCATGGTCCTGGTCTCCGCCGTCTCCGTCGTCGCCACCCTGCTCGTCGTCCGGGAGGGCGGCACCGCGGCCCTGGCCGACGAGACCGACGCCGCCGAGCAGACCGCCGACGCGACGGAGATGATCGACCTGCCGCTGCCCAGCACGGGCGACGGCACCCTGTACACCGAGCTGTCCGGCAGCATCGGCGCCAACACCTTCGCCGATCCGCGCACGCTCGCCGGCGGCGGCCCGGAGATCCCGCCGAACACCGAGATCCAGGTGCGCTGCCGCTACTACGCGCCGAGCGTGCCCAGCGTCAGCCCCGACGGCTTCTGGTACCTCATCGAGTCGGAGCAGTGGAACGGCCTCTGGACGCCGGCCAACTCGTTCATGAACGGCGACGTGCCGGGTGGCCCGTACATCCACAACACCGACTTCGCGGTGCCGGTCTGCCGCTGACCCACCCCGGAACGACGAGAGCCGGGGCGGTCGCGTGCAGCGACCACCCCGGCTCCGCCGGGTGGATCAGAGGGAGCCGGCCACCGAGGCCGCGGCGCTGATGATCACGATCGCCGGGATGAGCGCGATGACGCCGAGCACCAGGCCGGCGATGGCCAGTCCGGTGGGGGCGCCCTTCTTCTTGCCGGTCGCGATGCCGACGCCACCCAGGATCACGCCGAGCACGGCCAGCAGGATGCCGAGGGCCGGCACCCAGCAGAAGATGAGACCCAGCAGGCCGGTGACGAAGCCCGCGACGCCGAGGCCGTTGCCCGGCTGCGCCGGCGCCTGGACGAACACGGTCTGCGGGGCGTACTGCGGCTGGGCGTACGCGGGCTGAACCTGCTCCGGCTGGGCAGGGGTGTAGGGCTCAGAGGTCACGGATGTCTCCAGTGTCGTGGTCGGCACGTCCGACCGTCGGCGAGGTCGTCGCTCCCGGTCGATCTTGATCCGGAACCGATTCGACTGCTTCTTCGGCAGGAAGCGACCGCCACTTGAGCCGAGCAGGGGACAAGGGCGGACGGCGCCGCCCGCAGGGTCAGCGGACGGCGGGCACCTGCGCGGGCGCGGCCGAGATCGCCAGCCAGCGCAGGAAGTCCCCCACCGGCATCGGGCGCGCGATCGCGTAGCCCTGCGCCACGTCGCACCCCAGCTGGGCGAGGACGGCGCGGTGACCGGCGTCCTCCACGCCCTCGGCCACCAGCGACAGCCCGAGCTGGTGGGCCAGCGCGACGGTGTGCTCGACGATGGCCGCCGCCCGGGGGTCCCGGTCGACGTCCGCGGTGAGCGTGCGGTCGAGCTTCAGCTCGTCGGCGGGCAGGTGCCGCAGGTAGGCCAGCGAGCTGTAGCCGGTGCCGTAGTCGTCGATCGACGTCCGCACGCCCAGGTCGCGCAGGTCGGCGAGCACCGCCTGGCCCCGCTCCGGGTCGGCCATGAGGGTGTCCTCGACCAGCTCCAGGGTCAGCGCCGCCGGCGGCAGCCCGTGCCGCCGCAACGCCGCGGAGATCTTCGAGGGCAGGTCCAGGTCGGTCACGTTGGCCGCCGACAGGTTCACCGAGACCGGCACCTGCCAGTCGGCCCACCAGCGGCCGGCCGCGGTCAGCGCCAGCTCCAGCACGACGTCGGTGAGCGGGCCCAGCAGCCCGGCCTGCTCCGCCGCCGGCAGCAGGGCGGCCGGCGAGAGCAGCCCGCGGGTCGGGTGCTCCCAGCGGACGAGCGCCTCGGCGCCCACCACCCCGCCGTCGTCCAGCGACACCTGCGGCTGCAGGAAGACGACCAGCTGGTCGTCGGTCAGCGCGACCCGCAGCTCCTCCATCGTGCGCAGCCGGTCGCCACCGGCGGTGCCGGTGACCGGGTCGGGCGTGTAGACGTGCACGCCCTCGCGCGCCGCCTTCGCCGTGTACATCGCGACGTCGCCGCAGCGCAGCAGGTCCTCCACCGTGGCCGCCGGCTCGGGGCAGGTCGAGACGCCGATGCTCACCCCGACGTGCAGCCGCACGCCCTCGACGGTGAACGGCCGCAGCAGGTGCTCGCGCAGCCGCTCGGCCAGCACCGCCGCCTCGTTCCCGGCGGTGCCGGGCAGCAGGACGGCGAACTCGTCACCGCCCAGCCGGGCCAGGAAGTCGCCGCTGCGCAGCAGGCCCTGCAGCCGCGGGCCCACCTGGCGCAGCAGCTCGTCGCCGGCGGAGTGCCCGAGGCTGTCGTTGACCTCCTTGAACCCGTCGAGGTCGAGCAGCAGGAAGGCGGCCGGCCGGTCGACGCCGGCGCGGGCGACGACGTGCGTGCCGCGCTCGATCAGCGCCCGGCGGTTGGGCAGGCCGGTGAGCTCGTCGGTGCGCGCCTCGGTGCGCACCTGGTGGAAGCTGCGCACCTCGCGGAAGGTGATGGTGACCCGCACGATGCCGGCCAGCACGCAGCCGATGGCCAGCCACGCGGCGACCGTGGGCACCGGGTGCGCCCAGCCCCACGCCAGCACGACCAGGCTGCCGATGGTGCAGGCCAGCGGCAGCGCCAGCAGCCGCCAGCCGATCCGCGAGCCGTTCCCACTACCCACCGGCACGCGCCGGTCGCGGGCGATCGTGGCGGCCACGGCGCAGAGCACGACGCTGACCAGCCAGCCCAGCTCGAGCGGTCCGCCGTCGACGTACGTGCCCTCGTAGCGGACGACGAACAGCGCGAACTCCGACACGCACAGGCAGGACAGCGCGATGACCGCGGTGAGGATCGTGCGGTCGAGCCGCATCCCGAGGATCGCCCCGACCGAGACCAGCACGGCCAGCAGGAGCAGCCCGGTGGTCGGGCCCACCAGCTCGAAGGCGGTGACGGCCCGCTCCCCCGGCCCGGGGTACAGGTACGGGCCGAGCAGGAAGGTGACGCCGGCGGCCAGGCTGCCGAAGGCGGCGATGAGCCCGTCGAGCCACATGCTGGGGTGGAACCGCGGCACCCGGGCGCGGATCAGCCCGATCACGCAGACGTACATCGTCGCGTAGCCGGCCAGCGCCAGGACGTCGGCCACCGGGGACGACGGACCGTGGCCCGTCACCCCCGCCGCGAGCACCCGCAGCGCGTTGGCGACCGCACCCACCCAGAGGGCGACGCCCAGCCCCGCCCACGCCGCCCGCTCGAGGCGCACCCGCCGGGACGCCAGGAAGCAGGCGATCCCGCCGGCGAGGTGGGGCAGGTTGTAGAGGACGACGTCGTAGGCCCGGTCCCAGGCCGCACCGGAGGGGCGACCGCCGACGCCGGTGGCGAAGGCGACCGCCAGCGCGATCGACAGCAGCAGCGGCCACGCGGGGCCGCGCGGCGTCCTCTGCTCGGGATGGTCCACCTCACGACCATCGGCCGGGAGGGGCTCCCGGCGAAGGGCGGCCGGGCACTCCCTCACCTGGACGGGTGAGACGCCGTCCGGGTCAGGTGTCGCGGTTCCCCGACGGGACGACGTCGGCGGCGGGCAGCCCGCTGCGGCGGTAGGCCGGCGGCCGCCAGCCGGTGCGCGGCGCCGCGGCCGGGTGCTCCGGCGGCAGCGCGGCGACCGGCTCGGGCCGCGGGCGGCCGCGCTCGGCGCGCAGGTCGGCCTGGTCGACGGCGATCGAGCGGAAGCCGACGCCGTCGACCACGCGGGGGGCGAGGTCGGGCCGGGTGGCGCGCACCCCGCGGGCGCACTCCTCGACGCCGACGACGCACGGCGTGCTGGCCGGGGAGCCGAGGTAGAACTGCGACGTCGCCCCGGCCATCGGCGCCCACGGCAGCCCGATGGTGCGCAGCACGCGGAGCACCTTGTCGTCGAGGATCGTCACCAGGCCCTCCACCCCGTTGGCCCGCGTGTAGCGGTACAGGGCGTGGCAGAGCGCGAACGTCGTCTCGATCCGGGCGGCGGCGCGGGCGTCGGGGTCGACGGCGAGCGTCGCGACGTCCCACACCTCCTGCGCCGCGAACCCGGCCGTCCGCAGCGTCTCCTCCGCCGACACGTGCCACGGCGCACCCGCCGCGTCGGTGAGCGACTTCAGTTCACCGGCGGCGTCGGGGACGATCAGCCGGACGGCGCCGAGCGCCCGCCCGCTGACCTCGTCGAGCACCACGAGGAAGCGCGAGCGCTCCTCGTACGGTCCGTACTCCTCCGCCATGACGTCGGGGGTGTTGCCGAACGCGCCGAGGAACACCGACGCCTCGACGGTGCGGGCGGCCTCCCGCTCGGCGGGGGAGTCGGCGACGACCAGGCGCGGCGCCACGTCAGAACGACCGGGCGACGACGGGGCCCGCGTGCAGGAAGTCGCGGGTGAAGGCCACCGCGGCGTCCTCGTCGAAGGGCTTGCACGTGTAGACGTCGACCGAGAAGAACAGCCGCGGCTGCTCCCAGGCGTAGAAGTGCGCGCCCGAGGTCTCCCAGTGGATCCAGCCGGCCCAGCCGTACCGGTCGGAGCGGTGGGTGACCGGCTCCAGCAGCTCCACCATGTCGATCTCGCGCGAGAGCGCCGACAGGTAGCGCCTGATCTGCGGCGCGCCGATCGGGCGGGCCGGCACGCCCTCGATCACCAGGCGCTGGCGCACGATCTCCGGAGCCAGGTCGCGCCACGGGTCCGCCCCGCCGGGCCGCGGGCGGTCGGCCGCCCGGGACGGGACGGCGGGTCGCAGGTCGGGCGGCGAGGCGGTCACCGTGCCAGGGTGCGGGATCGGGCACCGTCCGAAACGATCTTGCGGGGCATGTCGCCGGGCGAGAAGTGACGAAATCGGCCGGCCCGGCTGGCGGACCCCTGTCCCCCGTCGCGATACGCCGCCCGTCGCGGCACCGCACTGGGATCTGACTGGTAGCATTCTGCCAGTGAAGGCCACCATCGACAGCATGGGACGGCTCGTCGTCCCCAAACCGCTGCGGGAGGCGTTGGGGCTGCTGCCCGGCACGACGGTCGACGTCACGCGGTACGGGTCGGGTCTGCAGGTGGTGCCGGCGGGGCGCACAGCCCGGTTGCGCAGGGCGGACGGGGTGCTCGCCGCTGAGTCCGACACCCCGGTGACGGACGACGACGTCTTCGGCCTGCTCGACGCCGGCCGCAGGTGAGCCGGCTGGCGTTCGACACGAGCGCGGCCGTGCCCTTCCTCGTGCGCAGCCACGTCGCGCACGAGTCCGTGCGACGGTGGACAGCCGGGCGGGAGGCGGTGCTGACCACGCACTCCCTCGCCGAGACCTACTCGGTGCTCACCCGGCTTCCCGGGGATGCGCGGGTCGTGCCCGACGACGCAGTCGCGTTGATCGCGGCCAACTTCGCCGCTGCCGTGCCCGTGCCCGACGCCGAGGCGAGGGCTCTCCCGCAGCTGCTCGCGCCGCTCGGGATCGCGGGAGGGGCCGTGTACGACGCCCTCGTCGGCCTGGCCGCCCGAGCGTCCGGGGTCCCGCTGCTCACGCGGGATGCCCGCGCGTCGGACACCTACCGGCTCCTGGCCGTCACGATCGAGGTCGCGGCGGAGTGACGGTGCTCAGCGGCTGACGGTCGGCGCGTGCCCGTTCTGCCGCGCGGCCAGCCGCTCGCGCTGCGGGACGACGGTGTACTTCGGGTCCCGGGCGCTGGCCACGCCGGCCTCGTAGACGCCGAACCGGGTGAGCGCCGAGCCGGCCGCGAGCAGCGCCCCGGCCGCCACGGCGCCCAGCCGCCGGCGCCCGGCCACCACGGTCAGCGCCGCCCCCGCCGCGGTGCACGCCTTCGCCGCACGCAGGAACCGGCCCGCTTTGCCCTCGTGGAACGGCTCGCTGACGATCCCGTGCCCGGTCTCGACCTTCTGCATCACGGCGAGCTCGATCGCCGCCCCGGCGACGGCCATCTTGCGCGCCGGCGCCGCCTCGGCCACCGGCGAGAGCGCCATCGTGATCCCGCCGCCGGCGGCCATGCCCGACGCCCCGAACACGTAGGGCAGCTGCTCTCCCGCCGCGTGCCACGAGGGGACGGCGGTGTTGGCCAGCAGCACGCCGGTGTAGGTGGCCAGCGGCCCGGCGAACACCGCCGAGCCGACCGCGCCGAGCCGGCGCAGCACCGGGAACCGGCCGAGGACGTGCAGCCCCGCCGTCGCCACGGCCAGCGCGCTGAACGGCGAGAGGATGTACGTGCCCACCGACAGCGGCGACGTCGGCTTGAACACGCGCAGCATGTGCAGGAACCGCTCCGGCCGCCCCAGGTCGACGACGAGCAGCCCCACCGACGCCAGCGCCCCGCCGCCGGCGAACAGGTGCGCCGCCTTGGTCAGCGCCGGCCGGCCGGTGAACTCGCCCAGCGCCCCCAGCACCGACGTCGCCCCCGACGCGCCGCCGAAGAAGAGGTACAGCGGCACCTCGGGGCTCTTCCAGGCCGGTTCCTTGATGATCGGGCGCCCGTAGTACGAGGTGAACTCGGCCTCGGGCACCATCGCGACCTCGCCGCGGCCGCGCCCACCGCCCTTGCGCCGCCGCTTCTGCAGCGCGGGACCCATCGCCGGCCGCCAGCCCTGCCCGGGCAGCGGGCTCACCTGCGCCGCCAGGAGGTCGCGAACGCCGACACCGCGACCCCGACGATCATCGCCGCGCCCTTCGCCGCCGCACGCCACATCGCCGGCAGGTCGCGGGTGGTGACCACCGGGTCCGGCGGCAGCCCGTAGACCTCCGGCTCGTCGAGCAGCAGGAAGAACGCCCCGTTGCCGCCCACGCCGTCGTCCTCGTCGCGGCCGTACAGCCGCGCCGTCTCCACGCCCTGCGCCTGCAGCGTGGCCAGCCGGGCGTCGGCGCGGGCCTGCAGCTCGTCGAGGTTGCCGAACTGGATCGACTGGGTGGGGCAGGCGGTCGCGCAGGCCGGCATCAGCCCGTCGGTCAGCCGGTCGTAGCACATCGTGCACTTGAAGACCCGGCCGTCGTCCTCGCGCCGGCTGATCACCCCGTACGGGCAGCCGATCACGCAGTAGCCGCACCCGTTGCAGATGTCGCCCTGGACGACGACGGTGCCGAACTCGGTGCGGAACAGCGCCCCGGTCGGGCAGACGTCGAGGCACCCGGCGTGCGTGCAGTGCTTGCAGACGTCGGAGCTCATCAGCCAGCGGATCTGCTTGTCGCTGCCGCTCTGCCCGGTCTGCGGGTCGTACTCGGAGAGCGCCTCGGCGTTGAGCACCGACGCCTGCGCGGTGGCCAGGCTGTCGTGGTGCGCGTTGGCCGGCGAGCGGCCCGCGCCCAGCGGTTCGGCGTCCTTGCGGTCGTCGCCCGGCCGGCCGAAGGTCGGCATCGGCAGGTCGACCGTGCGGCTCTGCTCGATGAAGGCCACGTGCCGCCAGGTGTTGGCGCCCAGCTGCCCGGTGTTGTCGAAGGACATGCCCGACAGCCCGATGACGTCGCGCTCGCCGTGCGAGTCGTCCATCGGCAGCGTGTTCCACTCCTTGCACGCCACCTCGCAGGCCTTGCAGCCGATGCACACCGAGGTGTCGGTGAAGAAGCCCACCCGCGCCGGGTGGTCGCCGTCGTAGCCGGCCTCGGCCTGGACGTCGGGCAGCGGCCCGAACAGCCGGTGGTCGGGGTCGCGGCCGGCGAACGCCGCCGGGCTGGCCGAGCTGAAGAAACTCACGTGGTCTCCTGACCGGTCGAGGCCTCCACCGGGGCCCGGCCGTTGACGCCGACCCGGCCCGAGGGCACCCCGGCCCGCACGCGGTAGGACTCGACCAGCGCGAGCAGGTCGCGCCCGCGCGGCCGCGGGCCGGGCCGGATGTCGCAGGTGGACACCTTCGACTCCTGGATGTGCGTGTTCGGGTCGAGCACGATGCCCAGCAGGTCGTTGGCCGAGTCGCCGGTCGAGATGCCGCTGTAGGCCCAGTGGTAGGGCATGCCGATCTGGTGCACGACGGTGCCGTCGCGCAGCCGGATGGGCCGCACCCGCTCGGTGACCAGCACCTTCGCCTCGACCGCCGTCCGGGCGCTGATCAGCGTGGCGAGCTCGCCGTTGGTCAGGCCGCGCAGCTCGGCGAGCTCGGGCGAGACCTCGACGAAGAACTCCGGCTGCAGCTCGGCCAGGTAGGGCAGGGTGCGGCTCATGCCGCCGGCCGTGTGGTGCTCGGTCAGCCGGTAGGTGGTGACGGCGAACGGGTAGACCGCGCTGCGCGTCGGGTTGGCCCGGTTCCACGGCCCCTCGATCATCTCGAGGGTCGGGTTCTCCTGCTGCTTGTAGAACGCGTTCTCGACCACCGACTCGGCCGGCTCGTAGTGCGCCGGCAGCGGCCCGTCGACCAGCCCGGCCGGCGCGTACAGCCACGCCTTGCCGTCGCCCTGCATGACGAACGGGTCGTTGCCGGCCAGCGCCGCCTGCGCCTTGGCGCCGTCCGGCGGCACGTAGTCGGGCCGCTTGTCCGCCTCGAAGTCGGGGATGTCCAGCCCGGTCCACTTCCCGGCCTCGTCGTCCCACCACACGTACTTCTTGCGCTCGCTCCACGGCTTCCCGTCGGGGTCGGCCGAGGCGCGGTTGTAGAGCATGCGGCGGTTGAGCGGCCACGCCCAGCCCCACTCGGCGGCGACCGGCCCCTGGTCGCGGCCGGGCTTGCGGCGGGCGGCCTGGTTGACCTCGTCTGCGTAGACGCCGCAGTAGATCCAGCAGCCGCTGGTGGTCGACCCGTCGTCCTTGAGCTGCATGTAGCTGCTGAGCGCCCGGCCGTCGGGGCCGACGCCGTTGATCTCCCGCAGCACCGCCTCGGCGTCGGGGTCCTGGGTCTCCCCGTGCAGCGGGTAGTCCCAGGTCAGCTGCTGCAGCGCGCGGTCGCGCGGATCGGTGGAGTCCTCCAGCCGCTCCCGCAGGATCCGGCCCAGGTGGTAGTAGAACCACAGGTCGCTGCGGGCGTCGCCCGGCGGCTCGACCGCCTTGTGCCGCCACTGCAGCACCCGCTGGGTCTGCGTGAACGTGCCCTCCTTCTCCACGTGCGTGGCGGCGGGCATGAAGAAGACCTCGGTGCCGATCGTCTCCGGCGACAGCTCGCCGGTCTCGATCTCGGGCGCCTCGTTCCAGAAGGTGGCCGACTCGATCATCTGCAGGTCGCGGACGACGAGCCAGTCGAGGTTGGCCAGCCCGAACCGGTTCATCCGGCTGTTCGGGTGCCCGACCACCGGGTTCTCCCCGACCAGGAAGTAGCCCGAGACCTTGCCCTCGATCATGTCGGCGATCGTGCGGTAGCTGCTGTGGTCGCCGTCGATCTTGGGCAGGTGGTCGAAGCAGTAGTCGTTCTCGGCGCTCGCGTGCTCGCCCCACCAGGCCTTGAGCAGGCTGACCATGTACGACCGCTTGTTGCCCCAGAACCCGGCCTTGCCGGCCGCGTCGGCGCAGTACTCGTCGAGCGTCTGGTGCTGCAGGGCGTGCGGCTGCGGCAGGTAGCCGGGCAGCAGGTTGAACAGCGTGGGGACGTCGGTGGAGCCCTGGATGCTGGCGTGGCCGCGCAGCGCCATGATCCCGCCGCCGGGCCGGCCGATGTTGCCCAGCAGCGCCTGCAGGATCGACGCCGTCCGGATGTACTGCGCCCCGACGCTGTGCTGCGTCCAGCCCACCGAGTACACCCACGCCGTCGTCCGGTCGCGGTTGCTGTTCTCGGTGACCCAGGTAGCCACCTGCTCGAAGACCTCCGGCTCGATGCCGCAGACCTCGGCCACCATCTCGGGCGTGTAGCGGGCGAAGTGCCGCTTGAGCACCTGGAACACCGTGCGCGGGTGCTGCAGCGTCTCGTCGCGCTTGGGCTTGGCCGGGATGGGCGGCCCGCCGCTGCCGGCCGCCTGCGCGCGGTCGGCCTTCTTGACGTCGGGGTGGTCCTCCGTCTGGTCCTGCTCGGCGGCCTCGGCCGGGTCGTCGGAGCCTGAGTGCGGCGGCTCCTCCGGCTCGTACTGCCAGCTGTCCTCGTCGTACGTGCGGGTCTCGGGGTTGAAGCCGGAGTACAGGCCGTCGAGGTCCTCGGCGTCGACGAAGTCCTCGCCCACCAGCGCCGCGGCGTTGGTGTAGGCGACCACGTACTCCTTGAAGTACTTCTCGTGCGTCAGGACGTGGTTGATCAGCCCGCCGAGGAAGGCGATGTCGGTGCCGATGCGGATCGGCACGTGCAGGTCGGCGATCGCGCTGGTGCGGGTGAAGCGCGGGTCGATGTGCACGACCTTGGCGCCGCGCGCCTTGGCCTCGCTCACCCACTGGAAGCCCACCGGGTGGCACTCGGCCATGTTCGAACCCTCGATGACGATGCAGTCGGAGTTCGCCAGGTCCTCCAGGAAGTTGGTCGCGCCACCACGGCCGAACGAGGCACCCAGACCGGGCACCGTGGCGGAGTGCTATATGCGCGCCTGGTTCTCGATCTGGATCGCGCCCAGGGCGCTGTAGAGCTTCTTCATGAGGTAGTTCTCCTCGTTGTCGAGGGTCGCCCCTCCGAGGCTCGCTATCCCCATCGTCCGGTTGACGCGCTTGCCGTCGTTGACGTCCTGCCAGCCCTTGCGGCGCGACTCCAGGACGCGGTCGGCGATCATCTCCATCGCCGTGTCGAGGTCGAGGTCCTCCCACTCGGTGCCGTACGGCCGGCGGTACTTCACCGTCGTCACCCGGGTGGGGCTGGTGACCAGCTGCTTGCTCGCGCTGCCCTTGGGGCACAGCCGGCCGCGGCTGATCGGCGAGTCGGGGTCGCCCTCGATCTGCACGACCTGCTCGTCCTTGACGAAGACCCGCTGCCCGCAGCCGACCGCGCAGTAGGGGCAGACGCTCGACACCACCCTGTCGGCGGTGGCGGTGCGGGACACCAGCGTCTCCGTGCCCTTGCTCCGCGCGGCCCTGCCGCGGCCGAGCGGGTCGCTGCCGGTCAGCTGGCGGTACACCGGCCACGCGTCGAGCCAGGTCTTCACACCGGTGACTCTGCCACCGGCCGGGCATTACGGCACGCCGACGGCCGTCAGGCCAGCGCCTCCTCGACCAGCGGCTGCATCCGGTCGGCCACCGTGGTCCAGCCGGCGTCGGTGGGCCGGCCGTCGTCGCCGGTCTCGACCGACCAGCCCTCGGCGAGCGGGTCGACGAACTGGACACCGGCGGCCTCGGCCGCCGCGCGGATCACGTCCCGGTTGTTGCGCACCCCGGCGGGCACGTCGGCGGCGGGCCAGTGGGGGCCGACGACGAGCACGACGGCGTCCGGCGCGCGTGCGGCGACCGCGGCGATCGCCTCCCGCGCCGCGACGGCCACCCGGTCGGCGATGCCGGAGCCGTCGAAGGCGCTGCCGGCCAGCACGACGACGTCGGCGTCCTCGAGCGCCGTCGCCTCGACCGCCTGACCCAGGGTGCGGCCGACGGACGGGTCCGTCTCCACGTAGCCGCCGTCGCCGACCGACGCGGTGCCGACGGCGAGGCCCTCGATGCGCTGCCCGAGCAGCTGGGGCCAGCCGGTGCCGCCGTCGGGGGCGGCGGTCCAGCTGTCACCGATCGCGACCAGCCGCCGCTGCTCGGGGGCCTCGGTGGTCTCCGCGGCCGTGGTCCCCGCGGCCGTGGTCTCCGCGGCCGTGGTCTCCGCGGCTGCGGGCGGCACCGGGCGCGGCGTGGTGTCGGCGACCTGCCCGCGGCTCAGCGCGATGGGCAGGCCGACGGCGAGGAACACCGCCCCGGCGACCATGACCGCCCACGCCCACCACGGCGGCTCGCTCCACCACCCACTCCCCCGCGCCATCCGGGCCAAGGTACGGCCGGCAGCCGCGCTGCGCTCCCCGGCGGGGCGCCGCACCAGGTGCAGCGGCGGCGCAGGTCACTCGCCACGTGCGGTCGTGCACGGCGACGTCGTTCCCGGGATCCGGGCGGCGCCGGTCTACGGCGCGGTCACCGGCTCCGGGACGGCCCCGCCGCCCGCGGCGAGGCGGGCGCGGATCCGCGCGGCCTGGCGGCGGCGCTGCTCGGCGCGGCGGCGCAGGGTGGCGATCTGCGCCGGGTCGGTGGCGCGCGCGGCCTTGAGGTCCAGTGCCGCCGCCGTCTCCAGGTGCAGCGCCATCGTGCGCAGGTCGGTGGCCGGGTCCGGACCGCCGGCAGGGTGTGGGCGGGAGGGTCCCGGCCGCTCGTCCCCGAGGATCATGGGGCCCAGGGTGCGGGCGGTCCGCGGTCCGCGCGACTCGAGCACCCGACCGCCCGCCGCGGGTGGATTCTCCGAGGCCCGGGTGGTTTCGACCCGCACCCACCAGGGCACTTGCCCCGCATGACCTGGCTGCTCGTCGTCCTGGCCTGGACGGTGTGCGCCGTGGTCGTGGCCCCGGTCATCGGCCGCGTCCTGGCGCACGTCGACGCCGCGCGTTCCGTGCCCGCCGTGGTCCCCCGGCAGCGGGCGCCGCTCACGCACGTCTGACCCACACCGTCCGGTTCACAACCCCCTTCAGGGGGATCCCGGCCGGCAGCGCTGAAGCAGCGGCCGCCCGCCTCCGTTGACCTGTGGGTGAGCACCGGCAGGTCCGTGGCGGGCGTCCGCGGGGAGATCCCGCGCGTCCTGCGGTGGCTGCTGCCGTTCGCCCTGCTGGGCCTCGCCGTCGCGGTGCCGTCCAGCGCCCCCGACGGCACCGGCATGCAGTGGGACGAGCTCGTGCTCGGCACCGTCGCCGGCGTCTCGGCCTGGTCGGTCCTCCGCCGCACCCGCACGCTGGTCGGCGCGGCGGCCCGGCCGTGGCAGCTCATCGGGGTGGCGTGCGCCTGCTTCTCGGTCGCCCAGTTCCTGGCCGGTTCCTTCCCCGGGCCGGAGTTCGACGGGTTCGGCGTCGACGACGTCCTGGTGTTCCTCGGCGCGACCGCGCCGCTGGTGACCAGCGCGATGCTCGTCCGCCGGGTCAGCCGCACCCGCTGGACGACGCTCGCCGTCGACGGCGCGATGGCCACCGCCGCGCTGTTCGCCGTCACCGAGATGCTGCGCGAGCCGGCGTCGGCCGGCGGCGCTCCCGACGAGGTCGGCTCGCTCGTGCTCGCCTACGGCGGCTACGCCGCGGTGATGATCGGCGTCGGTTCGGCGCTGTGCACCGTCTCCACCGCCGCGCTGCGCCGCTCGGTCACCGCGATGGCGTTCACCGTCGCCTTGCAGGCGGCCGCCGCCCTGTTCGAGGCCGCGGCGATCGTCTCCCCCGCGCCGGCCTGGACCGCGTGCGCCGACCTCGCCGTCGCCTCCGCCCTGCTGGCCACGACCCTGGCCGCGCACCGGGCTCCCGACCGCTACGGCGAGGCCAGCGCACGGGAGTCCGCCGCCCGCGTCAGCCCCGTGGGGCTGGGGCTGCTGCTGACCGCGATCGGCAGCCTGCCGGTGTCCCTGGTCGTCGGGGTCGCCGGGGGCGAGCCGCTGCGCGCGGAGGCGCAGCTCGGGCTCGCGGCCGTGTTCGGCCTGCTCGTCTGCCGGCTGGTGCTGCGCGTGCGCGAGGAGACGCGCCTCAGCGAGGACCTCCTGCGCAGCGAGGAGCGGCTCGCCGAGCTCGTCGAGGCCACCTCCGACGGCGTGGTCATCGTGGACGCCGACCTGCGGCTGCTGTTCGCCTCCCCCCTGGCCCGCACGCTGCTCGGGATCGGCCCGGACGACGCCGAGCCGCACGTGCTGCCCGCGCTGTTCGACGACCCGGCGACCGCCGCGGACGCCCTGGCCGACACCACCACCCGCGGCCTGCACGTCAGCGTCTCCCGCGACCGGCGCCGGGAGCTGGAGGTCGACCACGCCGAGCTCGAGCCGACGCCGGGCCGGCGGGTGCTGTACCTGCGCGACGTCACCAGCCGGCGCGCCCGCGAGCGCGAGCTCGAGCGGATGGCCTTCACCGACCACCTCACCGGGCTGCCCAACCGGGCGCAGCTGTTCCAGGAGATGGCCGAGCCGGCCGGCGGCCCGCGCGCCCTGCTGGTGCTCGACCTCGACGGGTTCAAGGCGGTCAACGACCTGGCCGGGCACGAGGCCGGCGACCAGCTGCTGGTCGAGACCGCGCGGCGGCTGCACACCGCCGTCCGCGAGGGCGACCTGGTGGCCCGGCTCGGCGGCGACGAGTTCGCCGTCGTCGTCGAGGGCACGCTCGAGGAGGCGACCGACGTCGCCCAGCGGGTCGTCGACGCGCTCTCCCTGCCGCACCGCACCGGCGAGCGCTCGTTCGCCGTCGGCGCCAGCGTCGGCGTGGCCGAGCTCGGCTCCGCCGGCGGGCAGGTCGCGTTCCGCACCGCCGACGAGGCGCTGCGCGCGGCCAAGCAGGCCGGCAAGGGCTGCGTGCGGGTGGCCGGCCGGGACGCCCACCGCGGCACCCTCGACCTGGCCGCGGCGATCGAGGCCGACGAGATCGAGCTGCGGTTCGCCGGCAGCACCACCGCCGACGGGCGGATCGCCCAGGTGCACGCCGGGCCGGTCTGGGTGCACCCCACCCACGGCCGGGTGCCGAGCCAGGACCTGTGGGCGGCCGCCGAGCGCGAGGGGCTGGTCACGCTCATGCAGCTCGAGGGGCTCAACCGGGCCTGCGCCGCCGTCGCCGCGCTCGACGGCGTCGACCTGGTGCTCTCCCTGCCCACCGGCCAGGTGTCCGGCCCCGGCCTCGTCGTCGCCGTGACCGAGGCGCTGCGGGTCTCCGGCCTGGCCGCCTCGCGGCTGGTGCTCATGGTCACCGAGGAGACCCTGCTGACCGGGCAGGCCGACCTGCTGCCCGGGCTGGAGACGGTGCGGGACCTGGGCGTGCGGCTCTGCATCGCCGACTACGGCATGGGGCACAGCCTGTTCGCGCTGCTCGCCCGCGTGGGCCTGGACGCGGTCCGGGTGGACGTCGCCCAGCTCGCCGGCCGCGACGACCGGGAGCGGGCGCTGCAGGTCTTCGCCGCGATCGTCCGCACCGCGGAGGCGTTCGGGCTGCAGACGGTGGCCGACGGCGTCGACACGCCGGAGCTGCGCGACGCCGTCCTCGCCGCCGGCGCCGATCTCGTGACGGGGCGGATCGCGCCCGCCGACCTCACCGCGGCCGAGGTCGCCGCCCGGCTGACCTCCCCCGCCGCCGTCCGGTGACCTCGACCTCCGCTTTCGGTGCCGAAAGCGGTACCGCTTCCGGCACCGAAAGCGGAGGGGATCAGGGTCGCGATGGGGGGAAAACCTGATCCGGCCTGTCGGTGCGCCGCTGGATACTGGCCGGGTGAGCCACCCGGGGCTGCACTTCCTCGGCCACTCGACCGTCCGCGTCGAGCTGGCCGGGCGCACCGTGCTCACCGATCCCCTGCTCACGCCCAGCATCGGGCCGCTGCGCCGCGTCGTGCCGCTGCCCGACGAGTCGGCCTGGGCCGGCGTCGACCTCGTGCTGCTGTCCCACCTGCACGGCGACCACCTGCACCTGCCGTCGCTGCGGCTGCTCGGCGACGTGCGCATCGTCGTCCCCCGCGGCGCCGGCGCCTGGCTGCGGGGCAAGGGCTTCGCGCACGTCGAGGAGCTCGCGCCCGGCGAGACGCTCCGGGACGGCGACCTGAAGGTCACCGGCGTGCACGCCCGGCACAGCGGCCACCGCTGGGGGCCGCGGCTCGAGCACGGTCCGCAGACCCGCGCCATGGGGCACCTGATCAGCGGCGACGGGACGACGGTCTACGCCAGCGGCGACACCGACCTGTTCGACTCCATGAGCTTCCTCGGCGACCTGGGCATCGACGTCGCGCTGCTGCCGGTGTGGGGCTGGGGGCCCAACCTCGGCCACGGCCACCTCGACCCGCACCGCGCGGCCGAGGCGGTCGCCCGGCTGCGGCCGCGGATCGCCGTCCCGGTGCACTGGGGCACCCTCGCCTTCGGCGGCAGCCACCTGCTGCCCCGGCTGCGCCGCCGCATGCGCCGCGTGCTGGTCGAGCCGCCGCGCACCTTCGCCGCCCAGGTGGCGCTGCGCGAGCTGGCCACGACGGTGCTCCACGTGGAACCGGGTCGGCGCGCCCCGCTCGGGCTGGCGGCGGCATGAGCGCGCTCGCGTCGAGCTGGACCGACGCCTCCTCCCTGGGCTACCCGGTGCTGTTCGGCGGCGTGCTGCTGGGCTCGATCGTGCCGGTCGTGCCCACCGGCGCGGTCGTCGGCGCGGCCGCGGCGGTGGCCACCAGCAGCGGCCACCTCTCGCTGCCGCTGGTGCTGCTGCTGGCCACCCTGGGCGCGCTCGCCGGCGACCTGGTCACCTTCGCGCTCTGCCGCTCCGGCGGGCCGGCGGCCGTGCGCTGGGTCGCCCGCGGCCAGCACCCCGAGCGGATCGAGGAGGTGCGCGGCCAGTTCCGCGCCCACGGCTGGCAGATCATCGTCGTCGGCCGGCTGCTGCCCGCGGGCCGCATCCCGGTGCTGCTCGCCGCCGGCGCGCTGGCCTACCCGTGGCGCCGGCTGCTGCCCGCGGCGCTGCTCGCCGCGTTCCTGTGGGCCGTGGCGTACGCGCTGCTCGGCGTCGCCTCCGGCGGGCTGTTCGACAACCCGCTCATCGCCACGCTGATCGCCGCCCTGCTCATCCTGCTGGTCAGCGGGCTGATCAACCTGCTGGCCGGCCGCCGGCGGCACCGCCGCGAGGAGGCGCAGCGGGCGGCGGCCGAGCAGCCCTGCCCCGACGAGGCGCCGGCACCGTGAGCCGCCCCGCCTCTCCCGGCCGGCTGCTGCAGACCGGCCGCACGCTCGCCCGCGTCCTGCTCGTCTGGGCCGCCGCCACCGGCGCCCTGATCGCGCTGGACGCCGGCATGAGCAACTTCTCGATGCCGTCGTGGTGGCAGCCGCCGGTGCTCGCGCTGGTCCTCGGCGTGCTCACCGCCGTCGTCTGGCCGCTGGTGCTGCGGGTCGCGCTGCCGGTCGCCTTCTTCACCCTCGGCCTGGGCGGCTTCCTGCTGCTGGGCGCCGGGGTGCTGGCGCTCTCCTTCGCCATCCCCGGCGTCGTCATCGCGCGGCTGTCCACGGCGGTGTGGCTGACGCTGGCCATGGCCGCCGTCGCCGGCGTCATCAGCAGCGCGCTGGCCATCGACGAGGACGAGCTCTTCTTCCGCCGCGCCCGCCGCCGCGCCGCGCGGGCGGCCGGCGCCGAGCCGGCCCCGCCCGGCGTCCTCCTGCTGCAGATCGACGGGCTGGGCTACGAGACGGTGCGCCGCGCCGTCCGCGACGGGCTGATGCCGAACCTGGCGTCGTGGCTGCGGTCGGGCAGCCACGTGCTGCAGTCGTGGCACACCGACTGGAGCTCGCAGACGGTGGCCAGCGTCTGCGCGATCCTGCACGGCTCCAACCACGACATCCTGGGCTTCCGCTGGTACGAGAAGGACCGGGACCACGTCGTCGCCGCCTCGCACCCGGTCGACGCCGCGGAGGTCGAGCGCCGGCACTCCGACGGCCGCGGCCTGCTCGCCGGCGGCGGTGCCGCGCACGGCACGCTGTTCACCGGCGACGCCGACCACGTCTCGCTGACCATGAGCTCGCTGTCGCACGTCGTGCCGCGGTCGTCGCGCCGCGAGCGCCGCCGCGACCGGTACGGCGCCGGCTACTACGCCTACTTCGCCAACCCGGTGAACGCCGTCCGCACCCTGGCCGTCTCGCTGGTCGAGGTGGGGCGCGAGCTGCGGGCCGCGGCGCGGGAGCGGCGCGACGACGTCCGCCCCCGGGTGTCCCGCGGCGGCATCTACCCGCTGGCCCGCCCGGCGACGACGGTGATCACCCGCGACATCGTCGTCTCGGCGCTGATCGAGGACATGCTGGCCGGCCGGCCGGTCGCGTTCGTCGACTTCCTCGGCTACGACGAGGTGGGCCACCACACCGGCGTCGAGCGCTTCGACGCCCTCGAGGTGCTGCGCAGCATCGACCAGCAGATCGGCCGGCTGCACCGGGCCACCCAGCTGGCCCCGCGCGACTACCACCTGGTGTGCCTCTCCGACCACGGCCTGACCCAGGGCGAGGCGTTCGCCGACCGGTTCGGCGAGACGATCGAGCAGCACGTCGGCCGGCTGTGCGGCGGCGGCCGGGTGGACCAGAAGGCGATGCCCGGGCCCACCACGAGCCGCCGTCCGATCGAGGGCTGGCAGGCGGTGTCCGCCCTGGCGGGGGCCGGCGGGCCGGTCGCCCGGCGGCTGCGCGAGCGCGTCGCCGGCCTGGACGGCGACGGGCACGGCGAGCACGCGCCGTCGGGCGAGGAGAAGGTGCCCCGCGTGGCGCCCGGGGTGGTCTGCGTCGTCTCCGGGCACGTGGCGATGGTGTCCTTCCCCGACATCCCGGGCCGGGTGCCGCTGGAGGAGATCGAGCGGCACTGGCCGGAGCTGCTGCCCGGGCTGGTCGACCACGACGGCGTCGGGTTCCTGCTGGTGCAGTCCGAGGAGCACGGCCCGGTGGTGCTCGGCCGGGAGGGCGTGCACCGCATCGCCACCGGCGAGGTGATCGGCGAGGACCCGCTGGCGCCCTACGGCCCGTACGCGGCCGAGCTGGTCTCGCGGACGTCGTCCTTCCCGCACTGCCCCGACGTGCTCGTCAACAGCCGGTACGACCCCGAGACCGACGAGGCGTCCCCGTTCGAGCCGCACGTCGGCTCGCACGGTGGGCTCGGCGGACCGCAGCAGACCGGGTTCCTGCTGCACCCGCGCACGTTCGCCCCGCCCGGCGAGATCGTCGGCGCCGAGCAGCTGCACCGCGTGCTGCGCGGCTGGCTCACCGACCTCGGCCACCCCGAGCCGACCGGCGCGGGCGCCGTCGTGGGCCCGGACAGCCCCGCCGGGCTGCGCGAGGCCGCCCGGGTCTGAGGTTCCGCCTCTGCGCGAGATCTGCGCTCCGGTGGCCGTCAGCCGCTGATGGCCACCTCTGTGCACGTCTCGCGCCGAGCGGCCGCTCGGTGCCGGCGCGGTGACGTTCGTGTGAACAGAGTCGCGCCGCCTGGCGGCGGAACCGCGCGCTCCCGGAGAGTGGGCCGATGCGACCCGACGCCCGCGCCTGGTTCGAGCACCGCACGTCGTCCGCCGCCTCCCTCGACGAGATCGATCCCCCCGCGCTGCTGCGGGCCAAGCGGCGCAGCGGCTCGCGCGTCAGCGTCGTCCTGCCGGCCCGCAACGAGGCCGCGACGGTGGGCGGCCTGGTCGCCGAGCTGCGCGACCTCTGGGTCCGCCGCACGCCCCTGGTCGACGAGCTGCTCGTCGTCGACTCCGACTCCACCGACGCGACCGCCGCGGTCGCCCGGGCCGCCGGCGCCGACGTCGTCACCACCGCCGACGTCCTGCCCGCCCACGGCACCCGGCCGGGCAAGGGCGAGGCGCTGTGGAAGGCGCTGGCCGCGACCAGCGGCGACCTCGTCGTCTTCCTCGACGCCGACCTGAAGGGCGACGTGCGGCACTACGTGCCGGGCCTGCTCGCGCCGCTGCTCACCGACCCCTCGGTCGTCTACGTCAAGGGCTGCTACACCCGGCCGCTGGAGATCGCCGGGCTCGAGCAGCCGGCCGGCGGCGGCCGGGTGACCGAGCTGACGGCGCGGCCGCTGCTCAACGCGCTGTGGCCGGAGCTGGCCGGGTTCGTGCAGCCGCTCGGCGGCGAGTACGCCGGCCGCCGCTCGGCCCTGGAGCAGGTGCCGTTCGTGTCCGGCTACGGCGTCGAGGTGGGCCTGCTGGTCGACCTGCTGGCGCGCCACGGGCTCTCGGCGCTGGCCCAGGTCGACCTCGGCGTCCGCCGGCACACCTCGCAGAGCCAGGAGTCGCTCGGCGGCATGGCCGGGCAGATCGTGTCGACGGTGCTGGCCCGGGCCGAGATCGAGCCGGCCGGTGGCCTGCTCACCCAGTTCCGCCACGACGGCGAGCGGTTCGTGCCGCGCAGCTCCGCCGTCGTCGTCGACGAGCGGCCGCCGATGGTCACCGTCCCCGAGTACGCCGCCGGCTGGGTGGAGATCGGCTGACGTCACGAATCGGGGTGACGTCCGCGCGTCGACCCTCGGTCCACGAGGGCCACGGTCTCTACTCTCGCGCGGGGCCGCTGGGGCCCGCGGAGGGACGGGGGCGGCAGACGTGGGTCGGACGGTTCGTGCGTGGGGGACGTCGCTGGTGACGGCAGGGCTGCTGCTGGGGACGGCGGGGTGCACCAGCTTCGCCGAGAACAGCTCGGACGCCGAGGAGACCACCAGCGCGTCCACGACCAGCTCGAGCCCGGCCGAGACCTCGGAGAGCGAGGAGGCGACGACGTCGGCGAGCTCGACGTCCGCCAGCGACGACGGCGTGCTCGACGAGGAGGACGAGGGCCGCCGGCTGACCCTCGCCGACTTCTTCGCGGTCACCGACTTCGAGGAGCGGCGCTACGACGTGGCCGACCAGAACGACGTCCAGGGGATCGGCGCCACCGTGCAGTACTGCGGCGGCGACCCCTCCTACGTGCAGCAGCTCGAGCTGCGGCTGGCCAACAACTTCAGCGAGCTGACGTTCTCGGCCGCGCAGGCCAACGACAGCCGCAACTCCGACCAGGAGCTGGCCGTCGAGGTCGTCGGCAACAACGAGCAGATCGACATCCGCAGCGTGCCGTTCAACGAGGTGCAGGACTTCACCGTCGACGTCGAGGGCGTCAACGCCCTGGTGATCCGGCTGTACCTGGACGACGCCGCCGAGGACTGCGGCGGCTCGGTGATCGGCGTGATCACCGACGCGACCCTGAACTAGTCCAACGGCAGCGCGTTCGACCGGAGGTCCCGCAGCGACGCGGTGAGCTCGTCGGCCCCGCGCACCTCGATCAGGCAGGTGGTGCCCGCCTCCCGGACCCGCAGCACGTCGTCGTGCCGGGAGAACGGGGCGCCGAGGTAGTCGTCGGCGCGGCTCGTGCAGGCCAGCGGGTCGGTGCTCTGCGCCTGCTCGAAGACCACCTCGGCGGTGTGCCGCTCCGAGCACGGCAGCTCGGTGGCGCCGTCCAGGCAGCGCCGCCAGACATCGCCGTCCCGGTCGTCGAGGACGCGCTGGTTCGGGCCGTCCAGCGTGGCGCCGGGGAGGCCGACGGTGCACGCCGCGCCCACCTGCGCCGTCTGCAGGTTCGTGCGCAGGACGTCGCGGCCGGGCTCGCCGCCGAGGTAGGCCAGCAGGGCGTCGGCGGTGCAGTCGGTCGTGCTGTAGACCTCGGCGGCGTGCTCGCCGTCGCAGGTGGTCGCCTGGCGGCCGGCGTCCAGGCAGTCGCCGACGGCGAACCCGTCGACGGGGGGCGCGGTCGCGCCGGTGGACGACGTGGGCCCCTGCGCGGTCGTCCCGGGGTCGCCGCCGTCGTCCCCGCCGTTCCCGCCGGTGAGGACGACGCCGACGACGATCGCGGCCACCGCGACCAGCGCCAGCAGGGCCACGGCGACCGGCCAGCGGTGCCGGCGCGGGGCGGGCGCCGGCGCGGGGACGGTCTGCGAGCGGGTGACCGGCGTCGGGAGCGGTGGGGGCGGCGGGGGCGCCCCGGTGGCGCCCACGGTGGTCGGCGGCACCGCCGACCGCGGCGTCAGCGCGGCGCGCGCGGCCGCGACCAGCTCGGCGCAGGTGGCGAACCGCTCGCCGGGGTCCTTGGCGAGCGCCCGCGCGACGACCTCGGCGAGGGCCGGCGGCAGGTCGGTGCGCACCTGGCGGGCGTCGGGCACCGGGCCCACCAGCACCGACGCCAGCAGCGGCGTCATGTCCTCGGCCGGGAAGGCCCGGCGGCCCGTGAGCAGCTCGAACAGCACCGTGCCGAGCGAGTAGACGTCGGCCCGCCCGTCGGCCGGCCAGCCGTTGATCTGCTCGGGCGAGGCGTAGGCGACCGTGGCCGGCACCTGCCCGTCGCGGGTCAGCGGCGCGACCGCGGTGACGTCCTTCGCGATGCCGAAGTCGGTGAGCACCGCCTCCTCGGTGCCGTCGCCGAGCGGCTTGAGCAGGATGTTGGCGGGCTTGACGTCGCGGTGCAGCAGGCCGCGGGCGTGCGCGTGGTCCAGCGCCCGGCCCACCGCCGCGACGACCTCGACCGCCTGCGCCGGCGGGAAGGGACCGCGCTGGTGCAGCGCGGTGTGCAGGTCGGGGCCGGCCACGTAGCGCATGACGATGTAGAGCAGGTCGCCGTCCTGCCCTCGGTCGAGGACGTCGACGACGTTCGGGTGCTCCAGCGCGCAGAGCAGGTCGGCCTCCCGCTCGAACCGCTCGCGGAACTCGGGGTGCGAGCTGAACGCCGGGTGCAGCACCTTGAGCGCGACCTGGCGCGGCAGCGTCGGGTGTCGGGCCAGGTACACCGCCCCCATGCCGCCCTGCCCGAGGGTGCGCTCGATGCGGTAGCCGCCGACGGTCGAGCCGGTTCCGATCTCCACGCCACCCCCGCGATGCCGACGCCGCCCTCGCGGCCGCGCGTCAGTATGCGGTCCGGGGCGGCTCCTCCCCCGCTTTCGGCGCCGAAAGCGGAGGGGTCTTACGCGAGGGGGGTGTCGTCGAGGGCGGCCACGAGGTCGGCGGGGGTGTCGAAGATGGCCACCGCGCCGGCCTCCCGCAGCTCCTCGTCGCCAAACCCGCCGGAGCGCACGACCAGCGCCGGCATCCCGGCGTTCTTCGCGGCCTCGACGTCCCACACCGAGTCGCCGACCAGCACGCTGTCGGCGTCCTCGGGCTCGCCGAGCTTGCGCAGCGCGGTCTGCAGCAGGTCCGGCGCAGGCTTGGTCTCCTCGACGTCCTCGCTGGTGGTCCAGTCCTCGGCGAGGTCGCGGGCGTCGAGCAGGTCGAGGTAGCGCTCGACGTGGTGCGGCTTGCCCGAGCTGGCCAGCACGACCCGGTGGCCGCGCTCCCGCAGCGCCACGAGCAGGTCACGGGCCCCGGGCAGGACGGCGATCTCCTCCATGAGCGTGTCGGCCTCCTCGACCCAGCGCTCGCGGGCCTCGTCGCCGATCCGCTCCTCCACCTCGTCGCCGCCGATCGCCGCGACCAGCTGGTCACCGCCCATGCCGATCAGCCGGTGGATCCGCCAGATCGGGAAGGTCTCGCCCAGCGAGCGGAACGCCCGGTACCAGGCGAGCGCGTGCTGGTAGTTGGTGTCGACGAGGGTGCCGTCGACATCGAGGACGGCGATGGCCTGGGTCACCGGGGGGCTGTAGCCCGAAACGGCACCCGTCACGCGTGGACGAGCAGGCCGCGGACGGTCTCCCCCGCCGCCTGCGCCCGGTAGCCCTCGTTCAGCTCCTCCAGCGGGTAACGGGCGGTGATCAGCCGGTCGAGCTCGAGCCGGCCCTCCTCGTGCAGCCGCTGCAGCATCGGGATGTCGCGGAACGGGTTGCACGAGCCGAACAGCGACCCCTGCACGCGGTGCTCGAACACCGTGGTCACCTGGCCGCGCAGCTGGACGTCGCCGTCGTGCGGGCGGTCGCCGAGCGCGGTGAGCACCAGCGTGCCGCCCTTGCCCAGGCAGGCGGTCGCCGCGGCCATCACCTCGGGCCCCATCTTGCCGACGGTCACGACGACGACGTCGGCGCCGGTGCCGCGGGACAGGTCGCGGGCGAGCCGGGCGGCCTCGCCGGCGTCGGCCGTGGTGTGCGTGGCGCCCAGCGAGGCGGCGAGCTCGCGCTTCATCCCCACCGGGTCGACACCGACGATCCGCGCCGCGCCCGCGTGCCGGGCGCCCTGCACGGCGTTGACGCCCACCCCGCCGAGCCCGATCACGACGACGGTGTCGCCCGGCCGCACCCCGCCGGAGTACACCGCCGACCCCCAGCCGGTGGGCACGCTGCACGCGAGCAGCGCCGCGGTGTCCAGCGGCACGTGCGGCTCGAGGCGCACGCAGGAGAACTCGCTCAGCAGCGTGTGCCGGGCGAACGCGCCGACCATGCAGAAGCCGCCGAGCGGCTCGCCGTCGAGGGTGAACGGCCACCGGCCGCTGGGCAGCTGCCCGGTCGCGATCGTCGCGCCCTTGTCGCAGAGGTTGGACCGCCCGGCCGCGCAGTACCGGCAGTGCCCGCAGGCGGGCAGGAAGCTGGTGACGACGTGGTCGCCCGGCTGCACGCCGGTCACGCCGTCGCCCACGGCCAGGACGACGCCGGAGCCCTCGTGCCCGCCGACGATCGGGTACCGCCCGCCGGGGTTGCTGTGCCGCAGGTGCTCGTCGGAGTGGCAGAGCCCGGCGAAGGCCATCTCGACCAGCACCTCGCCCGGGCCGGGGTCCGCGACCTCCAGATCCACCAGCTCGTACTCGGTCTCCGGCGCCCGCAGCACCGCGGCAGTCGTCCTCACCCCGCCATCCTGACCGGGCCGGGATGAGGCACGATCGGCCGGGTGACCGCTGCATCCCCGCCGGTAGTCGTCTGCCCCGGTTGCGGGTCGGTCCTGGCGCCGCTCGCCGGTGAGGGCCCGGCTGCGGCCTGCGCGCGCCTGTTCGACGAGACGCTGGGCGGGCTGCGCGAGGACGCCGCCGACCCGGCGGCCGCGGCGGCGGTGGAGCTCGGCGACGACGCCTACGCCGCCCAGCACGCCGGGCCGGGGCAGCGGCCGGCCGCCGCGCGGCTGGCCGAGCGGTTCGCCGCGGGTGACCTTCCCGACAGCCCACCGGCGGTGTGGCGGACGACGGTCGCCGACGTCGCGGCCGATCTCGACGTCGTCGACCTGTCCGTGCTGGTCGAGGCGTGGGCGCGCGCCGTCGCGGAGGACTGGGCCGCGCCGCGCACGGAGAACTGAGACGCGCCAGTTCCCCTCGGGAACCGGCGACCGATACTTTGCGTGGCTAAAGTGTGCACCGTGGGTGAGCTCCAGGACCGTCGTGCACGCAAGAAGGCACGGACCCGCGCCGAGATCCGCACCGCCGCGCACCGGCTGTTCGCGGCGCGCGGGTTCGAGGCCGTGACCATCGCCGACATCGCCGCCGAGGCCGACGTCGCCGTCCAGACCGTCTTCAACCACTTCGCGACCAAGGAAGACCTGTTCTTCGACGGGCGGACGCCGTGGGTCGAGGGCGCCGCCGCCGCGGTCCGCGACCGCGCCCCCGGCGTGCCGCCGCTGCGCGCCCTGCGCGAGTACCTGGTGCAGGTGGTGGCGGCGCTGGCCGGCGCCCACGGCAGCGACGAGCGCCGCGGCTACGTCGCGACGATCGAGGCCTCCCCCGCGCTGCGCACCCGCGAGCTGCAGCTCGTGCACGACGCCGAGCGCCGGCTCACCGCGGCGCTGGCCGAGGCGTGGTCGGCCGACCCGGGGGCCGACGCCGTCCCGGTGCCCGGCGACCCCGCCACGGCCGCGGCGATCACCGCGGCCACCTGGCTGTCCGTGGCCCGCGTGCTGCTGCTCAGCCAGCGCCCGGCGCTCGCCGACGCCACGGCGGCCGCGCAGGCGGCCGCCGAGATCGAGGCGCTGACCGAGCGCCTCCTCGGGCAGCTCGAGCAGGGGCCGGCCCCGGTGCACGCGGTCGCCGCGGCGCCCGCCACGGTCACCGGTTGGCCGGGCGACGTGCGCCGGGCCGGCTGAGCCGGGTCAGACGGTCGCGGTCTCGGCCGACGGCGTCGCGATCGGCAGCAGGACGTCGTCGATGATGCGGTCGACGTCGTCGGGGGTCATCGCCCCGTCGCCCGCCGCGGTGTAGCGCTGCCACCAGAAGGCCTCGAGCACCGACCCGAGCAGGGCCAGCCGCCGGTCGTCGATCGGCTCGCCGCGGGCCGAAGCCCGGGCGCCGAGCTCGTCGACCGCGGCGGCCAGCGGGCGCACCAGCGCGGCGTCCAGCCCGGCGCGCAGGTCCTCGTCGTGCCGGGCGGCGCCGACCAGGCTGGCGGCGGCGCGCTCCTCCCGGCTCAGCGGCGACGACCAGCGGGTGACCAGGGCGGCGAGGTCGCCGCGGACCGATCCGGCGTCCTCGGGGAGGTCGACCAGGGTGAAGCGACCGACGGCGTGCCGGGCGAGGGCGGCCATGGTCGGCCAACGGCGGTAGATGCCCGCCTTCCCCGCACGAGCGCGGGCCGCGATGCGGTCGCTGTTGAGCCGTCCCCAGCCCTCCTCGGCCAGGATGTCGACGGCCACCGCCACCAGTTGCTCGGACAGTTCCGCGCTCAGGGGACGTCCCGGGGTGCCGCTCACGGTCTGTTTCCGTGACAGCGTCCAATACGCACCTGGCCATCCTGGCCCTTAGGGTGTAGTGACCACAACGTCCGGTTGTCCGCGTCGCCCGTCCGGGCGGAACCGGAACCGGAGCGTCCGAGGGCGTTCAGCCGCTCGCCGCGCTCTCGACGTGCACCTGGAGGCTGCCCCCGTCGGCGCTGAGCCGGCCCTTGTCGCGGGCGGTGGAGAGCATCCCCTCCCAGCGCTCGGACCAGTCCCCGCCCCCGCCCTGCGCCTCGGCGGCAGCCCGGAGCGCACCGACGTCGATGTGACCGACGTCACTACCCTCCAGCCGGCCGAGACCGGCCTCGCGCAGGGCCTCGTCGGCCTCCTCGTCGGTGACCGCGCCCAGCGCCAGGTGCAGCGTGGCGAGGTCGTCGACGTCGACCACCTTCACCTGGGGCCGCTCCTCGGTGCCGCCCACCACTTCGACGATCACAGCAGACCTCCTCGTCGTCGGGGACTTAGCCCGAAAAGGCTCCCTCACACGTGCCAGGGGAACCGGCTGAAGTCGGGGTCGCGCTTCTCCAGGAACGCGTCCCGGCCCTCCACCGCCTCCTCGGCCATGTAGGCCAGCCGGGTCGTCTCGCCGGCGAAGAGCTGCTGGCCGACCAGCCCGTCGTCGATCAGGTTGAAGGAGTACTTGAGCATCCGCTGGGCGGTGGGGCTCTTGGCGACGATCCGCCGGCCCCAGTCCAGCGCGGTGCGCTCGAGCTCGGCGTGCGGCACGACCCGGTTGACCATGCCCATGCGGTGCGCGTCCTCGGCGGTGTACTCGTCGCCGAGGAAGAAGATCTCGCGGGCGAACTTCTGCCCCACCTGCCGGGCGAGGTAGGCCGAGCCGAAGCCGCCGTCGAAGCTGCCGACGTCGGCGTCGGTCTGCTTGAACCGCGCGTGCTCGGCGCTGGCCAGCGTCAGGTCGCTGACCACGTGCAGGCTGTGCCCGCCGCCGGCCGCCCAGCCCGGGACGACGCAGATGACCACCTTCGGCATGAACCGGATCAGCCGCTGCGCCTCGAGCACGTGCAGCCGGCCGCTGGAGCCGGACGAGTGCTCGTAGCCGTACCTGCCGCGCACCCGCTGGTCGCCGCCGGAGCAGAAGGCCCAGCCGCCGTCGCGGGTGCTGGGCCCGTTGCCCGTGAGGATCACGCACCCGACGTCGGTGGACAGCCGCGCGTGGTCCAGCGCGGTGATCAGCTCGTCGACCGTCTGCGGCCGGAAGGCGTTGCGGACGTCGGGCCGGTCGAAGGCGATCCGGACGACGCCGGCGTCGACCGCCCGGTGGTAGGTCAGGTCGGCGAAGTCGAGGCCCTCGACGGGCCGCCACGCGGAGCTGTCGAAGATCTCGGAGACGTCGTCGCGGGCGGTCATGCCCCGAACCTAGTGCGGGGTGCAGCGGGGCTCCTCAGGGGACGAGACCGCCCACGGCGCCCCCGAGCGCGCCGGTCGTGTCGGTGGCGGTGCCGCCGAGCACGCCGCCTACGGCATCCCCGGCGCCCTCGGTCACGCCGCCGACGGGGCCACCGACGCCGCCCACCACACCGCCGACGTCGTCCACGACGTCGCCGACCGTGTCGCAGAGGCAGCCGCCGTCGCCGCCCGAACCGCTACCGGTCCCGCCACCGCCGGTACCGCCGCTACCGGTCCCGCCACCGCCGGTACCGCCGCCGGTGCCCCCACCGGTCGACCCGCCGCCCGTGGAGCCGCCGCCCGTGGAGCCGCTGGTCGAACCACCCGTCGACCCGCCGCCGGTGGACCCACCCGTCGAACCGCCGGTGGACCCACCCGTCGTCGTCCCCCCGGAGCCGACCGCCTGGCCGCCGGCCACGGTGTCGGAGGTCCCGTCACCGGCGGTCCCCGTGGTACCGCCGCTGCCCGCGCCCGTCCCGCCGCCGGCCACGAAGCCGTCGCCGCCCCCGCTCCCGCCGGCCGAGCCCCCCGGTACCGGCGAGCTCGAGGACTCGGTGACCATCCCGGGCACCTCGCCCGGGACCGACGTGCCGCCGGCGCCCCCACCGGTGCTCTCGCCGCCCCGCGCCCCGCCGTCCTCCTCGGGGCCGGGACCGCCGCCGATCCCGTCGAGCCCGGGGACGGGGGTGCCGGAGAACAGCAGCGCGAGGGGCGCGGCGACCAGGAGGAAGCCGCAGGTGAAGGAGATCAGGAGGAAGGCACGGGCCCTGCCTCGGCCCGGAGCGCGGTGACGAGGGCGGGACACGGACCGGGCTCCTTCGGTCGGGTGGCGCGGGAGAACGGCCCGCTCTTCCCCCGTCGCTGGGGGTGACAAACGCCGATCCGGCGCGCCGGCTCACGACCCGGTGTGCAGCAGGTCCTCCAGGCGCGGGAGCGACGCGGCCAGGCCCGGGTGCAGCGGCACCTCGGCCAGCCGGCTAAGCGCGATCCACGCGACGCCGTTGCTCTCCCCGTCCAGCCGGAGATCGGCGGGCTCCAGGGACCTGGCCGGCCGGGCGAGCACGGTGGTGTAGGCCCAGCCGCCGTGGTCGTCGACCGACGACGGCCCGAGCACGACGTCGTCCGGGAGCAGACCGAGCTCCTCGCGCGCCTCGCGCAGCGCACCGGCGTGGGCGCTCTCCCCGGCGTGCAGCGCGCCGCCCGGGGTCCCCCACGTGTCGCCGTGGTGCGACCAGGTGGCCCGGTGCTGGAGCAGGACCTCCCGGCCGTCGGCCCCCTCCCGGTGCAGGAACAGCCCGGCGGCGCCGGCGCGGCCCCAGTGCCGGTGCCCGCGCGCGCAGGTCGTCCAGCCGTCGGTGGAGGTGAACACGTCGCCAGTGAACCCGCTCCCGCCCACTAGGTGTTCCCCGCGGTTCTAGTGCTCTGCCCACCATCGCGGGCAGAGCACTAGAACCGGCAGGAGGAGATGGTCGCCCGCCAGGAGGACTCGCGAGGCGGCTGGCAGGATCGGGCGCATGACCACGACGACGACCATGGCGGAGCTGCCCGGCCTCGTGGGCCAGGAGCTGGGGACGAGCGACTGGTACGAGGTGACGCAGGAGGCGGTGAACCAGTTCGCCGACGCCACCGGGGACCACCAGTGGATCCACGTCGACGTCGAGCGCGCGAGGAAGGAGAGCCCCTTCGGCGGGCCCATCGCGCACGGGTTCATGACGCTCTCGCTGCTGGTGCCCCTGGCGTCGGGCACGTACAAGGTCACCGACGCGAAGATGGGGGTGAACTACGGCCTGAACAAGGTGCGGTTCCCGGCGCCGGTGCCGGTCGGCTCCAAGGTCCGCGCGCGGGTCGTGCTCAAGGAGTGCGAGGAGGTGGCCGGCGGCCTGCAGAACACCTTCACCGTCACCGTCGAGCGCGAGGGCGGCGACAAGCCGGTCTGCATCGCCGAGTGGGTGACCCGGGCCTACGGGGGCTGAGCCGGGCGTGCGCGTCGCCGTCTTCACCGGTTCGCAGTCCGGACCGGAGTCCCACCGCGCCGCCGCCGCGGCCTTCGCCGCCGACCTGGCCCGCGCGGGCGTCGGCGTGGTCTACGGCGGCGGGCACGTCGGCCTGATGGGGGTCGTCGCCGACGCCGCGCTGGCGGCCGGCGGCGAGGTGGTCGGCGTCATCCCGCAGCACCTGGTCGACGACGAGCTGGCCCACCCCGGCCTGCCGCAGCTCGAGGTCGTCGCCTCGATGCACGAGCGCAAGGCGCGGATGGCCGAGCTCGCCGACGTCTTCGTCGCGCTGCCCGGCGCCGCCGGCACGCTGGAGGAGCTGTTCGAGGCCTGGACCTGGGGCATGCTCGGCCTGCACGCCAAGCCGACCGCCCTGCTCGACGTCGACGGCTTCTGGCAGCCGCTGCTCGCCCAGCTGCGCCGCATGGTCGACGACGGCTACCTCGACGGCCGCCGGCTCGACGCGCTCGGCGTCGTCGGCTCGGCCGAGGAGCTGCTCGCGTTCGTCGACGGGTACAAGCACCCCGCCCGCAAGTGGACGTCGCAGCCCCCACCCGCCGCCTGAGACCGCTTTCCGCGCCGAAAGCGGTACCGCTTTC
>NZ_JBJGYZ010000023.1:0-90225 GCF_054050275.1 Geodermatophilus sp. SYSU D00691
GAGCGCGCCGAGGACAACACCCGCGACATGCTGACCTCGCTCGCGGCCGGCTTCGGCGTCGAGGAGCTCACCGTGACCTTCGAGGACGACCCCGCCTGAGCCGACCGCGCCGGCGCCGCGAGGCGTGGGGGGGGGCCGGCCGCCCCCCCCCCCCCCCCGGCCGGGAGGCCCTCGAGGATGGCGGTGAGCTGCTGGCCGTGCGACTCACCGGCGGTCAGCCAGCGCAACATGGGCGGCATTCTGCCATTGGCGGCCGGGGCGCCCGGCTCACGGCAGGGGCACCGGTCCCGCGGCGGCGAGGGCGAGCACCGCGCCGACGAGCAGCGGCGGGCCGAACGGCAGCGCGGTGCGCCAGCCCACCCGCCGCAGCGCCAGCAGGAGCAGCGACACCACGGCGCCGACGAGCAGGCCGGCGAAGACCCCGGCGAGCAGCACGCCCCAGCCGACCCAGCCGAGCAGCAGGCCGAGCAGGCCCAGCAGCTTGACGTCGCCGAAGCCGAGCCCCTCCGGGGAGACGGCCGTGCCGAGCGCGGCCAGCCCGAAGGCGGCGGCCGCGGCCACGGCCGCCCGCAGCAGCGCCGGCCACGTGCCGAGCAGGGCGGCGTCGGCGACGAGGGCGGCGCCGCAGACGGCGTACGCCGGGAACGTGACGACGTCGGGCAGCCGGTGCGCGGCGAGGTCGGTGCCGGCCAGCACGAGCCCCGCACCGGCCGCCCAGACGAACGCCGCGGTCGCCGGGCGGGCACCGGTGCGCAGCACCGCGCCGGGCAGCAGCGCACCGGCGAGCAGCGCGGTGAGGACGACGGCAGCGGCGGACGGGCGGGCGGCGCGGTCGCGGGCGGCCAGCCGGGCCGCGGTCAGCGCCAGCCACGGCCCGGCGGCCACGCCCGCGACCGCCGCGAGGGCGAGCACCACGGTCAGCGGGCGTCCAGCGCGGCGCGCATCTCCGCGATCGGCGCCGGGTGCCCGGTCATGAGCTCGACCTGGGCGGTGGCCTGCCAGAACAGCACCTCGAGGCCGCCGATGACGGTGCCGCCGGCCGCCTCGACCCGCTGCGCCAGGGGCGTCGGCCACGGCGCGTACAGGACGTCGAGGACCGTCTGCCCGGCGCGCCAGCCGAGATCCAGCAGCGCGGGCTGCGCGCCGATCGGCAGGGTGCTGACGACCACCGGGGCGTCGACCACGCCGCCGGCCAGCGGGGTGACCGTCGCGGTGACCCCGAGGGTGCCGAGCACGCGCGCCAGGTCGGCGGCGCGCGCCGGCTCGCGGACGGCGACGTCGACCTGCTCGGCCCCCAGCGAGGCGAGCGCGACGGCGGCCGCGACGGCTGTGCCGCCGGCGCCGATGATCGCCGCGTGCGCCACCGACTCCACGCCGCCGAGCTGCAGCGCCATGCCGACGCCGGTCACGTCGGTGTTCTCCGCGCGCCAGCCCTGCTCGGTGCGGACCAGGGTGTTGGCCGCGCGCAGCAGCCGCGGCAGCGGCTCGACGACGTCGGCGGCCTCGGCGGCGGCCTGCTTGCACGGCATCGTCACCGAGAAGCCGCGCCACTCCTCGCCGAGGCCGGCCAGCAGCGTCGGGACGTCCTCCGCGCCCAGGTCGAGCGCGTCGTAGGTCCAGTCGGTCAGCCCCAGCGCGGCGTACGCCGCCCGGTGCAGCAGCGGCGACAGCGAGTGGCTGACCGGCCGGCCGATGACCGCGGCCCTCACGGGGCGCCGTCCGGCCGGCCGGTCGCTCCGGCCGTCATCCCCCGGGGTTCTCCCGCAGCCACTGCTGGAACAGCGCCACGTTGGCGGCGTGCTCCTCGGCCGTCGCCGCGAACCGGGTCTCGCCGGTGTCGGGGTTGACGACGACGAAGAACAGCCAGTTGCCGTCGGCCGGGGCCAGGACGGCGCGGACCGCCTGCTCGCCCGGGTTGTCGATCGGCCCCGGCGGCAGCCCGGCGTGCAGGTAGGTGTTGTACGGCGAGGGGTTGGCGCGGTCCTCGGCGGTCGTGGTGATGCCGGTCTTGCCGGTCGCGTAGTTCACCGTGGTGTCGAACTGCAGCGGCATGCCGGCGTACAGCCGGTTCTCGATGACCCGGGCCACCCGGGCCATGTCCTCGGCCGTGGCCGCCTCGGCCTGCACGAGGCTGGCCTTGGTGAGCACGGTCAGCCGCTGGTCCTCGGGCACCCCGAGCTCGTCGAGCAGCTGCGTGGTGCGGGTGACCATGCCGGAGAGCACGTCGGCGGCGGTGTCCCCGGGCTCGACGTCGTAGGTCGCCGGGAACAGCCAGCCCTCGAGCAGCCCGTTGGCGTAGGCGGGCAGACCCAGGGCGGCCGGGTCGGCGGCGGCGGCCTCGAAGTCGGCCAGCGGGATGCCGGTCGCCTCCGCCGCGCGCTGCAGCACGGTCCCGGCCTGCAGCCCCTCGGGCAGGGTGATGCGGGAGACCAGCCGGGAGTTCGGGTCGAGCAGCAGGTCCAGCGCGGCCGCGCCGCTCATCTGCAGCCGCATCCGGTAGACACCGGCCGTGATGCCCATGGCGGCGGGCTCGGCCTCGGCGGCGTCGACGAACGGCCCGACGGAGGCGATGACGTCGGCGGCGACCAGCGTGCGGCCGATGTCGCTGAGCGTGTCGCCGTTCTGCACGCGGACGTCCACGCTGCCGGTGCCGGTGCCGGTGTAGTCCTCGGAGACGAACAGCCCGAGCAGCTTCTGGCCGCCGAAGAAGATGCCGGCGCCCAGGGCGGCGAGGACGACGAGGGCGATCAGCACGGCGAGCGGCCGGCGGCGCTTGCGGCGCCGGCGGCGGGGCCCGTCGTCGGAGACGAACGGGATGCCGTCGTCGTGGTGGTCGTCCTCGTCGTCGTGCAGGTCGTGCTCGTCGTCGTGCAGGTCGTGCAGGTCGTGCTCGTCGTGGTGCAGGTCGGCCGGCTCGGGCGCGCGGCGGCGCCGGCGGCCGCGCCGCGACCCCTCGTCGACGTGCGCGCCGATGACCTCCAGGCCGCCGGTCTGCTCCTCCCACTCGGCGGGGACGGCGTCGTGCGTGTCGGTCGCGTCGTCCACCGGCTCACCCGGGAGCCCGGGCAGCACGGGCTGCGCCTGGGTGGCGTCGTCGTCGCCGTCGCGCCGGCGGCCGAGCTTCGCCCAGGCGCCGGGCGGCGGGGGCGGCAGGGGGGCGGAGGGGTGCCGGCCGGTGTCGTCGGCGCCGTGCCCGCCCCAGCCGGCCGGGGCGTCGTCCCGCGGGGACCCCGGCTCGGGGCCGTCGGGGTCGCCGCCGCGGTGCCGCCACTCGACGGGGACCGGGCCGGTCTCGTCGTCCTCCCGGTCGAGCAACCCGGGGACCCGGCGCACGCCGCCGGTCGACGCGCCGGCCAGGCGGTCGGCCCGCCGCGGCTGCCGGACGGGGGCGACGGCGGCCGTGTCGTCGTCCCAACGCTCGGACTCCCGGGACGGGTCCTGCGGCCGGGCGCCGGCCCCGGGGGCGGACCCGGCGGTCAGGGACGGGGGCCAGGGGGCCGGGACGCTGCTCGCGGGCTCGTCGGGCGAGGCGTGCCGCCCCCGCGGACGCGGCGCGCCCGGCTCGTTCACGAGGAAGACCTCCGTGAATCGAGGAAGTGCTGGAGGATCACCACGGCGGCGGCCTGGTCGATCACCGAGCGCTGGGCCCGGCTGTCGCGGCCGGCTTCCCGGAGGGAGTTGGCGGCGGTCACGGTGGAGAGCCTTTCGTCGACGTGGTGCAGCGGCACGGAGCCGATGCGGTCGGCCAGGGCCCGAGAGTAGGTCGCGGCGTCCTCGGCCGAGGCGCCCGACGCACCCGACAGGTGCCTCGGCTCCCCCACGACCACCTCTGTCACCTCGTGTTCCGCGACGAGGGCGGCGATCCGGTCGAGATCGGACCCGTCCTTCGCCCGCTTGACCGTCTCCAGCGGACTGGCGAGCGTGCCGGTGGCGTCGGACAGCGCGACGCCGACCCGGACCGTGCCGACGTCGATGCCCAGCACCCGGCCGCGGCGCGCCGGCCGGGGCGGCACGGTCAGCCCGCCCGGGAGGCCGCGGGACAGGTCGATCTCCGCGGTCTCGTTCGAGACCGGCGGGAACCCGCGCGTCAGGTCGATCTCGGTGGTCGGGTGGTACTGCGGCTGCCCCGGCGAGGTGCGGGGACGAGCGGGCGGGACGGCGGGCAGCCGGCGCTTGCGTTCGCCGACCGGGCCGGTGTCCTCCGGGTTGTACTCCGTCATCTCTACCTCCCGACGGCGGCCGCGACCGCCTCTTCTCCGGCCTTGAGCGCTGCAGGGATCCCGGCGGGATCGGTGCCGCCGCCCTGGGCGACGTCGGGCTTGCCGCCGCCGCGACCGCCGACCGGCACGGCCGCGGCCTTGATCAGGTCGCCGGCCGACAGCCCGCGGTCGACGGCGGCCGGGCTGAGCGCCGCCACCAGGGCCACCTTGCCACCCGCGGCCGAGGCGAGCAGGACGGCGGCCGGCCGGTCGGCGCCGAGCCGGCCGCGGACGTCGAGCGCCAGCGCCCGCAGGTCGCCGCCGGCCAGCCCCTCGGGGGCGCCGGTGACCAGGGCGATCCCGCCGACGTCGGTCGCCGACTGCGCCAGCGTGCCGGCCTGGGCGAGGGTCTGCTGCGCGCGCAGGTCGGCCAGCTCCCGGTCCACGTCGCGCAGCCGGGCGAGCATGCCGCCGACCCGCTCGACGATGCCGTCGGTGGGGGTCTTGAGCAGCTCGCCGAGCTGGCGGACCAGGTCGCGCTCGCGCGCGAGGTAGCGGAAGCCCTCGAGCCCGACGACCGCCTCGACGCGGCGGGCGCCCGAGCCGACGGAGGACTCGCCGGTCAGGGCCAGCGTGCCGATCTGCGCGCTGCCGCGGACATGCGTGCCACCGCAGAGCTCTCGCGACCACGGGCCGCCGATCTCGACGACGCGCACCTGCTCGCCGTAGGTCTCGCCGAACAGCGCGAGCGCGCCGATCGCCTGCGCCTCGGGCAGCGACATGTAGGTGGCGGTCACCTGGTGGTCGGCGCGGACGGCGGCGTTGGCGACGTCCTCGATGTCGTGCCGCTGCTGCCCGGTGAGCGCGCCCTGCCAGGCGAAGTCCAGCCGCAGGTAGCCGGGGCGGTTGTACGAGCCCGACTGCAGCGCCTGCGGGCCGAGCACCTGCCGCAGCGCGGCGTGCACGACGTGGGTGCCCGAGTGGGCCTGGCAGGCCGACAGCCGCCACTCGCGGTCCACCTCGGCGACGAGCTCGGTGCCGGCGCGCAGCTCGCCCTCGAGGATGCGCACCTGGTGGGCGACCAGACCCTTGACCGGCCGCTGTACGTCGAGCACCTCGGCGCGGCCGCCGTCCCACACGAGCTCGCCGGCGTCGGCGACCTGGCCGCCGGACTCGGCGTAGAACGGCGTGCGGTCGAGCACGACCCGGGTGATCTCGCCGGTCCCGGCGACGGTCTCGGCGCCGTCCTCCTCGAGGTCGGACACGACCCCGAGCACGCGGGAGTCGGTGCGCAGCGTGGAGTAGGCCTGCCAGTCGGTGGGGCCGTGGTCGGCGAGCAGCCGCCGGTAGGCCAGGACGTCGACCGAGCCGGTCTTCTTCGCGCGGGCGTCGGCGCGGGCGCGGTCGCGCTGCTGCTGCATGAGCGCGCGGAAGCCCTCCTCGTCGACGCGCACGCCCTGCTCGGCGGCCATCTCGAGGGTGAGGTCGATCGGGAAGCCGTAGGTGTCGTGCAGGGTGAACGCCTGCTCGCCGGTCAGCCCGGCCGTGCCGGCCTTCCTGGCCTCGTCGACGGCGGTGCCGAAGATCGTCGTCCCGGACGTGAGGGTGCGCCGGAACGCCTCCTCCTCGGCGTAGGCGACCGCGGAGATCCGGGCGAAGTCGGCGGCCAGCTCCGGGTAGCTCGGGCTCATCGCGTCGCGGGAGACCGGCAGCAGCTCGGGCAGGGTGGCCTCGTCGACGCCGAGCAGCTTCATGGAGCGGACGGCGCGGCGCAGCAGCCGGCGCAGGATGTAGCCGCGGCCCTCGTTGCCGGGTGTGATGCCGTCGCCGATGAGCATGAGCCCGCTGCGCACGTGGTCGGCGACCACCCGGAGCCGGACGTCGTCCTCGTGGTCCTTGCCGTAGGTGACGTTCGCCAGCTCGGCCGCGCGGCGCAGGACCGGGGAGACCTCGTCGATCTCGTAGAGGTTGTTGACCCCCTGCAGCAGGTAGGCCACCCGCTCCAGGCCCATGCCGGTGTCGATGTTCTTCTTCGGCAGGTCGCCGACGATGCGGAAGTCCTCCTTCGACCGCACGTCGTCGAGCTGGTACTGCATGAAGACGAGGTTCCAGATCTCGAGGAACCGGTCCTCGTCGACCACCGGACCGCCGTCCTGGCCGTGCTCGGGTCCGCGGTCGAAGTAGATCTCGCTGCAGGGGCCGCCCGGGCCGGGCTGGCCGGTGTGCCAGTAGTTGTCCTTGAGGCCGCGGCGCTGGATCCGCTCGTCGGGCAGGCCGGCGATCCGCTTCCAGGCGTCGGCGGCCTCGTCGTCGTCGAGGTAGACGGTGACCCAGATCTTGTCGGGGTCGAACCCGAGCTTGCCGTCGGCGACGGATCCGGTGATCAGGTCCCAGGCGTGCTGGATCGCCCCTTCCTTGAAGTAGTCGCCGAAGGAGAAGTTGCCGTTCATCTGGAAGAACGTGCCGTGGCGGGTGGTCTTGCCCACCTCCTCGATGTCGAGGGTGCGCACGCACTTCTGCACGCTGGTGGCCCGCGGGTAGGGCGCGGGCTCGCGGCCGGTCAGGTACGGGATGAACGGCACCATGCCGGCGACGGTGAACAGCAGCGACGGGTCGGGCGACACCAGCGAGGCGCTGGGCACGACGGTGTGGCCGCGTTCCGCGAAGTGCTCGAGGAAGCGGCGGCGGATCTCGGCGGTCTGCATTCGTCTCTACTTCAGTTCGGGCGGGCCGGACGGGGCGGGTCCCGACCGGCCCCGGGTCGTCAGGGTCGGTTGTCGGCGGCGTGCCGGCCGGGCAGGGCGAGCTGGTCGCGGGTCGGCAGCGGGGCGTCGAGGCCGGTGCCGGACCGCAGCTCGGCCTCGCGCTCGGCGGCGGCGGCGCGCACGTCGGCGCCGAAGTCGCCGATCGCGTCGGCCAGCTCGCGCAGGCCGTCGGCGAGCGAGCCGAGGATGCCGGCCGGGGTCATCCTCTCCGCCGCGGCGGAGAGCTTGCGGACGACGAGGGCGCCGATGGTGATGCCCATCGCCAGCCAGAACAGGCGGCGCATCAGGCGGCCCGCCGGGTGGCGCGGCGCAGGCGGCGCGCGTCGCGGTCACGGCGCGCGGCCTCGGCGATCGCCTGGCCCTCGCGCTTCTTGCGGGCGGCGCTGCGGACGCCGTAGCTGAACGCGGCCACCTTGATCAGCGGGCTGCCGAGGGTGGCGGCGACGACGCTGGACAGCGCCGCGACGTTGCTGGACACGTTGGCGGCGTTGCCGGTGATGTCGTCCACCCGCTCCAGGTTGCTGTTGACGTGCGCCACCGTCGTGTTGGCCTGCGCGAGGATCGGGGCGGCCTGCTCCCGAGTCTGCCGGATGGTCAGCGTCGTCTCGTCGAGCACCCGGCCCAGCTTGAGCAGCGGGATGGCCAGCAGCAGCACCAGCAGCACCAGTGCGAGGGCTGCGATGAGTCCGGCCCACTCTCCTGCGGACACGCGGTCTCCCCTGTCGTCGCGACGGTGCCGGGCGGACGACGGGCCCGGCGTGTGGTCACAGTAGTCGCGGGCCCGGTGGCCCGTTCGGGACGTGCCCGGGCGTCAGCGGGTCCGGCGCACGATCGCCCGCAGCTTGGCCAGCCGCGCGGCGATGCCGGCCTCGGCTCCCCTGCTGGTGGGCCGGTAGTAGTCGCGGCCGACGAGCGCGTCGGGCGGGTACTGCTGGGCGACGATCCCGTCCGGCGCGTCGTGCGGGTAGCGGTAGGTCTTCCCGTGGCCCAGCTTCTTCGCCCCGGCGTAGTGGGCGTCGCGCAGCCCCGGCGGCACCGGTCCGGCGCGGCCGGCCCGGACGTCGGCCACCGACTCGCCGATCGCCACCGTGATCGCGTTGGACTTGGGGGCGGTGGCGAGGTGGACGACAGCGTGCGCGAGCGGGAAGTGGCCCTCGGGCATGCCGATGAAGGCGACCGCCTCGGCCGCGGCCACCGCCGTCTGCAGCGCGGTGGGGTCGGCCATGCCGATGTCCTCGCTGGCGCTGATGACCAGCCGCCGGGCGATGAACCGGGGGTCCTCCCCCGCCTCGACCATGCGGGCCAGGTAGTGCAGCGCGGCGTCGACGTCGGAGCCGCGGATCGACTTGATCAGGGCGCTGGCCACGTCGTAGTGCTGGTCGCCCTGCCGGTCGTAGCGGACGGCGGCCTGCGCCACCGCCGTCTCCAGGGTCGGCAGGTCGACCTCGGTGGCCCCGGCCTGCAGCGCGGCGCCGGCGCCGGACTCCAGCGCGGTGAGCGCCTTGCGCCCGTCGCCGCCGGCGATGCGGACCAGGTGCTCCTCGGCCTCCTCGCTCAGCGTCACCGCGCCGTCGAGACCGCGGTCGCTGGTCAGCGCCCGGCGCAGCAGGGTGCGGACGTCGTCGTCCTCCAGCGGCTGCAGGGCGAGGACCAGGGAGCGCGACAGCAGCGGGCTGACCACGGAGAAGAAGGGGTTCTCGGTGGTGGCGGCGATGAGGCTGACGATGCGGTCCTCCACGGCGGCCAGCAGCGAGTCCTGCTGGGTCTTGGAGAACCGGTGCACCTCGTCGATGAAGAGCACGGTGCGCCGGCCGGCGTAGGTGAGCTCGCGCTTGGCGGCGGTGATGACCGCGCGGACCTCCTTGACGCCGGAGTCGAGCGCGGACAGCTGCACAAACTGGCGCTTGGTGGCCAGCGAGATGACGTGGGCCAGGGTGGTCTTGCCGGTGCCGGGCGGGCCGTAGAGGACCAGTGACATGGGCTCGTCGGCCTCGACCAGCCTCCGGAGCGGGGACCGGGGCCCGAGCAGGTGCTGCTGGCCCACCACCTCGTCGAGCGAGCGCGGCCGCATGCGCACGGCCAGCGGCGCCCCGGGGTCGACCGCGGGCGCGCCGTCCTCGTCCGGCGCGGGGTCGAACAGCGACGTCACGGTTCCCGACGCTACCCGCGGGGCACGACGCTTCCCGTGCAGGAGCGACGCATCGGGGACGTGACCGTCAGCGCCATCGGGCTGGGGGCGATGCCCCTGTCGACCAAGGAGGACCGGCCGTCGCCGTCCGACGCCGAGGCCGTGGTGCACGCGGCGCTCGACGCGGGCGTGACGCTGATCGACACCGCCGACGCCTACTCCTGGGACGAGGCGGAGTTCGGGCACAACGAGTCGCTGGTCGCCGCCGCGCTGCGCTCCTACGGCGGGTCGGCCGACGACGTGCTGGTGGCGACGAAGGGCGGGCACACCCGCCGCGGGCGGGACTGGGACCTCGACGGGACGCCGTCCTACCTGCGGCGGGCGTGCGAGGCGTCGCTGCGCCGGCTCGGGGTCGAGGCGATCGGGCTCTACCAGTTCCACCGGCCGGACCCGGCGACGCCGTGGGAGGAGTCGATGGGCGGCCTGCGCGCGCTGGTCGACGACGGGCTGGTGCGGATGGTCGGCATCTCCAACGCCGACGTGGCGCAGATCGACTCGGCGCGCGAGATCTGCGGGGACGCGCTGGTGAGCGTGCAGAACCAGTTCTCGCCCGGCTACCGCTCGTCGCTCGGCGAGCTGGAGCACTGCGCGGCGCACGGGCTGGCCTTCCTCCCCTGGAGCCCGTTCGGCGGGGTCTCGGCGGCCGGGTCGCTGGACGCCGCGGCGCCCGCCTTCGCCGAGGTGGCCGAGGAGCTCGGGGTGTCGGTGTACCGCGTGACCCTGGCCTGGCACCTGGCGCAGGCCGACGTCGTCGTCCCCATCCCCGGCGCCTCGCGGGTGTCCTCGATCGAGGACTCCGCCGCCGCGGCCGACCTCGAGCTCTCGGAGGCCCACCTCGCCCGCCTGAACTCGCCGTGATCATCGGCAGGTGGCGGCCCCTTCCGGCGTGTCGGTCAGCCACCTGCCGATGATCAACGCGGGTCCACAGCCGGCGGCCTCGTCCACAGATGCCGCTGGCGGCGACCGTCGGCGCTCCGGGCGACCGAGGCTCCCGGGCCATGGACCTGCCCCCCGCGTACACGGCCGCCTCGGCCCGCGCCGCCGGCCTCACCCGGGGTCGGCTGCGCGGATCGGCGTACCTACGTCTGAGCCACGACCTCGTCGTCCGCCTCGACGACGCGATCGACCTGCGGGAGCGGCTCGCGCTGCTCGCGACCGCGCTCCCCCGGGACGCCGCGTACAGCCACCTGACCGCGGCTGCGCTGCTCGGCGCGCACGTCGATGCTCCTCCCCGGCCGCACATCGCCCTGACGCCGCGCCGCGTGTTCCCCCAGCGCGCCGACCTGGTGGTCCACGGACGGCTGCTCGACCCCTGCGACGTGGTGGAGCACCAGGGCCTGCGGCTCACCTCCGGACCGCAGACGTTCCTCGACCTGGCGCACCCCCTGCCGCCGGCGGAGCTGGTCGCGGTCGGTGACGCCCTGCTGCGGGCCGGACACCTCACCCCGGAGTCGCTCGCGCAGCGGCTCGCCCGGGCCGACCGGGTGCGCGGTGTGGTGCGCGCCCGGGCCTGCGCCCCGCTGCTGTCGGCCGAGGCGATGTCCCGACCCGAGAGCCTGCTCCGGTACTGGCTGATCGACAGCGACCTGCCGGACCCCACGCCGCAGGTCCCGGTCCACGACCGGTGGGGCCGCGAGGTGGCGCACGGCGATCTGGGCTACGCCGAGTGGCGGGTGCTGCTGGAGTACGAGGGGCAGCAGCACGCGCACGTCGACAGGTTCGGCAGCGACATCGACCGCTACTCCCTCATGGCGGCCGACGGCTGGCTGGTCCTGCGGTTCGCGAAGCGCCACCTCAACAGGGGGACGGTCGTCGAGCGCACCCGCCGGGCGCTGGTGAGCCGCGGCTGGCGCCCCTAGGCCTCGTTGATCATCGGCGAGTGGCTGGGTGACACGCCGGTGGGGGCAGCCACCTGCCGATGATCACGGAGAAGGAAGGCGAGGAAGCTGCCGGCCACGAGGGCGGCCACCCAGGGCAGGAGGTCGCGGGCGGCGGGCGAGGCGGCCAGGCCGAACAGCTGCCAGGCGGCCGCCAGCGAGTCGGGCAGCGTGCCGGGGAGGCCGGATCCCGGGCGCAGCGGCTGCTCCAGGTAGCCGGCCGCGGTGAGGAAGGGCGCGACGAACCAGGCGAGGAGCACCACGACCGGCCACCACGCCAGCCGCGCCGCCGGCCGCGCTCCTGCGACCACCAGGGCCAGCACCAGCACCGCCGCCCCCGCCCACGTCGACACGCGGCCGACGAGCTCCACCCCGGCGTAGGACCGCGAGGTGTCGACGAACGGCACCAGCGCCGACGACAGCCAGGACGGCGCCGCGCCCGCCAGCACGCCCAGCGCCACGGCCAGGCCCGGCCGCCCGAGCGCCGCCGCGGACCCGATCGCCCACCCGCCCAGCGAGACCGCGACCACGATCGCGCACAGCGCCGTGACGACGAGCGGGTCGGCGGCGAACGCGTCCGGCCCCTCACCGCGGAGGCCGGCCGCCGACGGCACCAGCGCGGCGACCAGGCCCAGCACGAGACCGGCGCACGTGGCGAGCGCGCCGAGCGGGCGCCGGGCGACCACCAGGCACAGCAGCCCGGCGGCGAGCCCGCCCACCAGCGCCCCCGTGACCAGCGCGCCCAGCGTCGACGCCGACAGCGGCAGCGCCAGCCGCGGCCCCACCGGCACCGCCCGCAGCCCGCCGAGGAGCCAGAACAGGTAGCCGCCGGCCCACCACACGACGCCCGCCAGCGGCACGAGCGCCCACACGGGCACCCGCCGCACCGGTGCGCTCAGGCCCACAGGCCGCCCGCGAGCTGGTCGGAGACCAGGGAGTCGAACGAGCCCGCGGCCAGGATGTCGCGGGCCTGCCCGGCGGCGGTGCGCAGGAAGACGTGCTCGACGTTCGGCGTCACCGCCCGCAGCCCGCGGCCGTGGGTGACCCCGGGGAAGGTCGCCGCCAGGTCGGTCTCCTCGAAGTGCGGCGCCTGCTCCCACGGCAGCCAGACCGCGCCGACGTCGGCGAACCGGCCGCCGTACTTGCGGCCGGTGTAGCCCACCCCCTCGTGCCCGCGCCGGACCAGCTCGGCGGCCACGGCGGCCAGCGGCTGGACGTGACCGGCGAACGGCATCGCCGCGACGAGCACGCGCACAGGGCCTCCCAGGGATGCGGAACGCCCGGGGACCCTAGCGGCCGAGGCCGGCCTTCAGGGCCGCCAGCACCAGCGCCACGGTGTCCGGCCGCGCGTTGTGCCCCATGAGGCCGATCCGCCAGACCGTCGCCGCGTACGCCCCGACGCCGCCACCGATCTCGAGGTCGTAGCGCTCGAGCAGCTCCTTGCGCACCGCCGCGGAGTCGACGCCGTCGGGCACCTTCACCGTCGTCAGCTCGGGCAGGCGGTGCCCCTCGGCGGCGAACAGCTCGAGGCCCAGCTCCTGCAGGCCCTCGGCGAGCAGCCGGCCGGCCTCCTCGTGCCGGGCGTGGACGGCGTCGAGGCCCTCCTCCAGGATCCGGCCCAGCGCCGCGTGCAGCGAGACGACCATGCCGGTCGGCGCCGTGTGGTGGTAGGTCCGCCCGCCGCTGCCGGCCGCCTCACCGGCGTAGCCGCCGAGCATGCCGAGGTCGAGGTACCAGCTCTGCGGCTTCTCGATCCGCCGCTCCCACGCGCGGTCGCCGATCGTGAACGGCGCCAGCCCCGGGGCCACCCCGAGGCACTTCTGCGACCCCGAGTAGGCGAGGTCGACGCCCCACTCGTCGAGCTGCACGGGGATGCCGCCCAGCGAGGTCACGCAGTCGGCGAGCAGCAGCGCGTCGCCCTTTCCCTCCGCCAGCGGCACGAGGTCGGAGCGGACCCCGGTCGAGGTCTCGGCGTGGACGGCGGCGATGACCTTCGGCGACGGGTGCGCCGCCAGGACTCGCTCGGCGTCGACCGGCCGGCCCCACTCGTGCTCGACGGCGACCACCTCGGCGCCGCAGCGCGAGGCGACGTCGACCATCCGCTGCCCGAACAGGCCGTTGACCGCGACCACGACGACGTCACCGGGGCCCACGGTGTTCACGAACGCGGCCTCCATGCCGGACGAGCCGGTGGCCGAGAGCGGCAGGGTGCGCCGGTTCGCCGTGCCGAACACCGTGCGCAGCCGCTCGGACGTCTCGTCCAGGATCCCGAGGAACAGCGGGTCCAGGTGCCCCAGCAGCGGGTAGCCGAGCGCGGCCACCGCCTCCGGGTACGGGTTGGACGGGCCGGGTCCGAGCAGGGTGCGGGCGCGCAGCGGCATGTGCGGGACGCTACCGGGCGCCCGCGGGCGCCGTGGCGGTCACGCGGCGAGGGCGAACACCGGCCAGCTGCCCGGCACGCCGCGCAGCGTCCGCACCCCGCGCTCGGTGAACGCGAGCCCCGAGCCGATCACGAGGTCCTTGACCGTGCCGGAGGCCAGCACCTCGCCCGGCGCCGCCTCCCCCATCACCCGTGCGCCGATGTGCACCGCCAGGCCGGCGACGCCGCCGCCGTCGGTCCGCTCCACCTCGCCGGCGTGCACCCCGGCGCGGATCGTCAGGCCGGCGGCCACGGCCGCCGCCCGCACGGCCACGGCGCAGCGCAGGGCCCGGGCGGGTCCGTCGAACGTCGCGAACAGCCCGTCCCCGGCGACGTCGACCTCCACCCCGCCGTACCGCGCCAGCTCGTCCCGCGCCAGGAGGAGGAACCGGTGCCGCATGGACGTCCAGGCGGCGTCCCCGACCCGCGCCGCCAGCTCCGTGGAGCCGGCCACGTCGACGAACAGCACCGTCGCCAGCACGGTGCTGACCGGCGCGGCGGCCGGCCGGCCGCCGGTGAGGAACCCCTCGATGGTGGCCAGCACCCCGGTGGTGTCGCCGACGAAGTACAGGTGGTCGTCGCCGTCGATCTCCGCCAGACGGGCCTCCGGGATGTGCTCGGCGAGGTACCGGCCGACGCCGACGGGGACCATCCGGTCCCCGCGGCGGTGCACCACCAGGGTCGGCACCCGGATGGCGCCGAGGATCTCCCGGACGTCGATGTGCGGGTAGAGCGAGAAGAGCCGGCGGGCCATCCCGGGGCTGGCACCGATCCGCTGCAACGTGGCCCACCAGGACCGCAGGGCGGTGTCGCCACGCCTGCTGGGCGCCCACAGGCCGAGCCACGCGCCCTCGCCCCAGCGCTCGGCCAGGTCGGCCAACACCGCCGCCAGGGTGGCCTCGTCGACCCCGTCCGGGAAGCCGGGTGCCCGGGTGAGCCGCGGGTAGGCGCCGTAGAGGACCAGCGCCCGCGTGCGCTCCGGGTGCTCGGCGGCGAAGAGCATCGCCATGGAGCCGCCCTCCGACACGCCGAGCACCGCGGCGCGGTGCGCGCCGGCGGCGTCCATCACCGCGACGAGGTCGTCGACCCTGTCCTCGAGCGTCGCCGGCCCGGCGACGGGGTCGGACAGCCCCGTCCCGCGCTTGTCGAACAGGATCAGCCGGCAGCAGGAGGCCAGGTGCTCCAGGAACCGCCGCAGCGAGGGTTCCTGCCACTGCCATTCCAGGTGCGAGACGAAGCCCGGCGCCATCACCAGGTCCAGGTCGCCGTCCCCCACCACCTGGTAGGCGATGGACAGGTCACCGCTGCGGGCGTACCGCGTCCTCGGCAGCACGCCGCAGTCTGGCACGCACCCGGAGGCTGCTGGAACGGCCCGGCGCCGAGCCCGCGAGGTGCGGTGCCGGCCGGGTCCTCCTCCTACGGGCGGATCGTCACGTGCGTCGACGTGGGGCCGGGGGCGCCCGGCTCGTCGGGCAGCGGCGGCTCCTCCGGCTTCGCGTCGATGCCGGCCTCCTTGCGCTGCGCCTCGGTGATCGGCGTCGGCGCGCCGGTCAGCGGGTCGTAACCGGCACCGGTCTTCGGGAACGAGATGACCTCGCGGATCGAGTCGACGCCGGCCAGCAGCGCGGTCAGCCGGTCCCACCCGAGCGCGGCGCCGGCGTGCGGCGGCGGGCCGTAGGAGAAGGCCTCGAGGAAGAAGCCGAACCGCTCGCGCGCCTCCTCGCGCGACATGCCCAGCGTCTCGAACACCCGCTCCTGCAGCTCGGCGTCGTGGATGCGGACCGAACCGCTGGCCAGCTCGTTGCCGTTGACCACCAGGTCGTAGGCGTCGGAGAGCGCGTTGCCCTTGTCCTCGGCGAACCGGTCCCGCCACTCCGGCGTGGGCGAGGTGAACGGGTGGTGCATGAAGGTCCAGTCGCCGTCCTCGGTCTGCTCGAACATCGGGAAGTCGACGACGAACAGGAACGACCACGTGCCGGGCTCGATCAGCTCGAGCCGCTTGGCGATCTCGTTGCGCGCGGCGCCGAGCAGCTCCTGCGACGAGCGGCGCTGGCCGGCGGCGAAGAACACGCAGTCACCGGGCTTCGCGCCGACCGCCTCGACCAGCCCGTCGCGCTCGGCGTCGGAGATGTTCTTGGCCACCGGCCCGCCGAGCGTGCCGTCCTCGGCCACGGTGACGTAGGCCAGGCCGCGCGCGCCGCGGGACTTCGCCCAGTCCTGCCACGCGTCGAACGCGCGGCGCGGCTGCGAGCCGCCGCCGGGCATGACGACCGCGCCCACGTACGGCGCCTGGAACACGCGGAACGGGGTGCCGGCGAAGTAGTCGGTCAGCTCGGTGAGCTCCACGCCGAAGCGCAGGTCGGGCTTGTCCGAGCCGAAGCGGTCCATCGCCTCGCGGTAGGTCATCCGCGGGATCTGGGGCACGTCGTAGCCGGCGAGCTCCCGCCACAGCGCCCGCACGACGTCCTCGACGACCGCCAGGACGTCGTCGCGCTCGACGAAGCTCATCTCGAAGTCCAGCTGGGTGAACTCCGGCTGGCGGTCGGCGCGGAAGTCCTCGTCCCGGAAGCAGCGGGCGATCTGGTAGTACCGCTCGAGCCCGCCGATCATCAGCAGCTGCTTGAACAGCTGCGGCGACTGCGGCAGCGCGTACCACTTGCCCGGCTGCAGCCGCACCGGGACGACGAAGTCGCGCGCGCCCTCGGGGGTCGACCGGGTGAGGTTGGGCGTCTCCACCTCGACGAACCCGTGCTGCGCCATGACGCCGCGGGCCACCCGGTTGACCTCGCTGCGCAGCCGCAGCGTGCGCGCCGGGCCCTGCCGGCGCAGGTCGAGGTAGCGGTAGCGGTACCGGACGTCGTCGCTGGCCGCCTGGTCGGTCTCGATCGGGAACGGCAGCGGCGCGGCCGCCGACAGCACCCGCAGCCGGCTGGTGACGACCTCGATCTCGCCGGTGGGCAGCTCGGGGTTCTCGTTGCCCTCGGGACGGCGGCGGACCTCCCCGGTGACCAGCACGCAGTACTCGTTGCGGAGGGCGTGGGCCTCCTCCTCGCGGACGACGACCTGCACGTACCCGGAGGCGTCGCGGAGGTCGACGAAGACGACGCCGCCGTGGTCGCGGCGGCGGGCGACCCAGCCGGCGAGGGTGACGGTGGTGCCGGCGTCGGAGGCGCGCAGCGTTCCGGCGTCGTGGGTGCGGAGCACGTCAAAGGGCCTTTCGAGGGAGTGGGGCTACCAGCGGTCGTGCACGTGGGCGCGGATGCGCTCGTCGTACACCCGCTCCAGGTCGGCCAGCTGGCCGTCGGTCATGGGCGGGAGATCCGCGGCGGCGATGTTCCCACGGACCTGCTCGACGGTGCGCGCACCGGGGATGACGGTGGTGACGCCGGGCTGGTCGATGACCCAGCGCAGCGCGAACGCCGCGGTCGGCACGTCACCGGCGATCTCGCGCACCTCGCGGGCCGCCTGCACCCCCACCTCGTACGGCACGCCGGAGAAGGTCTCGCCGACGTCGAACGCCTCGCCGTGCCGGTTGTAGTTCCGGTGGTCGTCGGGCGCGAACTCGGTCGACTCGTCGTACTTGCCGGTCAGCAGGCCGCTGGCCAGCGGGACCCGGGCGAGGATGCCGACCTGCGCCTTCGCCGCCGCCGGCAGCAGCTCCTCCAGCGGCTTGCGCCGGAAGATGTTGAGGATCACCTGGATCGTCTGCACGCCCGGGTGCTGCAGCGCGGTCAGCCCCTCCGCCACGGTCTCGACCGACACCCCGTAGGCGGCGATGGCGCCGTCGGCGACGAACGAGTCGAGCGCGTCGTAGACCCGCTGGTCGGAGTACACCGCCGTCGGCGGGCAGTGCAGCTGCACCAGGTCGAGGGTGTCGACGCCGAGGTTGCGCCGCGACCGGTCGATCCAGGCGCGCAGGTTCTCCGGCGTGTACTGCTCTGCGGTGAACGGGTCGGCGCGGCGGCCCGCCTTGGTGGCGACGAAGGGGTGGTCGGACCGGGCCACCAGCGCCTGCCGGATGCGCACCTCCGAGCGGCCGTCGCCGTAGACGTCGGCGGTGTCGAGGAGGGTCACCCCGCCGTCGAGGGCCGCGTCGAGGACGTCGGCGGCGGTGCCGTCGTCGACGTCCCCCCAGTCACCGCCGAGCTGCCAGGTGCCCAGACCGACGACGCTCGCGTCGGCCCCCGTCCGGCCGAGCGGCCGCTGCTCCATCGTCACGCTGTGCCCTCTGCTCGACTCCGCACTCGCTCCGCTCCTCGCTCGTCCCTCGCTGCGATGCTCACTCGCCCGTCGTTCTCGCGTCCACCGTGTCACGAAGCCGCTCGAACAGCTCCCCGACCGGGACGGCGACCTGCTCCCCCGACCGCAGGTCGCGCAGCTGGCCCACGCCCTCGGCGAGGTCGCGGTCGCCGATGACGACGGCGTGCGAGGCGCCCGAGCGGTCGGCGGCCTTCATCGCGCCCTTGAGGCCGCGGTCGCCGTAGACGGTGTCGGCCGAGATCCCGGCCGCCCGCAACTGCCCGACCAGCCGCACCGCGAGCCGCTTGGCCTCGGCGCCCAGCGGGACGACGAAGGCCTGCACGCCGCCGGACGCGACGACGTCCAGCCCCTCGGCCTGCACCGCCAGCAGCGTCCGGTCCACACCGACGGCGTAGCCGATGCCCGACACGTCCGGGCCACCGAGCGCCGCCGACAGCCCGTCGTAGCGGCCGCCGCCGCCGATCGCCGACTGCGCGCCGAGCCCGGAGTGGACGAACTCGAACGTCGTCTTCGTGTAGTAGTCCAGGCCGCGGACCAGCCTCGGCGCCTCGGTCCAGGTCACCCCGAGGTCGGTCAGGTGCTGGCGGACGGCGTCGTAGTGCGCCCGGGTGGCGGCCGAGAGGTGGTCGACCATCAGCGGGGCGTCGTCGAGCTGGGCCTGCACCTCGGGCCGCTTGTCGTCGAGCACCCGCAGCGGGTTGATCTCGGCCCGCCGCCGGGTCTCCTCGTCGAGGTCGAGCTTCTCCAGGTAGGCGACCAGCTTCTCGCGGTACGAAGGCCGGTCGCTGCCGTCGCCCAGCGAGGTCAGCAGCAGCTCGAAGTCGGTGAGCCCGAGGTCGCGGAAGCCCTGCACGCCCAGCGCGACCACCTCGGCGTCCAGGGCCGGGTCGTCGATGCCGAGGGCCTCCATGTCGACCTGGGTGAAGTGCCGGTACCGGCCGGCCTGCGGCCGCTCGTAGCGGAAGGCGGAGCCGACGGTCCACAGCTTCACCGGCAGGGGGCCGGTGTGCAGCCGGTGCTCGATGAAGGCCCGCATCAGCCCGGCGGTGAGCTCGGGGCGCAGGGTCAGCGACCGGCCGCCCCGGTCGTCGAACGTGTACATCTCCTTGGTGACGACGTCGGTGGACTCCCCGACGCCGCGGGAGAACACGGCGGTCTCCTCGAACACCGGCGTCTCGACGTAGCCGTACCCGGCGCGCCGCAGCGGGGCGGTCAGCGTCTCGCGGACGGCGAGGAACCGCTCGGACTCCGGCGGCAGGACGTCGAACGTGCCCTTGGGCGCGCGCAGGTCGGTCACAGCCCCCGCCCCTTCGGCGCCGCGCCCTGGCCCGCGGCCGCCTCGGCCAGGTAGGGGTTGGTCGCCCGCTCGCGGCCGACCGTCGTCGCCGGCCCGTGCCCGGGCAGCACCACGGTGGCGTCGTCGAGGGGCAGGACGACGTCGCGCAGCGAGCGCAGCATGTCCTCCCACGAGCCGCCGGGCAGGTCGACCCGCCCGACCGAGCCGGCGAACAGCACGTCGCCGGCGAGCAGGCCCGGCGCGTCCCCCAGGTCCAGGGAGAAGACCACCGAGCCGCGGGTGTGCCCGGGCGCGTGCCGCACCGTGAGCCGGACGCCGGCCAGGTCGAGGACGGCGCCGTCGTCGAGCGGGCGCACCTCCGACGGGTCGGGCAGCCGCAGCCCGGTGAGCAGCGGCGCCAGCGCGGGACCGTGCCAGCGCGCGGGGTCGCTGAGCATGCCGCTGTCCTCGGGGTGCAGGTAGGCCGGGATGTCGTAGCCCTCGCACACCGGCAGGACGGAGAAGGTGTGGTCGAGGTGGCCGTGGGTGAGCACGACGGCGACGGGCTTGAGGCCGTCGGCGCGCAGCATGTCCGCGAGCGGTGCGACGGCGTCCATGCCGGGGTCGACGACGACGCACTCCTGCCCCGGGCCGGGGGCCACGGCGTAGCAGTTCGTGCCGAACGCGCCGGCGGGGAACGAGCGGATGAGCACCCGTGCAGGTTACGCGGCGGTGATCACGGCGCCCCGGCGCGCCGGACGTGCCAGGGACCTCGCAGGAACGGGACCTAGACTGGACCGTCGAGCGGCGGGAGCAGACCCCGCCCGGGTGGCACAGCTACACCCCGTGCCGCCCGCGGCCACCCCGCCCACGAGCGCAGACCCTCCGAGGAGTTCGACCGTGCCGACCAACAAGCAGCGGCGGCAGGCCGCCCAGCGGCGGCTGCAGCGCCAGATCGAGCGTCGCGCCGAGCTGGCCCGCAAGCGCCGGCGGAACCTGCTGATCCTCACCGCCGTGCTGGCGGTGATCGTCGTCGGGGGCGCCGCCTGGCTGATCGCCGGCGTCGGCGGCGGGGACGACGACACCGCCAACGCCGGCGAGACGACGACGTCGACCGAGCCGACCGTCGACGGCAGCGACGGCACGTGCGACTTCACCGAGGACGGCACCGGCACGGTCGGCGCGCCGGCGGCCGAGGTGCCCACCTCCGGCCTGGTCGACCTGACCATGACCACCAACTTCGGCCCGCTGGTGCTCACGCTGGACCAGGCCCAGGCGCCGTGCGCCTCGGCCAGCTTCGTCCACCTGGCGCAGCAGAAGTTCTTCGACGGCACCCCCTGCCACCGCGAGACCGACTCCGAGGGCCTCAAGGTGCTGCAGTGCGGTGACCCGACCGGCACCGGCACGGGCGGCCCCGGCTACTCGTTCCCGACGCAGGTCACCGGCGCCGAGACCTACCCGCGCGGCACCCTGGCGATGGCCAACTCCGGCCAGGGCTTCGACCAGAGCCAGTTCTTCCTCGTCTACGGCGACAGCCAGCTGCCGCCGAACTACACCGTCGTCGGCACCATCGACGAGGCCGGCCTCGCCGTCCTGGACACCATCGCGGCCAACGGCAACGACGGCTCCAACGGCGCCGGCGACGGCGCCCCCACGCAGCCGGTCACCATCCAGACGATGACGGTCGGCTGAGTGCGCGCCCGCACCGCCCTCGGCGTCGCCGCGCTCCTGCTCGCCGGCCTGACCGGCTGCGCCGACACCGTCGTCGGGTCGGCGAGCCCGAGCGGGTCGGGCGGATCCGGCGGGTCCTCGACGGCCGAGAGCTCCGGCGGGTCCGGCACGGTGTCCTGCGAGTGGACGCCGGACCGGAGCCCCAGCGCCGTCGACGCCGACGAGCCGGAGAGCACCGTGCCGGCCGAGGGCACCGCCGACCTGCTGGGGACGACCGGCCAGGGCGACCTCACCCTGGCCCTCGACCGGGCCGGTGCCCCCTGCGCCGCCGCGGCCCTGGTCGCGCTGGCCGAGCAGGGCTTCTTCGACGGGTCGCCGTGCCACCGGGAGACCGACTCGCCGGGTCTGCAGGTGCTGCAGTGCGGCGACCCCACCGGCACCGGCACCGGCGGGCCGACCTGGGCCTACCCCACCGACGTCGACGGCAGCGAGAGCTACCCGCGGGGCACCGTGGCCATGGCCAACGCGGCCGACGGCTTCGACGGCAGCCAGTTCTTCCTCGTCTGGGGCGAGGCGCGGCTGTCGCCGGACTACACCGTCGTCGGCACGGTGGACGACGCGGGCCTCGAGGTGCTCGACGAGATCGCGGCCAACGGCAACGACGGCGCCAACGGCCCCGGCGACGGCGCCCCGAACGAGCCCGTCACGATCGAGTCCGTGACCGTCGGCGGATGAGGTCGTCCACTCGCTGACCCCGCTCAGTCCTCGGCCGCCAGGACGACCGCGGCTCCCACGAAACCAAGCAGGTCGGGCGCTCCGGGTGCCTCCGGGTCGTTCGTACCCACAGTGACCAGGTCGAGTTCCGGCACGACGTGGATGATCTGCCCGCCGTAGCCGCGGGCGAAGTACGCGGGGCTCGAGCCGGTCTCGTCCAGCCACCACTGCCACCCGTACCCGGCCTCGGCCGCGGGCGTCCCCTCTTCCGCCGTCGTCGAGGCCTGGACGAAGTCCGCCGTCACGACCTGCTCCCCGTCCCACTCCCCCTCGTTGAGGTAGAGGAAGCCGATCTTGGCGAGGTCACGGGCCGGCAGCCGCAGGAGGGCCCCGCCGTAGTGGTAGCCCTGCGGGTCCACGGGCCAGGCGACGCGGGACCCGGCGTACCGGTCGAGGTCGGCCTGGGCGACCGACGGCCCGAGGACGGGTTCGAACGCGTCGTCGGTGTCGATGCCCAGCGGGCCGAACAACCGCTCCTGCGCGAAGTCGAGGGTCGACCGGCCCGTCGCATCGGCGACGACGACCGACAGCAGGTGCGAGCTCGCGTTGCTGTAGGCCCACTCGGTCCCGGGGTCCGCCTCGAGGGGTGTGCCCAGCGCGTGCTGCGCCCAGTCGGGGCTGGCGAACAGCGCGTCGAGCACCCGGGTGTCACCACCGGCGGCGCCGTCGTCGCCGGGCAGCCCGGCCGTCATGGACAGCAGGTCGGCAAGGGTCGCGCCGCTGATGCGCGGATCGGCCCCCGGGGGCACGTGCGGCCCCAGGAGTTCGCCCACCGTCGCGTCCACGCCGTCGACGGTCCCATCCCGGAGGGCGATGCCGACCAGCACGCCGATCACGCTCTTGGTCACCGACCGGACGTCGTGACCGTCGTCGGGACCCAGGCCCTCGCGGTAGTACTCGTGGATGACGTAGCCGGCTCGGACGACCACCAGGCTGCGCATGCTGGGGTAGACCTCGGTGGTCAGCCGCTCGATCTCGTCGAGTTCCTGGTCGTCGAAGCCGTGCTCGGCCGGATCGGCGGTCCGCCACCCCGCGGTCGGCCAGTAGCCGCGATCGCCCGGCCCCTCCGTCGCCGTCCCGTCGTCCCTGCCGCTGGAGCACCCCACCGCGACGACCGCGGCGACGGCGAGGACGGCGGACCGGGCCCCTCGGGTCCGCATGGGTCACCGTAGGACGGCGCCGGAGCCGTGCGGCAGGGTCGGAGGTCAGCCCCCGGACCGTGCTCAGGCGGTGACGCGCTCGACGTCGAAGACGCCCTCGACGTTGCGCACCGTCTGCAGGACGGCGCCGAGGTGGGCCGGGTCGGCCAGCTCGAAGGTGAACCGGCTGATCGCCACCCGGTCGCGGCTGGTCTGCACCGACGCCGAGAGGATGTTCACCCGCTCGTCGGCCAGCGCCTTGGTGACGTCGGAGAGCAGCCGGTGCCGGTCGAGCGCCTCGACCTGGATCGACACGAGGAACACCGAGCCGGGCGCGCTGGCCCACTCGACCTCGACCAGCCGCTCGGGCTTGCGCTGCAGGTCCTCGGCGTTGGTGCAGTCGGTGCGGTGCACGCTCACCCCGCCGCCGCGGGTGACGAAGCCCAGGATCTCGTCGCCGGGCACGGGGGTGCAGCACTTGGCGAGCTTGGCCCAGACGTCGGTCATGCCGTGCACGATCACGCCGGGGTCGCCGCTGGCGGGGCGCCGGGTCAGCGGGCGGCGGGTGGGGATCGCCGTCTCGGCGATGTCCTCGACCGCGCCCTCGGTGCCGCCGAGCGCGGCCATGAGCTTCTCGACGATCGACGACGCCGAGACCTGGTTCTCCCCCACCGCGGCGTAGAGCGCGGTGACGTCGGCGAAGTGCAGGTCCTTGGCCAGGGTCGACAGCGCCTCGCCGCCGAGCAGCCGCTGCAGCGGCAGGCCGGCCTTGCGCATGGCGCGGGTCAGGGCCTCCTTGCCGGCCTCGACGGCGTCCTCGCGGCGCTCCTTGGTGAACCACTGGCGGATCTTGGTCCGCGCGCGGGAGGACCCGACGAAGGACAGCCAGTCCTGCGACGGGCCGGCCGTGGGCGAGCGGGAGGTGAAGATTTCGACGACGTCGCCGTTGGACAGCTTGCTCTCCAGCGACACCAGCGCGCCGTTGACCCGGGCGCCGATGCAGCGGTGCCCGACCTCGGTGTGCACCGCGTAGGCGAAGTCGACCGGCGTCGACCCGCCGGGCAGGCTCATCACGTCGCCCTTGGGCGTGAAGACGAAGACCTCCTGCGGGCCGAGGTCGTAGCGCAGCGTCTCGAGGAACTCGCCGGGCTCCTGCGCCTCCCGCTGCCAGTCGAGCAGCTGGCGCAGCCACAGCATGTCGTCGGGCGACCCGGGCTTGGTGGCGCCGAACTCGCCCGGGGCCGGCTTGCCGGCGGCCTTGGCCTTCTCCTTGTACTTCCAGTGCGCGGCGATGCCGTACTCGGCGGTGCGGTGCATGTCGTGCGTGCGGATCTGCAGCTCGACCGGCTTGCCCTGCGGGCCGATCACCGTCGTGTGCAGCGACTGGTACATGTTGAACTTCGGCATCGCGATGAAGTCCTTGAACCGGCCCGGTACCGGCTGCCAGTGCGCGTGCATGATGCCCAGCGCGGCGTAGCAGTCGCGCACCGAGTCGACCAGGATCCGGATGCCGACCAGGTCCCAGATGTCGGTGAAGTCGCGGCCGCGGACGATCATCTTCTGGTAGATCGAGTAGTAGTGCTTGGGCCGGCCGGTGACGACCGCCTCGATCTTGGCCGAGCTCAGCTGCTCGTGGACCGCGGAGGTGACCTCCGCCAGGTAGGTGTCGCGGGACGGCGCCCGCTCGGCCACCAGCCGCACGATCTCGTCGTAGCGCTTCGGGTAGAGCGTGGCGAACGCGAGGTCCTCGAGCTCCCACTTGATCGTGTTCATGCCCAGCCGGTGGGCCAGCGGGGCGAGCACCTCGAGGGTCTCGCGCGCCTTCTTCTCCTGCTTCTCCGGCGGCAGGAACCGCAGGGTGCGCATGTTGTGCAGCCGGTCGGCGAGCTTGATGACCAGCACCCGCGGGTCGCGGGCCATCGCGACGATCATCTTGCGGATCGTCTCGGCCTGGGCGGCGTCACCGAGCTTGACCTTGTCGATCTTCGTGACGCCGTCGACGAGGTGCGCGACCTCCGGGCCGAAGTCGGCGGTGATCGACTCGAGGGTGGCGCCGGTGTCCTCGACGGTGTCGTGCAGCAGCGCGGCGACCAGCGTGGTGGTGTCCATGCCGAGGCCGGCGAGGATCGTCGCCACGGCCAGCGGGTGGGTGATGTACGGGTCGCCGCTCTTGCGCCGCTGCTCGGCGTGCGCGGCCTCGGCGACGTCGTAGGCCCGCTGCAGCAGCGCCAGGTCGGCCTTGGGGTGGCTCTGCCGGTGCAGCGCGGCCAGCGGCTCCAGCACCGGGCGGACCAGCCCGCTGCGCTGGCCGGCCACGATCCGACGGGCCAGCCGGTCGCGCACGCGCCGGCGGGGTACCTCGCCGTCGGCACGGGGCTCGGTCGCGACGTCGTCGGGCCGGCGGACGGCGGGACGGTCGGGCAGCGGGGTCCGCTGGACGGGGGCGCCCGCTACCGCGGCGGTGTCGTCCTTGCCCGTCGGGGTGGCCGCCCCGGCCCGTGCGGGAGCCGCGTCTGCGGCTGCATCGGGCGCCACGGCGACTCCTGCGGGTTCGAGGAGGAGGGGACCCTCCCCATGCTAGCCGGGCGACACGCCGGAGGCGCCGCTGCGGGCAGCGGGTCCCCCTCCTAGGTGGTCCAGAGGGAATGGACGGCGTGCGGGGCGATCCGCTCACGGCCTCCGAGGGCGGCGAGCTCGATGACGACGGAAACCGCGGTCACCACCCCGCCCAGCTGCTCCAGCAGCGCGATGGCCGCCCCGAGCGTCCCGCCGGTGGCCAGGACGTCGTCGACGAGCAGGACGCGCTGCCCCCGGGTGATCGCGTCGGTGTGCAGCTCGAGCGTCGCGGTGCCGTACTCCAGGTCGTAGTCGGCGGCCACCCGCTCGCGCGGCAGCTTGCCGGCCTTGCGGATCGGCACCACGCCGACGCCGGCGTCGAGGGCCACCGCCGCGGCGAGCAGGAAGCCCCGGGCCTCGACGCCGGCCACCACGTCGAAGCCGGGGTCGCCGGGGCCGGCACCGACGGCGGCGGCCGCCCGGGGGTCGGCCAGCGCCGGGGTGGCGAGGCCGTCGACCATGCGGCGGAACGCCACCGGGTCGGCGAACACCGGCGTCAGGTCGCGGAAGACGACGCCCGGGCTCGGGAAGTCGGGGACGTCGACGGCCAGCCCGGCGATGAGGACGTCGAGCGGTTCCCCACCGGCCGGGGCGGCGTCCACCGCTCCCGCGCTCACCGGCGCTTCTTGCTGCCGGCCTTGCGGTTCCCCGGCCGCTGCGGACGGGCGCCCGGCCGCGGCGCGGCGGTGGCGCCGCTGCCCGGGTCGGGGCGCACCGAGGACGGCGACTCGACGACGACGTCGGCCTCGACCCGCTCCGGCAGCGCCTCGTCGCGCTCGGCGACGGCGACCGGCGAGCGCCGCGACTCGGCCCGTGCCGCCCCGCCGGCCCGGCGGGCGCTGGCCACCTGCCCCCCGCCGCCGGCCGCGCGGGCCTCGGCCTGCCGGGCCGCGGCCGAGCGCCGGGCGAGCACCCGCTTGCGCAGCGCCTGCACCTCCGGCTCGCGCGCCTTGAGGTCGGCGGCGATCGGCGTGGCCAGGAAGATCGAGGAGTAGGCACCGGCGGCCAGGCCCACGAAGAGCACCAGCGCGAGGTCCTTGAGCGTGCCGACCCCCAGCAGGCCCGCGCCGACGAACAGCAGGCCGGCGACCGGCAGCAGCGCGATCACCGAGGTGTTGATCGAGCGCATCAGGGTCTGGTTGACCGCGAGGTTGGCCGCCTCGCCCCACGTCATGCGGGCGCTCTGGGCCAGCCCCTTGGTGTTCTCGTCGACCTTGTCGAAGACGACGACGGTGTCGTACAGCGAGAAGCCGAGGATGGTGAGCAGGCCGATGACCGTCGACGGGGTGACCTCGAACCCGATGAGCGCGTACACGCCGGCGGTGACGATCAGGTCGTGCAGCAGCGCCACGATCGCGGCGATCGCCAGCTTGGGCTGGAAGCGGACGGCGAGGAACAGCACGACCGCGACGAGGAACACCGCCAGCGCGATGAGCGCCTGCTGGGTGATGTCCTGGCCCCAGGCGGCGCTGACCGACTGCGGGCTGACCTCGCCGGGCGAGACCCCGGCGGCGTCGGCCACCGCGTCGACGACCGCGCTCTCCTCGTCGTTGGTCAGCTGGCCGGTGCGCAGCAGGATCTCGTTCCCGCCCACGACCTGGGCGCTGGCCACCTCGGCACCGGTGTCCTCGGCGGCGGTCTGCACGGCCTCGAGCTGCTCCTCGGAGGCGGGCACCCGGAAGCTGTTGCCGCCGGCGAACTCGATGCCGAAGTTGAAGCCGCGGAAGACCATCGCGGCGATGCAGACCAGCACCACCACGGCGGTGATCTGGTAGATCAGCTTGCTCTTGCCGACGACGTCGAGCCCGGCCTCGCCGTTGTAGAGGCGGTGGGTCAGCGACGCCCGGCGGACCGGGCGCCGGCGCCGGCCGCCGTCCTCCTCGTGCGGCAGACCCGCCTCGTCGAGCGCCTCGTCGTCGGCGGCACCGGCCGCGTCGTCGGCGGCCGACGACGCGTCGGCCGTCTCGTCGGCGTCGGTGCCGAGCGGCAGCTCGCGCTCCTCGACGTCCCGGTCGCGGCTCATGCCTTGCTCCTGTCCCGGGCGCCGGACCCGGCGCCCACCAGCTCCCGCTCGGCCGGCGCGGACGGCCGGGCCGCCCGCCGCGACCGGTCCACCTGGCCGAGGCCGCTGAACCGGCTGCTCCCGAACGACTTGAAGCGCGCCAGCACCGCCAGCAGCGGGTGGGTAAAGAGGAAGACGATGATCAGGTCGAGGACCGTGGAGAGGCCCAGGGTGAACGCGAAGCCCTTCACGTCGCCGATCGCCAGCACGTAGAGGATCGCGGCGGCGAGGAAGCTCACGGCGTCGGCCGAGAGGATCGTGCGCCGCGCCCGGGTCCACGCCCGCGGCACGGCCGAGCGCAGGCTGCGGCCCTCGCGGATCTCGTCCTTGAGGCGTTCGAAGTAGACGACGAACGAGTCGGCGGTGATGCCGATCGACACGATGAAGCCGGCGATGCCGGCCAGGCTCAGCGTGAAGCCGATCTCCCGGCCCAGCAGCACCAGGCTCGCGTAGACGACCACCGCGGACAGCCCGAGGCTGGCGATCATCACCAGGCCGAGCAGGCGGTAGTAGACCAGCGCGTAGACGAAGACCAGCACGATGCCGATACCGCCGGCGATGAACCCCGCCTGCAGCTGCTCCTCGCCCAGCTCGGTGGAGATCGACTGCGCGGTGGCCTGGGTGAAGGTCAGCGGCAGCGCGCCGTACTTGAGCTGGTTGGCCAGCTCCTCGGCGCTCTGCTGGTCGAAGTCACCGGTGATCGTCGTCTGGCCGTTGATCGCGCCCTGGATGGTGGGCGCGGAGACGACCAGCCCGTCGAGGGTGAACGCGACCTGGTTGCCGACGTTGGCGGCGGTGTAGTCCGCCCAGGTGGTGCGGCCCTCGGACTTGAAGTCGAGGAGCACGACCCAGGCGCCGGTGGCCTGCTGGGTGCCGGCGCTCGCGTCGGCGATCTCGGTGCCCTCGATGATCGTGGGGCCGAGCAGGTACTTGGTGCTGCCGTCGGTGCTGCAGGTCGCCACGTAGTCGTCGGACCGGCTGATCTCGCCGGTCGGGTTGGTGGTGTCGCAGGTCAGGGTCGCGTACTCGGCGGCCGCCTCCTCCTGCGTGACCGCCGGGCGGTCGGGGTCGAGGGACGGGTCCTCGACCGCGCCGTCGGACGACGCCGCGGCGCTGTCCGACGTGGGCGGGGCCGGCGCGCTCGAGGACGCCGCCGCGGTGCTGTCGGTGGGCGCCGCCGGGTCCGTGGGGGTGGCCCCGTCGGTCGGCGTCGCGCCGTCGGTCGGGGTGGCGCCGTCGGTGGGCGTGGCGCTGTCCGTCGTCGCCGGCGTGGCGGCGTCCTGCTGGACCACCGGGCGGAAGCGCAGCTGCGCCGTCGCGCCCAGCTCCCGGGCCTGCTCGCCGTCGTCACCCGGGACGGAGATGACGATGTTGGAGTCACCCTCGGTGACCACCTCTGCCTCGGCGACGCCGAGGCCGTTCACCCGCTGCTCGATGATCTGGCGGGCGAGCTCCAGGTCGGCCTGGTCGGGTGCCTGGCCGTCGGGGGTGCGCGCGGTCAGGGTCACCGTCGTCCCGCCGCGCAGGTCGAGGCCGAGCTGCGGCGTGCGGGTGTCGCCGGCGAAGAAGATCAGGCTGTACATCCCGGCGATGATCACCAGGAGGGCGGCGAAGTAGCGCCGCGCCGGGAGCTGTCGGTTGGCCACGGGAGACCTCCGGGTCAGCGCGTGCCGTCGGCGCCGTTGTCGTCGGCGGGACGCTCCGGCTCGACGGTGCTGCCGGGGACCTCACCGGCAGGCCTGCGCACCTCGAGGATGGCCTGCTGGACGAACGTGACGACGACCCCGGGCGCGATCTCGAGGTCGACGGTGGTGTCGCCCTTGCTGACCACGGTCCCGTGCAGCCCGCTGGTGGTCATCACCGGGGTACCGGGTGCGAGCGAGTCCCGCATCGCCTGCTGCTGGGCCTGCATGCGCTTGCGCTGCCGCGCGGGCAGCACGAACAGCAGGACCGCCGCCAGGGCGAGCAGGATGAGCGGGAAGTACTGCTCCAACACGAAGAGGGCCTCTCTACCGCGCAGCGTTCCGCGGTGGGTGCGCCCCCGCTGCCGGGGACGCTCGGGTACGTCCGTCTGTGGCGCCGACCCGGCGTGACCGGGCAGGACGCGCGCGGCCGCGGCCGGACGGGTTGCGCGCCAGCGCAAAGCAGTCTAGGCGTCGAACAGCGTCTCTGACGACGACCCTGGTACCTGTGGGACCCCTGGGAGGGAGCCCAGGATCCCGGCCCCCCTCGGTACCTGGTGCCCCAGGTGCCGCCACGCCGCCTCGGTGGCCACCCGACCGCGCGGGGTGCGGGCGAGCAGCCCGGCGCGCACGAGGAACGGCTCGCACACCTCCTCGACCGTGTGCGGCTCCTCCCCCACGGCCACGGCCAGCGTGGCCACGCCCACCGGGCCGCCGCCGAACTTGGTCACCAGCGCGTCGAGCACCTCGCGGTCCAGCCGGTCGAGGCCGAGCTCGTCGACGTCGTAGAGCGCCAGCGCGGCGCGGGCGACCTCGCGGGTGACCCGGCCGTCGGCCTTGACCTCGGCGAAGTCGCGGACCCGGCGCAGCAGCCGGTTGGCGATGCGCGGTGTGCCGCGCGAGCGCCGGGCGATCTCGGCCGACCCCTCGTCGGTGAGCTCCACGCCGAGCAGGTCGGCGCTGCGGGCGAGCACCCGCTGCAGCTCCTCCGGCTCGTAGAACTCCATCTGCCCGACGAACCCGAAGCGGTCGCGCAGCGGCCCGGTGAGCAGGCCGGCGCGGGTGGTCGCCCCGACGAGCGTGAACGGGTTGATTTCCAGCGGGATCGCGGTGGCGCCGGGCCCCTTGCCGACGACGACGTCGACGCGGAAGTCCTCCATCGCCATGTACAGCAGCTCTTCGGCGGGGCGCGCGATCCGGTGGATCTCGTCGATGAACAGCACGTCGCCCGGGCCGAGGTTGGACAGCATCGCCGCCAGGTCGCCCGAGCGCTCGATCGCCGGGCCGCTGGTGATCTTCACCGAGGTGCCGAGCTCCGAGCCGATGATCAAGGCGAGGCTGGTCTTGCCCAGCCCGGGCGGACCCGACAGCAGCACGTGGTCCGGCGGCCGGCCGCGCCGCTTGGCGCCCTCGAGGACGAGGTCGAGCTGGCGGGCCACCTTCGGCTGGCCGATGAAGTCGGCCAGCGAGTGCGGCCGCAGCGCCGACTCGACCACCCGCTCCTCGTCGCCGGCCGCCGCGGACACCGAGAAGTCCCGGCCGTAGCCCTCCGCGAGCTCGGCCGACATCGGGACGTCGAACGGGTTGCTCATGAGCGGCCCAGCATCTGCAGGGCCTGCCGCAGCAGGACCGCGACCTGGATGCCGCCGTTGGCGGCCTGCTCCTCGGCGACCGGCTCGAGCGCGCTCACCGCGGAGTCGGCCTCACGGCCGGACCAGCCCAGCCCGACCAGGGCCGCCGACAGCTGGTCGCGCCACGGGGCCACGGGCGTGACCGGGGGCAGGCCCGCGGGCGCGGGTCCGTCGAGCTGGGTGTCGCTGGTCGTCGCGCCGAGCCGGTCGCGCAGCTCCAGCACCAGGCGCTCGGCGCCCTTCTTGCCGATGCCGGGCACCTGCATGAGCGCCTTGAGGTCGCCCATCGACACCGCGCGGCGCACCTCCCGCGGCGGGTGGATGGCCAGGACCGCCTGGGCGAGCCGCGGGCCGACGCCGTTGGCGGTCTGCAGCAGCTCGAACAGCTGGCGCTCGTCGTCGTCGGCGAAGCCGTAGAGGGTCAGGGAGTCCTCGCGGACGACGAGGCTGGTCGACAGCCGCGCCTGCTCCCCCACCTGCAGCCGGGCGATGGTGCCCGGCGTGCACTGCACCGCCAGGCCGACCCCGCCGACCTCGACGACGGCGCCGTCCGGCGACACCGCGGCCACCCGGCCGCTCACGCTGGCGATCACCGGGAGACCCCCTGCCAGCGCGGCAGCGTGCGCGGCGCCATGGACGCGCCCAGCCCGCCGGCCAGCGCCGCCGTCCGGAGCCGGTTCTGCGCCGGGCCGCGCCAGACGTGGCAGACCGCCAGCGCCAGCGCGTCGGCGGCGTCGGCGGGCTTCGGCGCCGCCGAGAGCCCGAGGACCCGGGTGACCATGAGGGTGACCTGCTCCTTGTCCGCCCGGCCGTTGCCGGAGATCGCGGCCTTGACCTCGCTGGGGGTGTGCCAGGCGACCGGCCGGTCTGCCTGCGCGGCGGCCAGCGCCGCGACCCCGGCGGCCTGCGCGGTGCCCGTCGCCGTCCCCTTGTTGCTCTGGGTGAAGACCCGCTCGATGGCCACGACGTCGGGCCGGTGCTCGCGCAGCAGCGCGGTGACCTGGGTGTGCAGCTCCAGCAGCCGCAGCTCCAGGTCGAGCTCGGCGGAGCTGCGGATCACGCCGACGCCGACCGCGCTCGGGCGGGCGCCGGGGCGGCCGTCGACGATGCCCCACCCGCACCGGGTGAGGCCGGGGTCGATGCCCAGGACCCGCATGCTGGCGCCTCCCACCGTGAGCCGAACGGGTGTTCGACCCAGGCTAACCGTCCCGCACGACGACGCCGACGCGCAACACGCCGATCCGGGCCTCAGCCCACCTTCTCGAGGACCTCGTCGGACACGTCGTAGTTGGCGTAGACGTTCTGCACGTCGTCGCAGTCCTCGAGGGCGTCGATGAGGCGGAACACCTTGCCGGCGCCGTCCTCGTCGAGCTCGATCGTCGTGCTGGGCACGAACCCGGCCTCGGCGGAGTCGTAGTCGATCCCGGCGTCCTGCAGCGCGGTGCGGACGGCGACCAGGTCGGTCGGCTCGCTGATCACCTCGAAGGTGTCGCCGAGGTCGCGGACCTCCTCGGCGCCGGCGTCGAGGACGGCCAGGAGCACCGAGTCCTCGTCGGTCGCGCCGCTCTCCTGCGCCTTGGGCACCACGACGACGCCCTTGCGGGAGAACAGGTAGGACACCGAGCCCGGGTCGGCCATCGAGCCGCCGTTGCGGGTCATCGCCGTGCGCACCTCGGAGGCGGCCCGGTTGCGGTTGTCGGTGAGGCACTCGATGAGCACCGCCACGCCGCCGGCGGCGTAGCCCTCGTACATGATCGTCTGCCAGTCGGCGCCGCCGCCCTCGGCACCGGACCCGCGCTTGACCGCGCGGTCGATGTTGTCGTTGGGGACCGAGGACTTCTTCGCCTTCTGGATGGCGTCGTAGAGCGTCGGGTTGCCCGCCGGGTCACCGCCGCCGGTGCGCGCCGCGACCTCGACGTTCTTGATGAGCTTGGCGAAGAGCTTGCCGCGCTTGGCGTCGATCGCGGCCTTCTTGTGCTTCGTCGTCGCCCACTTGGAGTGGCCGCTCACGAGTCCTCCTCTGCACGCCCGGCCCCGATCTGGTCGGCCAGGTTCTGTCGCACCAGGTCCACGAACAGCGCGTGCACCCGGCGGTCCCCGGTCAGCTCGGGGTGGAAGCTGGTGGCCACCAGGTTCCCCTGGCGGACGGCGACGATCCTACCGTCGGCCGGCCCGCCCTCGACCCGGCCGAGGACCTCCACGCGCTCGCCGGCCTCCTCGACCCAGGGCGCGCGGATGAACACCGCGTGCACCGGGCCGCCGGTCAGCCCCGCCACGACGACGTCGGACTCGAAGCTGTCGACCTGGCGGCCGAAGGCGTTGCGGCGCACGGTCACGTCCAGCCCGCCGATGGTCGGCTGGCCCGGCGGGGCGTCGAGGAGCCGGTCGGCCAGCAGGATCATCCCGGCGCACGAGCCGTAGACGGGCAGCCCGCCGGCCACCGCCGCGCGCAGCGGCCCGAGCAGCCCGAACCGGTCGGCCAGCTTGGCGATCGTCGTGGACTCGCCGCCCGGCAGCACCAGCCCGTCGACGGCGGCGAGCTCCTCCGGACGCCGGACCGGCACCGCCTCCGCGCCCTGGGCCCGCACCGCGGCGAGGTGCTCGCGGACGTCGCCCTGCAGCGCCAGCACCCCGACGCGCGGGGCCCGGTCCACCGTGATCACGGCGCCCCGACCACCGATGCGGCCGTGCGGGTGGTCACGACGCCATGATCGCGGGGAGAGACCGGTCGCGGTCACCAGCCGCGGGTGGCGTACCGCTCGGCCTCGGGCAGCGTGGTGACGTTGATGCCCACCATCGGCTCGCCCAGGCCGCGGGACACCTTGGCGATCACGTCCGGGTCGTCGAAGAACGTGGTGGCCTGCACGATCGCGGCGGCACGCTGCGCGGGGTCGCCGGACTTGAAGATGCCCGAGCCGACGAAGACGCCCTCGGCGCCGAGCTGCATCATCATCGCGGCATCCGCCGGGGTGGCGATGCCGCCGGCGGTGAACAGCACGACCGGCAGCTTCCCGAGCCGGGCGACCTCGGCCACCAGCGGGTACGGCGCGCGCAGCTCCTTGGCCGCGACGTAGAGCTCGGTCTCGTCGAGCGTGCCCAGCCGGCGGATGCCCGCCCGGATCGCCCGCATGTGCCGGGTGGCCTCGACGACGTTGCCGGTGCCGGCCTCGCCCTTGGAGCGGATCATCGCCGCGCCCTCGGCGATCCGCCGCAGCGCCTCCCCCAGGTCGGTGGCGCCGCAGACGAACGGCACGGTGAACCCGTGCTTGGCGATGTGGTGCTCCTCGTCGGCGGGCGTGAGCACCTCGGACTCGTCGACGTAGTCCACGCCGAGGGCCTGCAGCACCTGCGCCTCGACGAAGTGGCCGATCCGGGCCTTGGCCATCACCGGGATCGAGACCGCGTCGATGATCCCGGCGATCATGTCGGGGTCGCTCATCCGCGCGATGCCGCCCTGGGCGCGGATGTCGGCCGGCACCCGCTCCAGCGCCATGACGGCGACGGCGCCGGCGTCCTCGGCGATCCGCGCCTGGTCGGGGGTGACGACGTCCATGATGACGCCGCCCTTGAGCTGCTCGGCCATCCCGCGCTTGACCAGGTCGGTGCCGGTCGAGGGGGTGGTGTCAGGGGATTGGTCGTGCGTCGCCACGGGATGCTGCCTCGAGTCGTCGGGGATCTTGACCTGGCGATCCTACGGCCGCTCGGTCCCCCGGTCGGCGGCCGTCGGCCCGCGCAGCTCCTCGGCCACCTCGTCGTCGATGTCGAAGAAGCGCGGCAGCGGGCGGCGGGCGTGCAGCCGCATCAACCGGGCGAACCGGCGCCGGCGCAGCTCACGGGTGTCGCGGACGGCGTCGTTGTAGAAGCGCCGGGCAAGCTGCACCCGGGTGCCGGTGCCGACGAGGTCGGCCACCAGGGCGGTGGGGATGGCGAGGTCGGTGGGCAGCTCGCGCAGCTCGCGGCCGAGGGCGTTCTCGGCCAGCTCCCGGTCGCCGGCCTGCGGTGCGCGGACCCCGGCGGCCGCGGCGGCCAGCCGGGCGGCGGTCGGCTCCCCCACGGCGGCGGCGTGGTCACGGGCGAGCTCGTCGGCCAGCCCCGCGCGCCGCTGCAGCTGCGTGTCCAGCGCCGTCCACGCCCGCTCCACCCGCGCCTCCAGCCGGCGCAGGCGGGTCAGCGTCCACGCCGTCCACACCAGCAGGAGCACGACGACGACGGCGCCGACGATCAGCCAGGCCCCGGTCGTCACGGGCCGTCACGCTATCGCCGCACGCGGATGCGGCGGGACCACCCGTCCCCCACGGCCGGCTGCGGCAGCCCGGGGAGGTCGTGGTCGGCCGCCGTCACCTCGCCGCCGGGGACGGCGACGGTCTCGTAGACGGCGAGGATCCGCTGGGCGAGGACCGACCAGTCGTAGCCGGCCGCGACCTGCCGCCCGTGCGCCGAGAGCCGCGCCCGACGGTCGGGGTCGGTGATCAGCTCGTCCAGCGCCGCGGCCAGCGCCGCCGCGTCGCCCCGGCGGACCAGCACCCCGGCGGCGCCGTCGTCGAGCACCTTGGCGAAGGCGTCGAGGTCGCTGGCGACGATCGGCGCGCCCGCGGCCAGCGCCTCGATGAGGATCACGCCGAAGGACTCGCCGAGCAGGTTGGGGGCGCAGTAGACGTCGACCGACCGCAGGAACGCCGCCTTGTCCGGCTCGCTCAGCTCGCCCAGCAGGGCCACGTGCGCCCGCAGGTCGTCGCCGACCAGGTCCTGCAGCTCGCCGGGGTCGCCGCGGCCGGCGATCAGCAGCCGCGCCCCGGGGTGGCGGCGGACGACGGTCCGCATCGCCTCGAGCAGAACCGGCAGGCCCTTGCGGGGCTCGTCGTAGCGACCGAGGAAGCCGATCGTCGGGCCGTCGACGCCGCGGGTTTGCCCGGGCAGCCCGGGGCCGTCGGCGAAGGCGGCCACGTGCACCCCGTTCGGGATGATCACCGCGTCTCCGCCGAGGTGCTCGACCTGCACCCGGCGGGCGAAGTCGGAGACGGCGATGCGGCCGGTGATCTTCTCCAACCAGGGCCGCACGATCGGCCCCCAGGCGGCCAGCCACTTCGAGCGCACCGTGGCCGCGTGGAAGGTGGCGACGATGGGGCCCTCGGCCATCATGCAGACGAGCAGGCCGATCGACGGCGGTGCCGGGTCGTGCACGTGGACCACGTCGAAGTGGCCGTCGCGCAGCCAGCGCCGCACCCGGGCGGCCGACACGGGTCCGAACTGGACGCTGGCCATCGAGCCGTTGTACGGGATCGGCACGGTGCGGCCGGCGAAGGTCAGCCAGGGCTCGGTCAGCGACTCCTCGCGCTCGGCGGGGGTGAGCACCTCCACGTGGTGGCCGAGGCCGCGCAGGGTCTCGGCCAGGTCGCGCACGTGGTACTGGACGCCGCCCGGCACGTCCCACTGGTAGGGGCACACCAGGCCGATGCGCATCAGGACGCCCCTCTCCTCGGGGTCGTGCGCGGCGGGTCTCGGGGCACATCGGACCAGATCCGGCCCAGCACGTGCCAGTCCTCCGGCTGCGCCGCGATCACCCGGGTGAACGCGTCGGCGACGCCCTGCATCGCCCCGGTGACGCGGTCCTTGAGCCGGCCGCCCCCGTCGACCGGCACCTCCGGCAGGATGCACAGCCGCCAGCCGTCGTCGGTGAACTGGCAGACCACCGGGTGCAGCGCGGCACCGGTCTGCGCGGCCAGCAGCGCCGGGCCGCCGGGCATCGTGGTCGCCCGGCCGAAGAACTGCACCGGCACCCCGCCGCTGCCCAGGTCGCGGTCGACGACCAGGCAGACCGACCCGCCGTCGCCGACCCACTCGCGCAGCACCGTCGAGCTCGGCCGCGGGCCGCCGGTGAGCGGGACGACCCGCATGCCGAGGGTCTCGCGGTACTCGAGGAAGCGCCGGTACACCGACTCGGGCTTGAGCCGTTCGGCGACGGTCATGAACGGCCCGCCGAGGAAGTCGACGAACCACACGCCGGCGGCGTCCCAGTTCCCGCTGTGCGGCAGGGCCAGGATCATCGGCCGACCGGACGAGCGGCCCCGCTCCAGGTGCTCGATCCCGTAGCCGCTGGTCCCGCGGACGATGGCCCGGGGGTCCATGGCCGGCAGCCGGAAGGCCTCGCGCCAGTAGCGGGCGTAGGACCGCACCGCCCGCGCGGTCAGCTCGTCGAGCTCCGGCTCCGACAGCGCACCGCCGGTGGCGACCCGCAGGTTGGCCCGCAGCTGCCGGGTGCCCGGCCCGTCCCGCCGCGCCGCCCAGGTCCCCGCCGCGTCGAAGGCCCGGCGCGCCGCCCCCTCGGGCAGCAGCCGGATCGCGCCCCAGCCCGCCGCGAACCCGGCGTCGGTCAGCGCGGCGCCGGCGCGGGCGCGCAGCCCGCGATCGCCGCTCACGGCGCCGGTGCGGCCGGCGGGGCCGGCTCCGAGCTGGGCAGCGGCCGGCCGCGGGCGGCGCGGTGCACGGCGACGAACCGCTGCCCGACGGTGATCGCGCTGCCCACCAGCAGGATCCAGAGCGCGACGTGCAGGGCGTAGGGCACGCCCAGCCCGGTCAGGCCGGCGCCGGTGAGCACCAGGATCAGCCGCTCGGTGCGCTCGACGATGCCGACGTCGGCGGAGAGCCCGACCCCCTCGGCGCGGGCCTTGACGTAGGAGGTCAGGACGCCGAGCACCAGGCACACGAGGGACAGCAGGACCAGCAGCCGGTTGTCGCCGGGCCCGGCGAACCACCAGGCGAGCGAGGCGAAGATGGCGGCGTCGGAGGCGCGGTCGCCGGTGGAGTCGAGCACCGCGCCGAACAGCGACCCGCCGCCGCGGGCGCGGGCCAGCGCGCCGTCGAGCATGTCGAGCAGCACCAGCAGCGTGACGACGAGGGCGCCCCAGAACAGGTGCCCGGTGCCGAGCAGGAACACCGAGGCGGCGATCGAGCCCAGGGTGCCGGTGACCGTCACCGCGTCGGGGGTCACGCCCGCGCGCGCCAGCCGGGTCACCACGGGCGCGAGCACCCGGGCCACCGCGGGGCGCGCGCCGCCGAGCACGTCAGGCCTCCCCGGCCGGCGCGTGGTCGGCCCAGGCCGCGGCCAGCAGGGCACGGGTCTCGGTGAGCACCTGCGGCAGCACCCGGGTCAGCCCGACCACCGGCATGAAGTTGGTGTCGCCGCCCCACCGCGGCACCGCGTGCTGGTGCAGGTGGTCGGCGATGCCGGCGCCGGCGATGTGCCCCTGGTTCATCCCGATGTTGAACCCGTGGGCGCCGCTGATCGCGCGGATGGTCCGCATCGCCGTCTGGGTGAAGGCGCCCAGCTCGGCGACCTCGTCGGTGGTGAGGTCGGTGTAGTCGGGCACGTGGCGGTACGGGACCACCATCAGGTGCCCGGCGTTGTACGGGTACAGGTTGAGGACGGCGAACACCGTCTCCCCCCGCGCGACGATCAGCCCCTCCTCGTCGCCCATCTTCGGGATGAGGCAGAAGGGGCAGTCGTGGTCGCCGGTCGGCTTGCCCTCGCCGCGGATGTAGGCCATCCGGTACGGCGTCCACAGGTGCTCGAACACCGACGTCGGGCCGCCGTCGTCGTTCGGGACGGGTACGGCGACGCTCTCGCGCTCGCTCACACCGGGACCTCGGCATTCGGGTCGGCGTTGTGCCGGGCGCCGACCCAGTTCGCCACGTGCTCGACCGCGGCGGCGATCGGGACGCCGTTGCGCTGGCTGCCGTCGCGGTAGCGGAAGGAGACCGCGCCCGCCTCGGCGTCGGTGGCACCGGCGATGAGCACGAACGGCACCTTCTGCTTGCTCGCCGTCCGGATCTTCTTCTGCATGCGGTCGTCGGAGTCGTCGATCTCCACCCGCAGGCCCCGCTCCCGCAGCCGCAGGGCGACGTCCTGCAGGTACCCGACCTGGTCGTCGGTGACCGGGATGCCGACCACCTGCACCGGTGCCAGCCACGCCGGGAAGGCGCCGGCGTAGTGCTCGGTGAGCACGCCGAAGAACCGCTCGATCGACCCGAACTTGGCCGAGTGGATCATCACCGGCTGCTGGTGGCTGCCGTCGGCGGCGGTGAACTCCAGGCCGAAACCGGCCGGCTGGTTGAAGTCGTACTGGATGGTCGACATCTGCCAGGTGCGGCCGATGGCGTCGCGGGCCTGGACCGAGATCTTCGGCCCGTAGAAGGCCGCGCCGCCCGGGTCGGGCACGAGCTCCAGGCCGGTCTCCTTGGCCGCCTCCTCGAGCACGGCGGTGGCCTTGGCCCAGTCCTCCTCGGACCCGACGAACTTCGACTGCTTGGCCGGGTCGTCGCCGCGGGTGGACAGCTCCAGGTAGTAGTCGTCGAGGCCGAAGTCGCGCAGCAGGCCGAGCACGAAGTGCAGCAGGTGGCGGATCTCGCCGGGCGCCTGCTCGGGGGTGACGTAGCTGTGCGAGTCGTCCTGCGTCAGGCCGCGCACCCGGGTCAGGCCGTGCACGACGCCGGACTTCTCGTATCGGTACACCGAGCCGAACTCGAAGAACCGCAGCGGCAGCTCGCGGTAGGACCGTCCGCGCGACCGGTAGATCAGGTTGTGCATCGGGCAGTTCATGGCCTTGAGGTAGTACTGCGCGTTCTCCAGCTCCATCGGCGGGAACATGGTGTCGGCGTAGTACGGCAGGTGGCCCGACAGCTCGAAGACGTGCGCCTTGGTGATGTGCGGCGTCCCGACGTAGGAGAAGCCCTCCTCGATGTGCCGCCGGCGGACGTAGTCCTCCATCTCCCGCTTGACCACGCCGCCCTTGGGGTGGAACACCGCCAGGCCGGAGCCGATCTCGTCGGGGAAGCTGAACAGGTCCAGCTCGGCGCCGAGGCGCCGGTGGTCGCGCCGCTCGGCCTCGGCCAGCTGCTCGAGGTAGGCCTTGTGCGCCTCCCGGCTCTCCCACGCCGTCCCGTAGATGCGCTGCAGCTGCGGGTTCTTCTCGCTGCCCCGCCAGTAGGCGGCGGCCGAGCGGGTGAGGGAGAAGGCCGGGATGTTGTTCGTGCGCGGCAGGTGCGGGCCGCGGCAGAGGTCGGTCCAGACGCGGTCGCCGGTGCGCGCGTCGAGGTTGTCGTACATCGTCAGCTGGCCGCCGCCGACCTCGACGCTCGCGCCCTCGGCGTCGTCGTTCCCGCCACCCTTGAGGTCGATGAGCTCGAGCTTGTACGGCTCGTGCGCCAGCTCCGCCTTGGCCTCGGCGTCGCTGATCTCCCGGCGGGAGAACCGCTGCCCGGCCCGGACGATCTCGGTCATCTTCTTCTCGAGAGCCTGCAGGTCCTCGGGCGTGAAGGGCCGCTCGGGGTCGAAGTCGTAGTAGAAGCCGTTCTCGACCGGCGGGCCGATGCCCAGCCGCGTGCCGGGGAACAGCTCCTGCACCGCCTGGGCGAGCACGTGCGCCGTCGAGTGCCGGATGACCGCGCGGCCCTCGGGGCTGGCGGCCGGCACCGGCTCCACCTCGGCGTCGGCGTCGGGCACCCACGCGAGGTCCTTGAGGTCGCCGGAGGCCAGGTCGCGGACGACGACGGCGCCGTCCGGGCCCTTGAGCGCGACGCCGGCCTCCTTGAGCGCGTCGGCCGCGGTGGTCCCGGCCGGCACCCGGATCGGGGCGAGCGCGGCGGGGGTGGGTGCGGCAGGCACGAGGAGCTCCCAGGGGTCGGTCGGTGCGCCCGCGCCGGTCGGGCGGGCACCCCTGAGGTTAGTGCCCGTCGCCGTGGACCCCGGCGGAATACGCCGACCCGCGCCTCAGGGCAGCAGCTGCACCGGGTCGCCGGGGCGCACCCGCCCGGGCGTGCGCACCTCGGCGTAGACGCCGAGGCAGTGCTTCGGCGTCCGGGTCACCTGGAGCTCGGCCTCGCCGATGCGCACCGTCCGGCCCACCCAGCCGCGCTCGTCCTCGCCCTCGGGCAGGTCGAGCAGCAGGTTGGCCCGCGGGTCGGCGGCCGAGCAGCCCTCGGGGACGTCGCCGGCGGCCGCGCGGTCGATCGCGGCCCGGCTGACCAGGTGCACCGCGGCGGCGTCGACCTGCGGTGACCCGGCCCGTTCCAACCGGACCGGGCGGCCGAGGACCTGGGTGAGGGTGATCGTGTCGGCCTCGTCGTCCCCGGTGGCGACGACCTGGGCCATCTCGGGGGTGCTCTTGACGGTGACCCGCTCCCCCGTCGTCGCGTCGACGACGGCCCAGGCCCGGTCCCCGGCCAGCCCGCCGGGGCCGACCTCGGCCTCGGGCACGGTGCGGCCGCCGAGGCTCTTCACCGGGTAGACGAACACCTGCAGAACCGAGCCCACTACGCGACCGTACGTCCGGCCCCTCGGCGGCGCAGCCGCCGCAGCTGGGAGTCCAGGTAGGGCCGCGCCCGGCGCTGGCCACCGGTGCGGGCGATCGCGACCTCCAGCGCCGCCAGCGTGCGCACCAGGCGTGCCTCGTCGGGCGCCCAGCCGCGCCGCTCGCACTCGGTCAGCCAGTCCGCCGGGGTGCGGTGCCCCCGGTCGGCGTTGCACCGCCGGCAGGCGGCGACCTCGTTCTCCAGCCACGACGGCCCGCCCTTCACCCGCGGGACGACGTGCTCGGTGGTGGGCCGCACCAGCGGCCCGAAGGCCCGGCCGCACCAGACGCAGGTGGGGCCGTCCCGCTCGAGGATCGCGTCGAGCCGGTCGGCGCGGTCGAGCTGGGGCACTCCCCCATGGTGCGCCCGCCGGCCGCACCGCGCCGCCGGTCGGGCGGTGGGGAGCACGGTCAGGCGAGTCGGGGCTGGCCGTCCTCACCGAGCAGGCCCTGCCGCACCCACTCGCGGACCGGCACCTCCATCGGCAGACCCGGGACATCGGCGACGTCGACCCATGCGGCGTCGGAGGTCTCGCGCCGGTCCCCGCGCGGTTCGCCGTCGACGAGCTCCCCGCGCACCACGACCGCGAACTGCTGGCGCACCAGCCCGTCGGCGCCCCGGATCACCAGCAAGGGGTCGGTGAACACCCCGGCCAGCCCGGTCACCCGGATGCGCAGCCCCGCCTCCTCCGCCGTCTCGCGGACGGCGGTGTCCGCCGCGCTCTCCCCGATGTCGACCCGGCCGCCCGGCAGCTCCCACCGGCCGCTGTCGCAGCGGCGCACCAGCAGCAGCCGCCGTCCCGCCCTCACCACGACGAAGACCGTCGGGACGACCACGGTCGCCGGAGGCGCCCCGGGATCGTGGAACCAGACCCGCCGCACCGGTGTGAGCATCGCCGCCGCCTCGTCATAGCCGCTGCCCACGAGCGTGCGGACGAGGAGTAGAGCGGCACGTCACCCCGCCGGGACGAGGACGGCGCGCGCGGGCAGGAGGACGCTCGGGCGGCCACCCACCCGAGCAGAGGGGGTCCGGCCGTGGTCGACCTGACCGACGAGCAGAAGCAGCGCATCGCCGACCTGATCGAGCCGCTGCGCGTCCCCCCGGGCAGCACGGTGGACCTCGCGAGGGACTTCGACCCGGGTCACCGCTCCGGCCTGGTCCGCAAGAAGGACGGCCGCCGGCTGCTGGAGACCGGCATCGCCCTGCTCGCGGAGTACCAGGCCCGGCTGGCGGCCCAGCAGAGGCACGGGGTGCTGGTGTGCCTGCAGTCGCTGGACGCCGGCGGCAAGGACGGGACCATCCGGCACGTCATGAGCGGCGTGAACCCGCAGGGCGTGCACGTCCGCGGGTTCAAGGTGCCCTCGGCCGAGGAGCTCGACCACGACTACCTGTGGCGCTACGCCTGCCGGCTGCCGGCGCGGGGCGAGATCGGCATCTTCAACCGGTCGCACTACGAGGAGGTCCTCGTCGTCCGGGTGCACCCCGAGCTCCTCGCCCGCCAGAAGCTGCCGCCGGGCCCGCCCGGTGAGGACATCTGGGCGCGCCGGTACCGCGAGATCAACGACTGGGAGCGCTACCTGGTCGACAACGGGCTGGCCGTCGTCAAGCTGTTCCTCAACCTGTCACGGGAGGAGCAGCGGACGCGCTTCCTCAAGCGGATCGACGTCCCGGAGCGCAACTGGAAGTTCTCCGCCGCCGATGCGCGCGAGCGCCGCCGGTGGGACGACTACCAGCTCGCCTTCTCGCACATGCTGTCGGCGACCAGCACGGAGCACGCGCCCTGGTACGTCGTGCCGGCCGACCACAAGTGGTTCGCCCGGATCTGCGCCGCCGCGGTCCTCGCGGACACGCTGATCAGGATCGACCCGCGCTACCCGACGGTGGACGACGACACCCGGCGGGACCTGGCCGCCGCACGGCGCGAGCTGGAGGAGCAGGCCCCCGACGGCGCCCCCGCCGACCCCTACGCCGCGGCGCACGAGCGGCACCACGACGGGCACCACCACCGGAAGGCGACGGGCACGCCGGCGCGCCGGGGGAAGGCCGCGGTCAGGGCCGGCACCGGTGTCTAGCCGCACCGACCCGGCGACCGGCACCGCGCCGTCCGCGGCCACGACGGCCTGGTACGGCCGGACGCCCGAGGACGTGGCGCAGGCCCTCGGCGTCGACCCCCGGGTCGGGCTGCCGGCCGCGACGGCGGCCGAGCGGCTGCGCCGCGACGGCCCGAACGCGCTGCCCGAGGAGCGGGCCCAGCCGGGGTGGTTGCGGTTCCTCCAGGAGTACCGCAGCTACATGCAGATCATCCTGGTGGCCGCCGCGATCGTGTCGCTGCTGATCGCCGAGTGGGGCACGGCGGTGCTGCTGCTGGTGCTGACGGTCCTCAACGCGGTCATCGGGCTCCGGCAGGAGGGCAAGGCCGAGAGCGCGATGAACGCGCTGCGGTCGCTGATGAAGGCCACCGCGCGGGTCCGCCGCGACGGCGCCGAGGCCGAGATCCCGGCCGAGGCGCTCGTGGTCGGTGACGTCGTCCTGATCGCCGCCGGCGACCAGGTGCCGGCCGACGGCCGGATCGTCGCCGCGAGCTCCCTCCAGATCGACGAGTCCGCGCTGACCGGGGAGAGCGTGCCGGCCGCCAAGGACGCGCAGGCCCTCGACGGCAGCGGCCTGGGTCCCGGGGACCAGACCTGCATGGCGTTCATGAACACGCCGGTGACCCACGGCAGCGGCACGCTGCTCGTGACGGCCACCGGTGCCGGCACCGAGCTCGGCAAGATCTCCGCGATGCTGTCGGCGCGGGGCCGGGAGAAGACCCCGCTCACCGCCCAGCTCGACCGGCTGACGCTGTGGATCGCCGGCGCGGCGGGGTTGACGATGGTCGTGATGTTCGTCCTCGGCCGCTCGCGCGGCGAGGCCTGGGACGTCCTGTTCGTCAGCGCCGTCACCCTGGCGATCGCCGCCGTCCCCGAGGCGCTGCCGACGGTGACCCAGATGATCCTGTCCCTCGGCGGGGTGGACCTGGCCGCGCGCAACGCGATCGTCAAGGAGCTGCCGTCGGTCGAGACGCTGGGGTTCACCTCGGCGATCAACTCCGACAAGACCGGCACGCTGACCATGAACCAGATGACCGTCGTCGAGGTCGTCGGACCCGGTGACCGCTGGACGGTCTCCGGCACCGGCTACTCCCTCGAGGGGCGGGTCCACCACCCGGTCGGGACGACGGGGTCGATCGAGACGGCGATCCTGCCCTACGTGGTCGCTAACGACGCGCGGCTCGTCGACGGCGCGGTCGTCGGCGACCCCACGGAGGGCGCCCTGCTGGTGCTGGCGCACAAGGCGGGACTCGACATCGACGCCACGCGCGAGGCGCTGCCCCGGCTCGCGACCCTCCCGTTCGACCCGACCACCAAGCTCATGGCCACCTTCCACGCGACCACGGGCGATGACGGGCGGCCGGTCGTGCGGGTGTTCGTGAAGGGCGCGGCCCCGGCGGTGCTGGAGCGGTCCACCCGGGCGCGGTCGGCGACGGGACTCCTCCCCGAGGGCGCCGGCCTGGCCGACCGCGCCCAGGAGCACGTGGAGCGGATGGAGCGCGCCGGCCGGCGCGTCATGGCCGGCGCCGTCCGCGACCTCGACCCGTCCGGCTTCGACCCGGGCGGCGACCTGCTGGCGCACGTGACCGAGCTCGAGGCGACCAGCCTGGTGGGGATGGTCGACCCCCCGCGGCCGCAGTCGAGGGCGGCGGTGGCCGAGGCGCAGGCGGCGCACATCCGCGTGCGCATGGTGACCGGGGACGACGTCATCACCGGCGCCGCCATCGCCGAGCAGCTGGGCATCCCCGGGGAGTCCCTGCTGGGCGAGGAGTTCGCCGCCCTCTCCGAGGAGGAGCGGCTGGCCCGGATCGACCGGATCGGCGTGGTCGGCCGGGTGGCCCCCGAGCACAAGGTCCTGCTGGTCGACACCCTGAAGAAGAAGGGGGACGTCGTCGCGATGACCGGCGACGGCGTCAACGACGCCCCCGCGATCAAGGCCGCGGACATCGGCATCGCGATGGGCAGCGGCACCGACGTCGCCAAGAACGCCGGGCGGATGATCCTCTCCGACGACGACTTCGCCACCATCGTCTTCGCGGTGGAGCAGGGCCGGAAGATCTACGACAACCTCACGAAGTACATCCGGTTCGTGCTGATCCTGCTGGTCGTGTTCGTGCTCACCTTCCTGGGCGCCAGCCTGCTGAACATCGCCGGCGGCGAGCCGTTCACCCCCGCACAGGTGCTGTGGATCCACTTCTTCGTCAACGCGGCGTTCGGGCTCGCGCTCGGCTTCGACCGGGAGACGCCCGGCCTCATGCGGTTGCGGCCGCGTCCGCGCGGCGAGTCGCTGCTCACCCCGCGGCTGGTGGTCACCGTCGGCCTCACCGGCCTGGTGATCACCGCCGGGCTGCTGCTGCTCATCTCGGTGGGCACCGACCCGTGGGGGCTCGAGGTGGCCCGCTCGGTGGCGTTCACCTCGTTCGCCCTGTGCCTGGTCGTCGCCGCGCTGGAGGTGCGCAGCGAGACGGGCACCGTGCTCACCACGAGCACGTTCGACAGCAAGCAGATGAACCGGGCGCTGGCGGTCGAGCTGGTGCTCGCCGTCCTGGTCACGCAGATGGACGTCTTCCAGCGGCTCCTGGACACCACCGCCCTCTCACTGGCCCAGTTCGGCTGGGCCCTCGTGCCCGCCCTGGCCCTGCTGGTGGTCTGGGAGCTCGGCAAGCTGGTGGCCCGCCGCACCGAGCGGGTGGACCCGGGCGCAGCTCAGCCGTCGCCGCGCGGCGCGTACATGATCACCAGCACTCCGACGAGGCAGACCGCCGCGCCGACCAGGTCCCAGCGGTCGGGGCGGTAGCCGTCGGCCACGGCACCCCAGGCGAGGCTCCCGGCCACGAACACCCCGCCGTACGCGGCGAGGACGCGGCCGAAGTGCGGATCGGGCTGCAGGGTCGCCACGAGGCCGTAGCCGGCGAGCGCCAGGAACCCGCCGGCGACCCACAGCCAGCCGCGGTGCTCGCGGATGCCCTGCCAGACCAGCCAGGCCCCGCCGATCTCGGCGACCGCCGCGACGGCGAACAGGACGAGGGACCGCAGCACCGTCACGCGGCGATCATGCCCGCGGACGGCGGCCGGCCGGACGATGAGTTGCGGGACCGGCGCAGGTCAGACCCCCCAGGACCACCGAGAGACCGACGTGCTCGCACCCGGAGGGGACGCATGGCCAAGCTCATCTACTCGATGATCACCTCGCTCGACGGCTACGCCGAGGCGGCCGAGGGCGACCTCGGCAAGGGGGCCGAGGACCCGGAGGTGCACACCTTCATCGGGGACGTCTTCCGCCACATCGGCACGTTCCTCTACGGCCGGCGCATGTACGAGACGATGGTCTTCTGGGAGACGGTGCACGAGGAGCCCGACGTGCCGCCGCACATCCTGGAGTACTCGCGCGACTGGCGGGCCGCCGAGAAGGTCGTCTACTCCACGACGCTGGAGTCGGTGTCGAGCGAGCGGACCAGGATCGAGCGGACCTTCGACCCGGAGGCGGTGCGCCGGCTCAAGGAGGAGTCCGCGCACGACCTCAGCATCGACGGCCCCACCCTCGCCGCCCAGGCGATCGCCGCGGGCCTGGTGGACGAGTACCACCTCTTCACGACGACGAGCGTGGTCGGCGGCGGCAAGCGGTTCTTCCCCGACGGCGTGCGCCTCGACCTCGAGCTGGTCGAGCAGCGCGCCTTCGCCACGGGGCTGATCTACGCGCACTACCGGACCCCCTGAGCGCCACCGGTCCGCGGAGCCCGGACACGACGAAGGGCCAGGCCCCCGTCCCGGGGTTCGCCTGGCCCTTGCGCGCGGTGGGCGATACTGGGTTCGAACCAGTGACCTCTTCGGTGTGAACGAAGCGCTCTACCACTGAGCCAATCGCCCGCGTCGGCTACGAGTATAGGCAGCCGGTCAGCGCCACAGCGGCACCCACCCCGGGACCCAGTCCGGGACGCCGAGGACGTGCAGCACGACGACCACGACGCCGTACACGAACGCCGCCGTGGCCAGCGCGATCAGCAGCCGCACCCAGACCGGCCGGGCGGTGACCCAGTCGGTCCAGCGCTTGACGTGCTTCTTGGTGAACTCCAGCAGCCGCTCGGCCCAGGTGAACTCGGTGGCCAGCACGAACAGGCCGGCGATCACGGTGAGCCAGCCGGGCCCGGGCAGCGGGATGGTGGCCAGGCCGACGGCGACGACGAGGCCGCCGACGACGCCGACCATCACCCGGTAGGTGTGGTTGGTCGTGCGGCGGGCGGCGAGCCGGCGGCGCCAGCCGGTGTCGCGGACGCGCTCGCGCAGGCTGCGGTGCTCGTCGGCGTCGTAGCGGGCGCGCCGCTGCTCCTCTGTCTCCCGCTCGGGCGGCTGCTGCGGCGCCCGCGCGGTGTCCGGTGCGCTCAGCTGGTCACCTCACCCGTCGCGACGACCTCCGACGGGGTCGCCGGAGCGTGGCGGCCGGGCTCGATGCTGACGGCGTAGCCGGTGTAGTCGTCGAGCCCGATCCGGTCGGAGCCTACGGTCCGCAGGTCCATCTGCGACCGTACGACGTCGAAGGTGCCCAGGGGGACCGGATCGCCGTCCCCCATCCCCCAGACGACGTAGATCTGCGACGCGGTGTCGTTCATGCCCAGCCCCTGGGTGACCACCTGGAGCTGCCCGTCGCGGGCGACGACCGTGGCGACCACGGTGTCCTCGTGGCTGAGCGGCGCGATCGTCGCCTGCCCGGGTCGCAGCAGCGACTGCATGATCTCCGACTGCTCGGCCACGGTGCTCTCCGCGCGGTCTCGCGCGTCGCCGAGGACGACGGTCCAGGTGCCGAGCGCGAGCAGCGCGGCGACCACGGCCGCCACGAGCGCCGAGGGCAGCAGCCGGCGCCACTGCGACCGCTGCGGGGCGGTTCTGGGCCGGCCGTGCTCGTAGAGGGGGAAACCGCTCGCCTGGCGCGGCGGCTCGAGATCGGCCGCGACCTCGGCGAGCGGGGCGAGGTCGTCGGCGGGCGGGCGGTCCTCGTCGGCCGGCCGGACCTGCTCGGTCGACTGCACCGCCGCCCGCAGCCGGTCGCCCAGCTCGGCCGACGGCTCGGCCGGCGGCAGGTCGGTGGCCAGCGCGGCCATGACGTCGGAGGTCTCGGCGACGGTGCGGGCGCAGCGGGCGCAGTCGGGCAGGTGCAGGCTGAAGGCCGCCTCGTCCTCGGGCTCGAGCGCGTGCAGCGCCCAGCCGACGGCCAGCTCGTCGTAGAGCGCGTGGTCACCCGCGCGGTGCGCGCCGCTCACCGGGTCGTCCCGTCCACCGGGGCGGCGCCGCCGAGGGCACCTCCGAGCGACGGCCCGCCGGTGGCGCCGCCCAGCTCCTCCTTGAGCCGGCGCATCCCGGCCAGCATGCGGGTCTTCACGGTGCCGAGCGGGGCGCCGGTCAGCGCGGCGACCTCGCGCTGCGTGTAGCCGCCGTAGTACGCGAGGGTGAGCGCCTCGCGCTGGGCCGCGGGCAGGACACCCAGCGCCACCCGCACCCGCTCGGCGACGACCCGGTTCCACGCCTCGTCCTCGACGTCGCGGGTGGCGGTGGGGGCGCTCAGCGCGAGCTCGTCCTCGGCCCGCGCCTGCCGGCGCCGCTGGGACTCCTCGCGGCGGACGGCGTCCACCGCCTTGTGGTGCACCATCGCCAGCAGCCAGGACGCGAAGCTGCCGCGCGAGCGGTCGAAGGCGCCGGGGTCGCGCCACACGGTGAGGAAGACGTCCTGCAGCACGTCCTCGGCGAGGATGTCGTCGCCGAGGACGCGGCGGGCCAGCGCGAACGCCGGGCGGCGGAACCGGGCGTACAGGTCGTCGACCGCCCCCCGGTCACCCGCCCGGATCCGGCGGACGAGTGCGGCGTCGGCCGGGTCCTCCGCCGAGCGCCGTTCCGGACGGCTCACGGCTCCTATCGTCACACGTTCCCTTCGGCCCCATGAGGGATTCCGGTTCGGTGCCCGTGGGGCGGATGTGACTCGTGGGGCGAGTCGGGTATCAGGACGTCACCAAGCGGGCACCACCTCGTTGTGAAGAACATGGCGCGCCGCTCCTCCTCCCGCTACTCCTCCCCGCTCACGCTGCAGCTGATCGGCCCCCGGTCGTGGACCGAGGTCCCCGCGCTGCTCGTCTACGACGCCGCGGACCCGTTCGCCGTCCGGATCACCTTCGGCGACACCAGCAGCAGGGCCGGTGAGGAGGACGGCGTCACCTGGCTCATGGGCCGCGAGCTGCTGCGGGCGGGCCTCGACCGCCCGGCCGGCGAGGGTGACGTCCGGCTGTGGCCGGCCTCGGCCACGGCCGACGTGCTGTTCCTGCACCTGCGGGCGCCGTCGGGCGAGGCTCTGTTCGAGCTCTCCCGCGCGACCCTCACGGCCTTCCTCCGCGAGACCGAGGCGCTCGTGCCGTCCGGGTCCGAGGCCGCCGCCCTCGACATCGACCAGGAGCTCATGGCCCTGCTCTCCAACGGCGGTGCCGACCCGACAGGCCGCTGACCTGGGAGGACACGCGTCCGAGACACCCGGCCGCCCCCCCTGCGCCACACCCCCGCGGCGGCCGTGTAAAGTTCTCGACGCAACGCGGACGTGGCTCAGTTGGTAGAGCATCACCTTGCCAAGGTGAGGGTCGCGGGTTCGAATCCCGTCGTCCGCTCGGAACCTCGGGCGCCGGTCGCAAGACCGGTGCCCGTGTGCGGTGGAGTGGCCGAGAGGCGAGGCAACGGCCTGCAAAGCCGTCTACACGGGTTCAAATCCCGTCTCCACCTCGTCGTCTCCCTCGCGGAGCACGAGCGCGGAGGAGGGTCCGGCCGCCAGGCCGGCTCGGGCGATTGGCGCAGTGGTAGCGCGCTACCTTGACACGGTAGAGGTCACTGGTTCGAACCCAGTATCGCCCACACGATCAGCGAGGCCCCGGGTCACCGACCCGGGGCCTCCTGCGTTCCCGGGGCCGGGGCGGAGGGGCACCCCCACCCCGAGCGGCAGGACGACGACGCGTCTTCCGCGGAGGTCAGCCGAGGCGCGGGGCCACGTGCTCGGCCCAGAAGCGGTCGACCTGCGCGGCCAGCTCGTCGCGGCTGCCGCTGTTGTCCAGGACGACGTCGGCCTCCGCCCGGCGCTGCTCGTCGGTGGCCTGGGCGGCGATCCGGGCCCGGGCGTCGGCCTCGGGCAGGCCGCGCTGCACGATCCGCGCCACCCGGGTGTCCAGGTCGGCCTCCACCACGAGGACGAGGTCGTAGCGGCCCGCCTGGCCGGTCTCGACCAGCAGGGGGATGTCGTGGACCAGGACGGCGTCCGGCGGGGCCGCAGCGGCCAGCTCGGCGGCCCGGGCGCGCACCAGCGGGTGCACGATGCCGTCCAGCCGGGCGCGGGCCTGCGGGTCGGCGAACACCACCGCCGCCAGCGCCGGCCGGTCCAGGCCGCCGTCCGGGCCGACGACGCCGTCCCCGAACGCCTCCACGACGGCCGCCAGGCCGGGCGTGCCGGGCTCGACGACCTCCCGGGCGATCCGGTCGGCGTCGACGACCACCGCGCCACGGGCGGCCAGCAGGGCCGACACCGTGCTCTTGCCCGATCCGATCCCGCCGGTCAGCCCGATGTTCAGCACCGGGCGAACCTATCCGGCGTCAGATCACGGAACGGCAACACCCGGAACTCGCGCCCGGCGCGTCGCACCAGTCACACGAGTTCCCACCAATAACCTCCGCCTCGGCGCTCTTCCCCCGCCGAGAGAGGCAGAACCAGAACATGTCCCGTCCCATGCAGGCCCGTCCCTCGACCCCGTCCGCCGGTCGTGGCCCCGGTCGCCACCGGATCGAGCGCGCCGGCGGGGTGCGCGTCACCGACCTGCCGGCCGTCCGCGAGCGGCTGCAGACCGAGCGCGGCGCCCCGCAGCGCAACGCCTTCCTGCGGTGGCTGCTGCCCACCGCCCCGTCCGGGCGGCACACCTGGAACTTCCTCGCCGTGTCCGGCGGCCGGCCGCGCACGGCGTTCGCGATCATCCTGTCCCTTTAGCAGCACGCCGGCCCCGCGGACCGACGTCCGCGGGGTCTCCCGCGTGCCCACGACTCGCCGGCCGGGGAACGACAGAGGCCCGGAACCCCGCGGGGTTCCGGGCCTCTGCTCGTCTGCGCGGGTCAGACCGTCAGACGGTCACTCCCCGCCGGCCAGCTTGGCGCGCAGCGCGGCCAGCGCCTCGTCGCTGGCCAGCGTGCCGCCGCTGGCGTCGCTCGCCGCGGCGTCGCCACCGCTGGAGTAGTTGCCACCGGCCGCGGCCTCGGCGTCGGCCTCCTTGGCCGCCGCGATCTGCTTGCGGTGCGCCTCGTACCGGGCCTGGGCCTCGGCGTACTGCCGCTCCCAGGTCTCGCGGGCCTCGTCGTAGCCCTCGAGCCACTCGCCGGTCTCCGGGTCGAAGCCCTCGGGGTAGATGTAGTTGCCCTGCTCGTCGTACGACGCGGCCATGCCGTAGGCGGCCGGGTCGAACACGTCCTCGTCGCCGACGACGCCCTCGTTGGCCTGCTTGAGCGACAGCGAGATGCGCCGGCGGTCGAGGTCGATGTCGATGACCTTGACCAGGATCTCGTCGCCGACCTGGACGACCTGCTCCGGGATCTCCACGTGGCGCTCGGCCAGCTCGGAGATGTGGACCAGGCCCTCGATGCCCTCGTCGACGCGGACGAACGCACCGAAGGGCACCAGCTTGGTGACCTTGCCGGGGACGACCTGGCCGATCTGGTGCGTGCGGGCGAACTGGCGCCACGGGTCCTCCTGCGTCGCCTTCAGCGACAGGGAGACCCGCTCGCGGTCGAGGTCGACGTCGAGGACCTCGACGGTGACCTCCTGGCCCACCTCGACGACCTCGGACGGGTGGTCGATGTGCTTCCAGGACAGCTCGGAGACGTGCACCAGGCCGTCGACGCCGCCGAGGTCGACGAACGCGCCGAAGTTGACGATCGAGGAGACGACGCCGGTGCGCACCTGGCCCTTGGCGAGCTTGTTGAGGAACTCGCTGCGGACCTCGGACTGGGTCTGTTCCAGCCACTGGCGGCGGGAGAGGACGACGTTGTTGCGGTTCTTGTCGAGCTCGATGATCTTGGCCTCGAGCTCGCGGCCCACGTAGGGCTGCAGGTCGCGGACGCGGCGCATCTCGACCAGCGAGGCGGGGAGGAACCCGCGCAGGCCGATGTCGAGGATCAGACCGCCCTTGACGACCTCGATGACGGTGCCGGTGACGACCTCGTCGGCTTCCTTCTTGGCCTCGATCGTGCCCCAGGCGCGCTCGTACTGGGCGCGCTTCTTGGACAGGATCAGGCGGCCTTCCTTGTCCTCCTTCTGGAGGACGAGAGCTTCCACCTCGTCGCCGACCTTGACGACCTCGTTGGGGTCGACGTCGTGCTTGATGGACAGCTCGCGCGAGGGGATGACGCCCTCGGTCTTGTAGCCGATGTCCAGCAGCACCTCGTCCCGGTCGACCTTGACGATCACGCCTTCGACGATGTCTCCGTCGTTGAAGTACTTGATGGTCTGGTCGATCGCGGCGAGGAAGTCCTCTGCGGTGCCGATGTCGTTGACCGCGATCTGGGGGGTGCTGGAAGGACGGACCTGGGTGGAGGTCATGTGGTCGAGTGCTCCGGACGGTTTGCTCGTAGGGACGGGACGACCCGCGGCCGGTCGGCCGCGGGAAGAGCGGGGAGAGCCGGCGGGCGCCGTTCCCCTTGACCGGGGCACAACGCTGACAGACCTCAAGCGCATTCCCATCGTACGGACGGAAGCTGGGGTCGGTCCACCTGGGTCGTGGCGGCCGGGGGCCGCGCGGGGTGCGACCCTGGCAGGCCATGAGCGCTCCCCCGCCACCCGATGACGAGCTGCCCCTCGGTACCGACGGGTACCCGGCGGCCAGCGGTGTGGCGCGTCGGCCGGCCGGGACGGCGGAGTCGGTCCGCGCCAACCGCCGCTGGTGGGACGCCGCGGCGCCGGCCTACCTCGCTGAGCACGGCCGCGACCTGGGCGACGTCGACTTCCTCTGGTGCCCCGAGGGGCTGCGCGAGAGCGAGGCGCACCTGCTGGGCGACGTCACCGGCCGGCGGGTGCTGGAGATCGGCTGCGGGTCGGCGCCCTGCTCGCGGTGGCTGCGGCAGGCCGGCGCCTCGCCCATCGCCCTCGACCTGTCGGCCGGCATGCTGCGCCGGGCGGCGGCGCTCAACCTGGCGACCGGCCTCGCCGTGCCCCTCCTGCAGGCCGACGCCGGCGCGCTGCCGCTGGCCGACGAGAGCGTCGACCTCGCCTGCTCCGCCTTCGGCGGCCTGCCGTTCGTCGCCGACGTCGAGGGCGCGCTGCGGGAGGTCGCCCGCGTGCTGCGCCCGGGCGGGCGGTTCGTCGCCTCGGTCAACCACCCGCTGCGCTGGCCGCTGCCCGACTCCCCCGACCCCGACGACCTGCGGGTCATCGGCTCCTACTTCGACCGCACGCCCTACGTCGAGACCGACGACGCGGGCCGCACCGTCTACGTCGAGCACCACCGGACCGTCGGCGACTGGGTGCGGGCCGTCGTCGGCGCCGGCCTGGTGCTCACCGACCTGCTCGAGCCGGAGTGGACGCCCGGCCGCACCCAGGTCTGGGGCCAGTGGTCCCCCGCCCGGGGCGCGCTCGTGCCGGGGACGCTCGTCCTCGTCTGCACGAGACCCACCTGAGCTCCCGGCCCTCACCAGGGGTCGCCGTCGCGCCGGTCGCAGGTGAGTTCCTCGTCGGGATCGAGCGCGAAGGCGCCGGGCAGCACGTGCACGGAGCCGTCGTCGTCGGGGTGGGCTGCACCCCCGACGGCGTGAGCGCCGAGGTCCGCCCCCGCCAGAGCCGGCAGCCGCGGGCGGCGTAGAGGGCCGCGCCGTCGTCGGTGGCCGACAGCGCCCCGAGGTCGTAGGCCGAGCGGACCACGTCCTCCAGCAGTGCCACCGTGCCGCCATCGTCGCCGGATCATCCGCCCCGAGTGACGCGGGCCGGCCGGTCCGGGGCGGACGCTGCCCGGCACCGGCGCGACCGCGCCCGGCACCGGACCGGCGAGGAGGGACCATGGCGCACACGCCAGCAACCGCCGACCGCAGCACGTCCCAGCCGTCCCGCGAGCCCACCCGCTGGGTCGGCCTGGTGGTCTTCGCCGGGGTGATGATGGCGATGCTGGGGTTCTTCCAGGCCATCGCGGGCCTCGCGGCGATCGTCAACGACGACTACTACCGCACGGCGCCCGACCGGCTGGTGCTGGTGGACGACTACACCACCTGGGGCTGGATCCACCTGCTGCTCGGCATCGTCATCTTCCTCGCCGGCGTCGGCGTGATGAGCGGCAACGCGTTCGCCCGCGCCGTCGGGGTCGTGCTCGCCGTGCTCAGCGCGGTGTCGGCCCTGGCCTTCAGCCCCGCCCAGCCGGTGTGGGCGGCGATCGTGGTGGCCGTCGACGTCCTGGTCATCTACGCGCTGACCGTGCACGGCGGGGAGATGGAGCGGGTCTGACCGCCTCCTAGTGGGCGGCGGCGTCCCAGCTGGCGCCGAAGCCGACCGACACCTCGAGCGGCACCGACAGCTGCGCGGCCCCGGCCATCTCGCGGCGGACCAGGGCCTCCAGCGCCTCGCGCTCCCCCGGCGCCACCTCGAGCACGAGCTCGTCGTGCACCTGCAGCAGCATCCGCGACGAGAGCCCCTCGGCGGCGATCGCCCTCTCCACGTCGAGCATGGCGACCTTCATGACGTCGGCGGCCGAGCCCTGGATGGGGGCGTTGAGCGCCATCCGCTCGGCCATCTCCCGGCGCTGCCGGTTGTCGCTGGTCAGGTCGGGCAGGTAGCGGCGCCGGCCGAGGGTCGTCTCGGTGTAGCCGGTCTGCCGCGCGTCGTCGACGACGCCGTCGAGGTAGTCCCGGATCCCGCCGAAGCGCTCGAAGTAGGCGTGCATCTGCTCGCGCGCCTCCTCCGGGGTGATCCGCAGCTGCTGGGCCAGCCCGTAGGCCGACAGCCCGTACGCCAGGCCGTAGCTCATCGCCTTGATCCGCCGCCGCATCTCCGGGTCGACGTCCTCGATCGGGATGCCGAACGCCCGGGAGGCGACGAAGGAGTGCAGGTCCTCCCCGGAGGTGAACGCCTCGATGAGGCCCTCGTCGCCGGAGAGGTGCGCCATGATCCGCATCTCGATCTGGCTGTAGTCGGCGGTCATCAGCGACTCGTAGCCGCTGCCGACCACGAACGCCTGCCGGATCTGGCGGCCCTCGGCCGAGCGGATCGGGATGTTCTGCAGGTTCGGGTCGATCGACGACAGCCGGCCGGTGGCGGCGATCGTCTGCTGGAACGTGGTGTGGATCCTCCCGCCGTCGTCGACCATCGGGATCAGCCCGTCGATGACGGTGCGCAGCCGGGTGACGTCGCGGTGGCGGAGCAGGTGCTCGAGGAACGGGTGCCCGGTCTGCGCCAGCAGGCTGGTCAGCGCGTCGGCGTCGGTGGTGTACCCGCTCTTGATCTTCTTCGTCTTCGGCAGGCCGAGCTCGTCGAACAGCACGACCTGCAGCTGCTTGGGCGAGCCGAGGTTCACCTCGCGGCCGATGACGGCGTAGCACTCGTCGGCGGCGGCGGCGACCTCGTCGGCGAACTGCCGCTGCAGCTCGGTGAGGAAGTCCAGGTCGGCGGCGATGCCCCGCTGCTCCATGCGACCGAGCACGAACGACAGCGGCAGCTCCAGCTCGCCCAGCAGCCGGTCGCCGCCGCGCTGGCCGAGCACGCTCTCCAGCGCGTCGGAGAGGTCGTTGACCGCGACGGCCTTGAGGACGTCGACCTTCGCGGCCTCGGCGGCGAGGTCCTCCTCGGAGGGCCCCATGCCGTCGAGGGTCAGCTGCGCCTCCTCGGCGGCGGCGTCCTTCAGCTCGCGCCGCAGGTAGCGGACGGCGAGGTCGCCCAGGTCGAACGACCGCTGCCCGGGCAGCGCCAGGTACGCGGCGAGCGCGGTGTCGCTCACCACCCCGGCGAGGTCCCAGCCGCGCGCCCAGACGGCCAGCAGCGGGCCCTTGACCTCGTGCACGACCTTGGGCTTCGACGGGTCGGCGAGCCAGGCGGCCAGCGCCTGCTCGTCGGCGGCGTCCAGCGACGGGCCGAGGTCGACGAAGGTGGCGGCGTCGTCGCCGGCGGCCAGGGCGAGCCCGGTCAGCTCGCCGGTGCCGCGCCCCCAGGTACCGCGGAAGATCAGCCCGGTCCGGCCGGTCGCGTGGGTGGCGAGCCAGTCCCCGAGCGCGCCGGGGGCGACCTGGTCGACCGAGACGTCGAAGCCGCCCTCCACCTCGGGCTCGGCGCTGGTCAGCGTCGCGAACAGCCGCTCGCGCAGCACCCGGAACTGCAGGTTGTCGAAGAGGGTGTGCACCTCGTTGCGGTCCCACGGCTGCACGGCGAGGTCGGCCGGCCCCACCTCGAGCGGCACCGACCGGTCGAGCTCGGTGAGCCGCCGGTTCTGCAGCACCGAGGACAGGTGCGCCCGTAGGGCCTCGCCCACCTTGCCCTTGACCGTGTCGACCCGGTCGACCAGCTCGTCGAGGGAGCCGTACTCGCGGACCCACTTGGCCGCGGTCTTCTCCCCCACGCTCGGGATGCTCGGCAGGTTGTCGCTCGGGTCGCCGCGCAGGGCCGCGAAGTCGGGGTACTGGGCCGGCGAGAGCCCGTACTTGGTCTCGACCTCCTCCGGCGTGAACCGGGTGAGGTCGGAGACGCCCTTGCGCGGGTAGAGCACGGTCACGTGCTCGTTGACCAGCTGCAGCGCGTCGCGGTCGCCGGTGCCGATGAGCACGTCCATGCCCTGCTCCACCGCCTGCACGGTGAGCGTGGCGATGACGTCGTCGGCCTCGTAGCCCTCGGCGGTGATGAACGGGATGCGCAGCGCGCCCAGGACCTCCTGGATCAGGCTGACCTGCCCGCGGAAGTCGGTGGGGCTCTCCGACCGGTTGGCCTTGTACTCGGCGTAGATCTCCGAGCGGAAGGTCTTGCGGCCGACGTCGAAGGCGACGGCGAGGTGCGTCGGCTGCTCGTCGCGCAGGATGTTGATCAGCATCGACGTGAAGCCGTAGACCGCGTTGGTCGGCTGTCCCGTCGTCGTGGAGAAGTTCTCGACGGGCAGGGCGAAGAACGCGCGGTAGGCCAGCGAGTGGCCGTCGAGGAGCAGCAGCCTTGGGCGCGGCCCCGTCGTCGGAGCGGCGGCGGAGGGCGCGGGGGCGGAGACCGGAGCGGACATCGGAGCCGATCCTAGGTGCGACCGCCGACAACGCCGTCCCCCCGCACGGAGCGGTGGGCGGGCCTGGTTACCGTCCCCCGGTGACCACCACCCGTCCCGCCTGGATCCCGGAGGGCACGATCAGCCCGCTCGACGACAAGCTGGGCATCCGGATCACCGACTACGACCCCGACCGGCTGGTCGCCACGATGCCGGTCGCGGGCAACCAGCAGCCGTACGGCCTGCTGCACGGCGGGGCCACCTGCACGCTGATGGAGACGGTCGGGTCGTGGGCCGGGGCCCTGCACGCCGGGCCCGAGCGGCAGGTCGTCGGTGTCGAGCTGAACGTCAGCTACCTGCGCTCGGCGACCGCGGGCTCGGTGACCGCCGTCTGCACGCCCGTGCGCCGCGGCCGCACCCTCGCGACCTTCCTCATAGAGGTCAGCGACGAGCAGGGCCGGCCGACCGCGACCGGCCGGCTGACCACGCTGGTCAGGGAGGCCTGAGCTACCGGTCGGCGACGGGGGCGTCGCGCCGGCCGAGGGCGGGGACGCGCCGGGGCACCGGCACGCCCAGCCGGCTGCGGCGCCAGGTGAGCAGCGAGCTCACCAGGGTCTCGCGGGGCACGATCCGGCGGGTGGCCAGCGGCGCGAAGCCCATCCGGGACAGGAAGCGCTGCCGTTCGGGCTCGTGCCCGCCGCAGGTGGCGACGACGTGCTGGGCGCCGACCTCCTCGGCGTGGGCGGCCGCGGCGGCGAGCAGCGCGGCCCCGACCCCGCGCCGCCGGTGCTCCCGGTGGACGACGAGGTTGTCCACGGTCACCTGCGGCGCACCGAGGACGACCGACAGCGGCTCCACGCCGAGCACCGCCAGCCCCACCGCCCGCTCGCGCCCGCCGCCGTCGTCGACGGCGAGGACGACGCGGTGGTCGGGATCGGCGAGCAGCCGGGCGAAGCCGGCCGCGGTCGCCGAGCCGGGCAGCTGACCGGTGAGCAGCCCCTCGGCGTGCGCCTCGGCCCGGTGCTGTCGCACCAGCTCCAGGACGGCGGTGAGGTCCTCGGCCTGCGCGATGCGCACGCTGCAGGACGACGACGACAGCGCCACGCGCGCACGCCAACCGGAACCCGGCACCGCAGCCTCCCCTGGACGGTGCCCGAAGCGTGCACCCGCAGAGGTCCGGGGAGGCGGCGGCGCGCCGGAGCGAAGTGCTGGAACGGCCCCCTGCAGGGTCCCGCCGCGAGCTCGCGAGTGGCGGGGGGCAGGGGGTCCTTTCAGACGTCGCCGCCGAGGTAGGCGGCGCGCACGCTGTCGTCCTGCGACAGCTCGGCGCCGGTGCCCTCGCGCATGATCTCCCCGGTCTCGAGGATGTAGGCGCGGTCGGCGATCCGCAGCGCCTGCGCGGCGTTCTGCTCGACCAGCAGGATCGTCGTCCCCTGCTCCCGGATGTCGGTGATGATCGAGAAGATCTGCTGGATCAGCTTGGGCGCCAGCCCCATGGAGGGCTCGTCGAGCAGCAGCAGCTTCGGCCGCGACATCAGCGCCCGCCCGATGGCCAGCATCTGCTGCTCACCGCCGGACATGGTGCCGGCCGGCTGGGTGCGCCGCTCCAGCAGCCGCGGGAACAGCGTGAACACGCGCTCGAGGTCGGTCGAGCGGGTCTTGGCCCGGTCGGCCCGCGCGTAGGCGCCCATGTCGAGGTTCTCCTCGACCGACATGCCCGGGAAGATCCGCCGTCCCTCCGGCGACTGGCTGATGCCCAGCGGCACCCGCTCGTGCGACGCCATGTGGGTGACGTCCCGCCCCTGGAAGCGGACGCTGCCCGCCCGGACCTTGCGCAGCCCGGAGAGCGTCTTCAGCGTCGTCGTCTTGCCCGCGCCGTTGGCGCCGATGAGCGTGACGACCGAGCCCTCCTCGACGACGAAACCGATGTCGCGGATCGCCTCGATGCGGCCGTAGTTGACGCACAGCCCCTCGACCTCGAGCAGCATCAGGCGCTCGCCTCCTCGTCGGTCTCGGTGCCCAGGTAGGCGGCGATGACGGCCGGGTCCTCGCGGATCTCGGCCGGCAGCCCCTCGGCGATCTTCCGCCCGAACTCCAGGACGGCGATCCGGTCGCTCACGCCCATCACCAGGCTCATGTCGTGCTCGATCAGCAGCACGGTGAGCCCGCTGTCGCGGATCCGGCGGATCAGCTGCATGAGCTGCCGCTTCTCCGCCGGGTTGAACCCGGCCGCCGGCTCGTCCAGGCACAGCAGCTTGGGCCGGGTCGCCATGGCCCGCGCGATCTCCAGCCGCCGCTGCTCGCCGTAGGAGAGGTTCCGGGCCAGCTCGTCGGCCCGCCGCTCCAGGCCCATGAACCGCATGACCTCGCGGGCGGTCTCCTCGCCCTCCTGCTCCTCGCGGCGGTGCCGCGGGGTGCGGAACAGCGCGTTGGCGACCCCGGTCCGGTGGTGCGCGTCGGCGCCCACCAGCACGTTCTCCCGCGCGGTCATGTTCGGGAAGAGCCGGATGTTCTGGAACGTCCGGGCGATCCCGAGGCGGGTGATGGCGTGCCGCTTGCGCCGGCCGAGCGGCTCGCCGGCGAAGCGCACCGAGCCCGACGTCGGCTGGTAGACGCCGGTCATCACGTTGAAGCACGTGGTCTTCCCGGCGCCGTTCGGCCCGATCAGGCTGAAGATCTCGCCCTCGCGCACGTCGAAGCTGACGCCGTCGAGGGCCAGCAGACCGCCGAAGCGGATGCTGACGTCGTCGACCGACAGGAGCACCTCGCGGGCGGACCGGTCGGCGGGGACGGGGTCAGACACGCTCTGGCTCATCGATGTCGGTCCCCTCTTCCAGTGCTTCCTGTTGCTCGTCGGCGGCCTTCGCCCGTCTCGCGCGGCGCGGCGGCAGCAGGCCCTGCGGCCGGAAGTTGGCCAGCAGCAGGAGCGCGAGGCCGAAGACCAGCAGGCGCCACTCCTCGAAGCCGCGGAACCGCTCGGGCAGGTACGCGACCACGATGGCGCCCAGGATGACGCCGTAGCGGTTGCCCGCACCACCGACGACGACGGCGGCGACGAACAGGATCGACAGCAGCAGCTGGAACGACTCGGGGTTGATGAACCCCTGCCGGGAGGCGAACAGGGCGCCCGAGAGGCCGCCGATGAACGCGCCGGAGGCGAAGGCCAGCAGCTTGAACTTGAACGTCGGGACGCCCATGAGCTCGGCGGCGTCCTCGTCCTCGCGGGTCGCCTCCCACGCCCGGCCCACGCGGGACAGCCGCAGCAGCCGGTCGGCGCCCAGCACCAGGAAGATCACCGTGAGCGCCAGCCAGTAGTACGGCGCCTGGTCGGCGACGCCGAAGGTGAGGAACACCGTCGTGTCGTCGAGGTCGACGAACGCGGTGAAGCCGTCCCACGACAGGTGCGGGATCTCGAACAGCTCGACGCTCGGCGGCCTGGGGATCTGGGTGATGCCCCGCGCCTCGCCGAGCCACTCGGTGTTGAGCGCCGTCAGCCGGATGATCTCGCCGAACCCGAGGGTCACGATGGCGAGGTAGTCACCGCGCACCCGCAGGGTGGGCGCGCCCAGCAGCACGCCCGAGATGGTCGTGAGGATCACGGCCAGCGGGATGAGCAGCCACCACGACCACTGGAACTGCAGCGACCCGAAGACGGCGACGGTGTAGGCGCCGATCGCGTAGAACCCGACGTAGCCGAGGTCGAGCAGGCCGGCGTAGCCGAGGACGATGTTCAGACCCAGCGCCACCAGCACGTAGCTGGCCACGGTGAACAGCACGGCGCCGAAGTCGGTGTCGGGCGTGCTGATGATCGGCAGCTCGAGCAGCGGCAGCGCGTACAGGAAGACGACCAGCAGGGCGACCAGCGCCCACTTGACCGGCTTCGGCAGGGCGTCCACCCGGCGCGCCAGCGCCCCGCGGTCCCACCCGGGGCGCTTGCGGCGCGACCCGGCCGCGGTCGCGGTGGCGCCGGTGGCCTTCGACGGGGCGCTCATGCGCGGGCCCTCCCCAGGCTCTCGCCGAGCAGCCCGCTCGGGCGGAACAGCAGGATCACGACGAGGAGGAGGAACGCGACGACATCGCGCCACTCCGACCCGACGATGGCAGAACCGTAGTTCTCCGCGAGGCCGAGGACGAACCCGCCCAGCAGCGCCCCGCGGATGTTGCCGATGCCGCCCAGGACGGCGGCGGTGAACGCCTTGACGCCCAGCAGGAAGCCGGCGTTCCAGCGCGTGACGCCGAACCGCATGAGGTACAGCAGCGCGGCGGCGCCGGCCATGACGCCGCCGACCAGGAACGTCGTCCGGATGATCCGGTTGCGGTTGACGCCCATGAGCGCGGCGGCCTCGGCGTCCTGCGCCACGGCACGGATGCCGCGGCCGGCACGGGTGCGGCGGATGAACTGGTCCAGCGCGATCATCATCACGACCGCGCTCACGAGGATGATCAGGTCGACGTTCGTCACGGTGTAGCCACCGATCGTGAACACGCCCTCGGTCTCGAGCGGGTTGAGGAAGCGGGTGTTGTCCCGGGCCGCGCGCACGTAGGTGTCGAGGTCGTCGCGCAGGCCGAAGAAGTCGGCGATGCGGTCGCGCAGGCCCATGAACTCGGCGAGCGCGAAGCTGGCGCCGATGGCGCTGATCAGCGCGACGAGCTTGGGGGCGTCGAGGCGGACGAGCCGGCGGTAGGCGACCCGCTCGAGGAGCAGGGCCACGCCGCCGCTGACCGCCATGGCGGCGATCAGGGCCAGCAGCAGGACGCCGATCGCGGTGATGAGCGGGCCACCCGGGGCGACGCCGAGGGTCACGGTCACCCAGACGGCGGCGAAGCTGCCGAACATCCAGACCTCGGAGTGCGCGAAGTTGATCAGCTGCAGCACGCCGTAGACCAGCGTGTAGCCGAGCGCGACGAGGCCGTACACCGCACCGAGGACGAGGCCGGTGATCGTGAGTTCGACGAAGTTGTTGAGGAGGAAGGTCACGGGGCCTCCGGGCCTGAACGGAGCGCACGGCCGGGCCCCTCGGCGGGACCCGGCCGTGCCACTCTAGGGGCGGGCGTCGATCAGGAGGTGGGGATCTCCTGGTCGGCGACGATCTCGCCGCCCTCGACCTTGTAGGCCCACACCGCGATCTCCTCGACCTCGCCGTTGTCACCGAACGAGACGTTCTTGGTGATGCCCTCGCCCGAGTAGCCGTTCACGAACTCGAGCATGGCCTCGCGGTCGGTGCTGCCGTCGTCGATGCCGGCGAGGAACACGTTGGCCGCGTCGTAGGCCTCGGCCGAGTAGGTGCCCGGCGCGGAGCCGAACGCCTCCTCGTAGGCGCTGAAGAAGTCCTGCTGCTCCTCCGGGGGCAGGCAGGGGCAGGTGATGATGGTGCCCTCGGCGGCGTCACCGGCGGCCTCGATGAAGCCCGGGTCCTTGACGCCGTCGGCGACCACGAACGTGGCCTCGACACCGGCGCCCCGCATCTGCTGCACGAGCAGGCCCGCCTCGGCGTAGTAGCCACCGAAGAACACCGCCTCGGCGCCCGAGTCACGGATGGCCGTGACCGTGGCCGAGAAGTCGGTCTGACCGGTCTGGATGGTGTCGGTGCCCACGACGGCGTCGCCGAGGTCCTCGACCACGATCTCGGCCAGGCCGGCGCCGTACTCCGAGGCGTCGTCGACGACGAACACCGTCTGGCTGCCCAGCACGTCGTTGATGTAGGACGCGGCCGCCGGGCCCTGGGTGGCGTCGTTGCCGAGGATCCGGTGGAACGTGTCCCAGCCGTTCTCGGCCAGCGCCGGGTTGGTGGCCGACGCGGTGATCGTCGGCAGCCCGCCCTCGGCGAAGATCGGGCCGGCGGTGTTGGACTCGCCGGAGAAGGCGGGGCCGACGATGCCGACGACGTTCTCGTCGCCGATGGCCTGCGTGGCCAGACCGGTCGCCTGGTTGGGGTCACCCGCGGAGTCGTACTCCTCGAGCGTCACCTGGCAGTCGGCGTTCTCCTCGTTGTGCTGGTCGACCGCCAGCTGGACGCCGTTGCGGATGTTGATGCCGAGGTTCGCGGCCGCACCGGTCAGCGCGCCGAAGAAGCCGATGGCGACGTCCTCGCAGCTGCCGGCCTCCGAACCGCCGCCGCCCGAGCCTTCGTCGTCACCGCCCGTGGTGCCGCCGCACGCGCTGAGCACGAGCGCCGCCGCGATTAGCGCACCACCGCTCTTGATCGAGAAACGCACATGACCTCCCGTGCCTGGTCGGCGAGCCGCCTGTCGGCACGCCGGACGTTTTCCGCCGTCCCACGGGACAGCGCCGGGTCACAGTAGGTCGCGAGATGCACCCTCGGGGACGGCCTGGGACCAGTCGTGACCGTCTCGTGATCGCAGAAGTCGCGGCGAGGGCGCCCTCAGGCCGGAGAATTCTCCGGCGCGGCGTCCTCGGCCAGCAGCTTCTCGGCCAGTGCCTTCATCGACGTGCGCTCGTTCATGGCGGTCCGCTGGATCCAGCGGAAGGCCTCGGCCTCGGTCAGCCCGCGCTCGGCCATGAGCTTGCCCTTGGCCTTCTCGACGACCTTGCGGGCCTCCAGCCGCTCCTCCAGCGAGCGCACCTCGCCGTCGAGCGCGGTCATCTCGGCGAACCGGGCGCGGGCCACCTCGATGGCCGGCACCAGGTCGTTCTTCGAGAACGGCTTGACCAGGTAGGCCATGGCGCCGGCGTCGCGGGCGCGCTCGACCAGCTCGCGCTGGCTGAAGGCGGTGAGCACGATGACCGGGGCGGTGCGGGCCTGGGCGATCTGCTCCGCCGCGGACAGGCCGTCGAGGACCGGCATCTGGATGTCGAGGATGACGAGATCGGGCCGCAGCTGCTGGGCCTGGTCCACCGCCTGCTGCCCGTCGCCCACCTCGGCGACGACGGTGTAGCCCTCCTCCTCCAGCATCTCCTTGAGGTCGAGGCGGATCAGCGCCTCGTCCTCCGCGATGAGGACCCGGGTCGTCTCGCTGCTCACGGTCCGGAAGCCTAGCGGCGCGGACCGTGCGCCGTCCGTGCCGTTCACCACGCCCGGAAAGCTGCCCGCTACCCTGCGGGGGCCGGTACCCCGGCGCGCCCCCGTACCCCAATCGGCAGAGGGAGCGGATTCAAAACCCGCGCAGTGTGCGTTCGAGTCGCACCGGGGGCACGGTGCTGTTCGTGCGGGTCCACCCGCGCCGGCGGCCGCGGAGCCGCGTCACGGCACGGCTCCGCGGTCGGTCCCCCGGCTCGAGCCGGCCGGGTGCCGGCCCCGCTCGCGGCCAGCCGACCCGGCGGTCAATACGGTGACTGCGTGACCGGCCACATGACGCCCGAGCAGTTCCGCCAGCACGGCCACGAGGTGGTCGACTGGATCGCCGACTACTGGGCGCGCATCGGGTCGTTCCCGGTCCGCTCGCAGGTCTCCCCCGGGGACGTCCGGGCCGCGCTGCCGCCGGCGCCGCCCGAGCAGGGCGAGCCGTTCGCCGCCGTCCTGGCCGATCTCGACCGCGTCGTCCTGCCCGGCCTCACGCACTGGCAGCACCCCGGCTTCTTCGGCTACTTCCCCGCGAACACCTCAGGCCCGTCGGTCCTCGGCGACCTGGTGAGCGCCGGGCTCGGCGTCCAGGGGATGTCGTGGGTGACCAGCCCGGCCGCGACCGAGCTCGAGCAGCACGTCCTCGACTGGTTCGCCGACCTGCTCGGCCTGCCGGGGTCGTTCCGCTCCACCGGCGCCGGCGGCGGTGTCGTGCAGGACTCCAGCTCGGGGGCCAACCTGGTCGCCCTGCTCGCGGCGCTGCACCGCGCCAGCAAGGGCGCCACGGTGCGCCACGGCGTGGAGCCGGACCGCGCCACGGTCTACGTCTCGGCCGAGACGCACTCGTCCATGGAGAAGGCGGTGCGGATCGCCGGCCTGGGCAGCGACGCCGTCCGGGTCGTCGAGGTGGACGGCGACCTGGCCATGCGGCCCGCCGCGCTCCGGGCGCGGCTGGAGCGCGACACCGCCCGCGGCTACACGCCCGTCCTGGTCTGCGCCACGGTCGGGACGACGTCGACGACGGCGGTCGACCCGCTGGCCGAGCTCGGCCCGATCTGCCGCGAGGCCGGCGTGTGGCTGCACGTCGACGCCGCGTACGCGGGCGTGAGCGCGGTCCTCCCCCAGCTGCGCGAGCTGCAGGCCGGCGTCGAGTGGGCCGACAGCTACACCACCGACGCGCACAAGTGGCTGCTCACCGGCTTCGACGCCACCCTGTTCTGGGTCGCCGACCGGGCCGCCCTCACCGGCGCGCTGGCGATCCTGCCCGAGTACCTCCGCAACGCCGCCACCGACGCCGGTGCCGTCGTCGACTACCGCGACTGGCAGATCGAGCTCGGCCGCCGCTTCCGCGCGCTCAAGCTGTGGTTCGTGCTGCGCTGGTACGGCGCCGAGGGGCTGCGCGAGCACATCCGCGGCTCGGTGGCGCTGGCTCAGGAGCTGGCGTCGTGGGCCGAGGCCGACGACCGGTTCGACGTCCCCGTGCCGCACCCGCTCTCGCTGGTGTGCCTGCGGCCGCGCTGGGCCGCCGACGTGGACGCCGACGTGGCGACGATGACGCTGCTGGAGCGGCTCAACGACGGCGGCGAGGTGTTCCTGACCCACACCACGGTCGGCGGGCAGGTGGTGCTGCGGGTGGCCGTCGGCGCACCGGCGACGACGCGGTCGCACGTCGAGCGGGTGTGGGCGCTGCTGTGCGAGAACCACGACTGGCTGGCGAACGACTTCGCCGAGCAGGCGGCGCAGCGGGCGGCCGAGGAGGCGGCGGCCCGCGCCGTGGCCGCTCGCCGCGCCGAGGAGCAGCGCGCGGCCCGGGAGGCAGCCGAGCGCGAGGCCGCAGCCGAGCGCGAGGCCGCGGCCGAGCCGGCACCGCAGCCGGACGAGGCCGTCGCCGAGGCCGAGGCGTCCCCCGCCGCCGCGGCCGCACCGGTGGTCGAGACGCCGGCGAGCCAGGACGAGTCGCCCACCCAGGCGGCCTCCCAGGAGGACCCGCCCACGCCCTGAGCCCGTGGCTCAGGGCGCCAGGGACCGGATGAGCCCCTCCTGGGCCACGGTGGCCACGTGGGTGCCGTCGCCGGCCCAGATCTGCCCGAGGCACAGCGCCCGGCCGGCCGAGGCGGCCGGGCTGTCCCCCTCGTAGAGGAACCACTCGTCGGGCCGCACCGGCGCGTGGAACCACACGGCGTGGTCGAGGCTGGCGCCGATGAACCCGCCCCAGCCCACGCCGAGGCGGGCCACCCCGGCCGAGAGCAGAGTCAGGTCGCTGGCGAACGTCAGCGCCGCGGCGTGCACGGCGGAGTCGTCGGGCAGCCGGCCCAGCACCCGCAGCCACGTGCGGTGCTGGGTGCGCGGCGGCTGCTTGGCCGTGGGCTCGAACGGGTCCTCGAGGAACCGCTGCTCGATGGCGACGCCCATCGCCTTCATCCACGCCGCGCGCTCGGGGTGCCGGTCGAACATCTCCGGGATGCCGGGGAGCCCGTCGGGACCGGGGACGTCGGGCATCGGCAGCGAGTGCTCGGCCACCGCCGCCTCCCCCGCCGTGAAGTCGGCGGTGAGCGCGAAGATCGCGACGTCCTCGCCCTTGCGCTGCTGCTGGGCGAGCACGCGGCGGGTGGTGAACGTCCGGCCGTCGCGGATCCGCTCGACGACGTAGCGGATCTCCTCCGCGGGGTCGCCCGGGCGGAGGAAGTACGAGTGCAGCGAGTGCACCGGCCGCTCCCCCGGCACGGTCAGGCCCGCGGCCATCAGCGCCTGCCCGGCCACCTGGCCGCCGAAGATGCGCTGCTGCTCCGTCGACGGCGTCTGCCCCACGAACACGTCGTGGTCGCGCTCCTCGAGGCCGAGCACCGCCATCAGCGGCGCCGTCCCCTCCCCCGTCACGAGTCCGTGCCCACCTCGTGCACGCGGATCAGGTTGGTGGAGCCGACGGTGTTCGGCGGGCTGCCGGCCACCACCACGACCCGGTCGCCCTCCTTGAGGCGACCGATGGCCAGCAGCGAGAAGTCCACCTGCCGGACCATGTCGTCGGTGTGCGACACCGCGGGCACGATGAACGTCTCCACGCCCCAGGAGAGGGCCAGCTGGCTCCGCACGCGCGCGTCGACCGTGAACGCCAGCAGCGGCTGGCGCGGGTGCAGCGCGGCCAGCCGGCGGGCGGTGTCGCCGGTCTGCGTGAAGGTGGCCAGCGCCTTGACGCCGAGGATCTCGCCGATGTCCTTGGCCGCGCGCACGATCGCGCCCGACCGCGACCGCGGGACCCGCACCAGCCCCGGCACGGGGGCGTGCTCGCTCTCGACCGCGTCGATGATCCGCTCCATCGTCCGCACGGCGGCGATCGGGAACTTCCCCACCGACGTCTCGCCGGAGAGCATCACCGCGTCGGCCCCGTCGAGGACGGCGTTGGCGACGTCGGAGGCCTCGGCGCGGGTGGGCCGCGAGGAGCCGATCATCGACTCGAGCATCTGGGTGGCCACGATGACCGGCTTGTTGCGCTCGCGGGCGGCCTGGACGGCGCGCTTCTGGACCAGCGGCACCTTCTCCAGCGGCAGCTCCACGCCGAGGTCGCCGCGGGCGACCATGACCCCGTCGAAGGCCTCGACGATCGCCTCGAGGTTCTCGATCGCCTCGGGCTTCTCCAGCTTGGCGATGACCGGGACCTCGATGTCCTCCTCGCGCATGATGTCGCGCACCAGCTCGACGTCGTCGGGCGAGCGGACGAACGACAGGGCCACGAAGTCGACCGACAGGTGCAGGGCGAAGCGGAGGTCCTCCTCGTCCTTCTCCGACAGCGCCGGCACGCTGACCGCGACGCCGGGCAGCGACAGGCCCTTGTTGTTCGAGACCGGGCCGCCCTCGACGACCAGGCACCACACGTCGGGGCCGTCGACGTCCACCACCGACAGCGCCAGCTTGCCGTCGTCGACCAGCAGCCGGTCGCCGACGCGCACGTCGCTGGCCAGGCCCTTGTAGGTGGTCGACACGCGCTGGGCGGTGCCCTCGACGTCCTCGACGGTGATGCACACGCGGCTGCCGGTCTCCCAGACCGCGCGGCCCTCGGCGAACGTGCCGAGGCGGATCTTCGGGCCCTGCAGGTCGGCCAGGACGGCGACGGCGTGGCCGGTGTGGTCCGAGGCCTGCCGCACCACGGTGTAGGCGGCCTGGTGGTCGGCGTGCGACCCGTGGCTGAAGTTCAGCCGGGCCACGTCCATCCCGGCCTCGACGAGCGCCGTGACCTGCTCGAGGGAGCTGGTGGCCGGGCCCAGGGTGCAGACGATCTTCGCGCGGCGGGGCATGGGGAGAACGCTATCGGCCGGGCCCGGACGCCGCGGGTCCGACCCCTGTGAGCGCTCACATGCAGCCCCTCCAGCCCCAGGACGTGACAGGGGCCGGTAGAAGGACCCCGTCCCCCTCACCCCTCGCAAGCTCGGGCGAGCCTCTGGACGGGGCCCCTCCCCTCAGCGCAGGGCGATCGCGGTGGGGGTGATGGGCCGCGGCAGCATCGAGCCGCCGGTCAGCCACGCGTCGACGGCGCCGGCCGCCGCCCGGCCCTCGGCGATCGCCCACACGATGAGCGACTGCCCGCGGCCGATGTCGCCGGCCACGAAGACGCCGGGGACGCTGGACATGAACTCGCCGTCGCGGGCCACGTTGCCGCGGTGGTCCACCTCGACGCCCAGCGTGTCGACCAGGCCCTCGCGCTGCGCGCCGGTGAAGCCCATGGCCAGCAGCACCAGCTCGGCCGGCAGCTCGCGCTCGGTGCCCTCGACCTTCTGGAACCGGCCGTCGACCCGCTCGACCTCGTGGAGGAGCAGCGCGCGGACCCGGCCCTCGTCGTCGCCCAGGAAGCGCTCGGTGTTGACCGAGTAGAGCCGCTCGCCGCCCTCCTCGTGCGCGCTGGAGACGCGCATGACCATCGGGTACGTCGGCCACGGGTTGTCGGCGCCCCGGCGGTCCGGCGGTGCCGGCATGATCTCCAGCTGGGTGACCGACGCCGCGCCCTGGCGGTGCGCGGTGCCGAGGCAGTCGGCACCGGTGTCACCGCCGCCGATGATCACCACGTGCTTGCCGGTGGCGGTGATCGGCGGGTCGTCGAGCTCGCCGAGGGCCTGGCGGTTGCCGAAGGGCAGGTACTCCATCGCGAGGTGGATGCCCGCCAGCTCCCGGCCCGGGGCGCGCAGGTCGCGGCCGATGGTCGCCCCGCCGGCCAGCACGACCGCGTCGAAGTCGCCGCGCAGCTGCTCGACCGACAGGTCGGCCTCCGCCGACCCGCCGACCTCGACGCCGGTGACGAACCGCGTGCCCTCGGCGCGCATCTGGTCCAGCCGCCGGTCCAGGACGGCCTTCTCCATCTTGAACTCGGGGATGCCGTAGCGGAGCAGCCCGCCGATCCGGTCGGCCCGCTCGAAGACGGTCACGTCGTGCCCGGCGCGGGTCAGCTGCTGGGCGGCGGCCAGCCCGGCGGGGCCCGAGCCCACGACGGCGACCTTCTTGCCCGTGCGCTCCTGCGGCGGCACCGGCTTGACCAGGTCGCGCTGGAACGCCTGGTCGACGATCTCCCACTCGACCTGCTTGATCGTGACCGGCGACTCCTGCAGGTTCAGCACGCAGGAGCCCTCGCACGGCGCCGGGCACAGCTTCCCGGTGAACTCCGGGAAGTTGTTGGTCGCGTGCAGCCGCTCGATCGCCTCGGTCCAGTCGTCGCGGCGGGCGAGGTCGTTCCACTCCGGGATCAGGTTGCCCAGCGGGCAGCCGTGGTGGCAGAACGGGATGCCGCAGTCCATGCAGCGGGCCGCCTGCTCGCGCACGGCGGTCACCGGGAAGACGGCGTCCTCCCCGTTCTGCCGGGAGAGGTAGACGTCCTTCCAGTCCAGCAGCCGCAGCTCGACCGGGCGCCGCGGGGGCAGCTTCCGCTCGTACTTCAGGAATCCGGTCTGGTCAGCCACGAGCGGCCTCCATGAGAGCACGGTCGACGTCGGTCCCGTTGGCCTCGGCCATCCGCTGGGCCTCGAGCGCCCGGCGGTAGTCGCGCGGCATGATCACGCTGAACTGGTCGGCCCAGCGGCCCCAGTCGGCCAGCAGGGCGGCGGCGACCGGTGACTCGGTCTCGGCGTGGTACCGCACGAGCACGTCGCGCAGCCACTGCGCGTCCTCGCCGTCCAGCGGCTCGACGTCGACCATCTCGGGGTTGACCCGGTGCCGGGCGAGGTCGAGCACGTAGCCGATGCCGCCCGACATGCCGGCGGCGACGTTGCGGCCGGTGGGGCCGAGGATCACCGCGCGGCCGCCGGTCATGTACTCCAGCGCGTGGTCGCCCACGCCCTCGACCACGGCCAGCGCGCCGGAGTTGCGGACGCAGAACCGCTCGCCCACCCGGCCGCGCAGGAAGATCTCGCCGCCGGTGGCGCCGTAGGCGATGACGTTGCCGGCGATGACGTTGTCCTCGGCGGCGAAGCTGGCCTCGCGCGCCGGGCGGACCACGATCCGCCCGCCGGAGAGGCCCTTGCCCACGTAGTCGTTGCCGTCGCCGAGCAGCCGCATGGTGATGCCGCGCGGCAGGAAGGCGCCGAAGGACTGGCCGGCCGACCCGGTGAAGGTCAGGTCGATGGTGCCGTCGGGCAGGCCCTCGCCGCCGAAGCGGCGGGTCACCATCGAGCCGAGCATCGTGCCCACGGTGCGGTTGACGTTGCGCACCGGCAGCTCGAGGCCGACCGGCCGCGCGTCGAGCAGCGCGCCCTCGCACAGCTGGATCAGCGTCTGGTCCAGCGCGACGTCGAGGCCGTGGTCCTGCTCGCGGACCTGGCGGCGCACAGCGCCCTCGGGCAGCTCCGGCACCGACAGCATCGGCGACAGGTCCAGCCCGGCGGCCTTCCAGTGGTCGACCGCCTTGCGGGTGTCGAGCAGCTCGACGTGGCCGACGGCCTCGTCCAGCGAGCGGAAGCCCAGCTCGGCGAGGTACTGCCGCACCTGCTCGGCCAGGAACTCGAAGAACGTGACGACGAACTCCGGCCGCCCGGTGAACCGCTTGCGCAGCTCCGGGTTCTGCGTGGCCACGCCGACCGGGCAGGTGTCGAGGTGGCAGACGCGCATCATCACGCAGCCGGAGACCACCAGCGGCGCGGTCGCGAAGCCGTACTCCTCGGCACCGAGCAGCGCGGCGATGACGACGTCGCGCCCGGTCTTCATCTGCCCGTCGACCTGGACGACGATGCGGTCGCGCAGCCCGTTGGCCAGCAGGGTCTGCTGGGTCTCGGCCAGCCCCAGCTCCCACGGGGAGCCGGCGTGCTTGAGCGAGGTCAGCGGGGCGGCCCCGGTCCCGCCGTCGTGCCCGGAGATCAGGACGACGTCGGAGTGGGCCTTGCTCACCCCGGCCGCGACCGTCCCGACCCCGACCTCGGCGACCAGCTTGACGTGGACCCGCGCCTGGTTGTTGGCGTTCTTCAGGTCGTGGATCAGCTGCTTGAGGTCCTCGATCGAGTAGATGTCGTGGTGCGGCGGCGGGCTGATCAGCCCCACGCCCGGCGTGGAGTGCCGGGTGCGCGCCACCCACGGGTAGACCTTGCCGCCGGGCAGCTGACCGCCCTCGCCGGGCTTGGCCCCCTGCGCCATCTTGATCTGGATGTCGTCGGCGTTGACCAGGTACTCGCTGGTGACGCCGAACCGGCCGCTGGCCACCTGCTTGATCGCCGAGCGGCGCAGGTCGCCGTTGGGGTCGGGGACGAACCGGTCGGGGTCCTCGCCGCCCTCACCGGTGTTCGACCGCGCGCCGAGCCGGTTCATCGCGATGGCGAGCGTCTCGTGGGCTTCCTGCGAGATGGAGCCGTAGCTCATCGCGCCGGTGGAGAACCGCTTGACGATCTCGCTGACCGGCTCGACCTCCTCGATCGGCACGGGCGGGCGCACGCCGGTCCTCAGCGTGAAGAGCCCGCGCAGCGTCGCCGCCTCCTCGGACAGCTGGTCGACGGTCTTCGTGTACCGCTCGAAGACGTCGTACTGCCGCGCGCGGGTGGCGTGCTGGAGGAGGAACACCGTCTCGGGGTTGAACAGGTGCACCTCGCCCTCGCGGCGCCACTGGTACTCGCCCCCGGTCTCGAGCTTGCGGTGCGCGCGCTCGGTCGGGTTCGGCGGGTAGGCACGGCGGTGGCGGATCGCCACCTCCTCGGCCAGGACGTCGATGCCGACGCCGCCGAGGGGGCAGGAGGTGCCGGTGAAGTACTCGTCGACGATCTCGCGGGACAGGCCGACGGCCTCGAAGATCTGCGCCATCGTGTACGAGCCGACGGTGCTGATGCCCATCTTGCTCATGACCTTGAGCACGCCCTTGCCGAGCGCCTTGACCACGTTGCGCACGGCCTGGGACGCCTCGACGCCGGTGAGCGAGCCGTCGCGGATGAGGTCCTCGATCGACTCGAACGCCAGGTACGGGTTGACCGCGGCGGCGCCGTAGCCGAGCAGCAGGGCGACGTGGTGCACCTCGCGGCAGTCGCCGGACTCGACGACCAGGCCGACCTTCATCCGGGTCTTCTGCCGGACGAGGTGGTGGTGCACCGCCGAGGTCATCAGCAGCGAGGGGATCGGCGCGCGCTTCTCGTCGGCGTCGCGGTCGGAGAGCACGATGATGCGGGCGCCCGCCGCGATCGCCTTGCTGACCTTGGTCCGCAGGTCCTCGATGGCCTGGGCCAGCGCCGGCCCGCCGCCGTTGACGTCGAAGTGGCCGGTGATCCGGACGGCGGCGAAACCGGGCAGGTCGCCGTCGTCGTCGATGTGCAGGATCTTGGCCAGCTCGTCGTTGTCGATGACCGGGTACGGCAGGAACACCTGCCGGCAGGAGGCCGGCGCGGCCTCCAGCAGGTTCTGCTCCGGGCCGAACGTGCGCCCGAGGCTGGTGACCAGCTCCTCGCGGATCGCGTCCAGCGGCGGGTTGGTCACCTGGGCGAACAGCTGGCCGAAGTAGTCGTAGATCAGCCGCGAGCGGTCCGAGAGCGCCGCGACCGGGGTGTCGGTGCCCATCGAGCCGATCGGCTCGGCGCCGGCCGAAGCCATCGGCGTGAGCAGCAGCCGCAGCTCCTCCTCGGTGTAGCCGAAGACCAGCTGGCGGCGGACGACGGACTCGTGGCTGGGCCGCGACCGGCGGCGCTCGGGCAGCGAGGGCAGCTGCACCAGGCCGGCGTGCAGCCAGTCGTCGTAGGGCTGGGCGGTCGCGAGCTCGCCCTTGACCTCCTCGTCGGAGACGATCCGCCCCTGGGCGGTGTCGACGAGGAACATGCGGCCCGGCTGCAACCGGCCCTTGGCCACGACGTCGGCGGCCGGGATGTCGAGGACGCCGACCTCGCTGGCGAGCACCACCAGGTCGTCCTTGGTGTGCCACCAGCGGCCCGGGCGCAGCCCGTTGCGGTCGAGGACGGCGCCGATGAGCGTGCCGTCGGTGAAGGCGACCGCGGCCGGCCCGTCCCACGGCTCCATGATCGAGGAGTGGAAGCGGTAGAAGGCCCGGCGGGCCGGGTCCATCTCGTCGTGGTTCTCCCACGCCTCCGGGATCATCATGAGGATCGCGTGCGGCAGCGACCGGCCCGACAGGTGCAGCAGCTCGAGGACCTCGTCGAAGGTCGCCGAGTCGCTGAAGTCGCTGGCGGTGATCGGGAAGATCCGGTCGAGGCCGAGCTCGGCGGCGGGGCTGCCCTCGGGGGCGTCGAAGAGCTCGGTCTCCAGCATCGCCTCGCGGGCGCGCATCCGGTTCCGGTTGCCCTTGACGGTGTTGATCTCGCCGTTGTGGGCGATCAGCCGGAACGGGTGGGCCAGCGGCCAGCTCGGGAACGTGTTGGTGGAGAACCGGCTGTGCACCAGCGCGATCGCCGACTCGTAGCGCTCGTCGCGCAGGTCGGGGAAGAACGCCGGCAGCTGGTCGGTGGTCAGCATGCCCTTGTAGCCGAGGGTGCGCGAGGACAGCGAGACGACGTACAGCGAGCTGCCGGCCTCGCGGGCGGAGCGCTCGGCCCGCTTGCGCAGCACGAAGGCGCGCCGCTCGAGCCGGCTCACGCCGTTGCAGGTCACCGGGCCGCCGTAGGCCTTCGTGTCGGCGCGCGCGGCCATCGTCTCGGCGACGAAGACCTGGGCGAAGTGCGGCATGACGGCCAGCGCGGTCGGGCCGACGTCGGCGCCCTCGGGGTCGACCGGGACCTCGCGCCAGCCGAGGACGGTCAGCCCCTCCTCGGCGGCCAGCCGGGCGACGTCCTCGACCCGGGCGGCCCGCTCGGCCTCGTCGACGGGGAGGAAGGCCAGGCCGACGGCGTACTCGCCGAGCGGCGGCAGGTCGAACCCGACGCTGGCGCGCAGCAGCGCGTCGGGGATCTGCGTGAGGATGCCCGCGCCGTCGCCGGAGTTCGGCTCGGAGCCGGCGGCGCCCCGGTGGTCGAGGTTGTGCAGCGCGGTCAGCCCGGCGGCGACGATCGCGCGGGACCGGCGCCCGCGAGCGTCGGCGACGAAGGCGACGCCGCAGGCGTCCTTGTCGTTCGCCGGGTCGTAGAGCCCGGAGGCCGGGGGCACCGCGGAGAACGGCACGGCGGGGGCGGAGAGCTCGGACATGTCACTCCCGTCGTCGGCTGGCGCCCGCGCCGGTCGGAGGAGGACGGTCGCGAGGAGGCCGGGGTGGTCAGTGGTGGGCGGCAGAGGAGCAGCGCGCGTTCCGCTTGTCACCGGACGGCTCGGCTCCGAGGGCCCACCGGGCGGGTGTCCGTTGGGCTGTCGTCCACGGGGCGGCACTGGCCCGGTTCCGACGAGGTCGGACCCGGTCAGGATCGCTGGCGGGTCCGGTCAGAAGAGTACACAGCCGTAACACGGGCCGAACGCGAGCAAACCCCGGGGACGGCGCGTCGTCGTCAGCGTGTCGTATCCGGGGGCTGGTCGGGGCGTCCGCGCTGGTCAGCGGCGAGCGGCCGGTCGGGGTCGGCGTCGCCGGCGGGCTCGTCGGCGGACGCCGCGGTGGAGCCGCCGGCGCCCGTGGGGCGTTCCGCGGCCGCGACTGTGTCCTTCGTCGCGCCCCGCCGGATGACCTCGCGCGGCTGGCCCCGCTGCAGCACGAGGTAGGCGACGGCGAGCAGGCCGACGACGATCGAGGTGAACACGTTGAGGCGCAGGCCGAAGAAGTGCTCGGCCTCGTCGATGCGCAGGCTCTCGATCCAGCCGCGGCCCAGGCAGTACAGCGCGACGTACAGGGCGAAGGCGCGCCCGTGGCTCAGGCGGAAGGACCGGTCGGCCCACACGACGATGCCGGCGGCGATCAGGTTCCACACCAGCTCGTAGAGGAACGTCGGGTGGTACAGCGCGACGTCGAGGTAGCCGGGCAGCCGGTGCACCGGGTCGATCTCCAGCGCCCACATCACGTCGGTGGGGCGCCCGTACAGCTCCTGGTTGAACCAGTTGCCCAGCCGGCCGATGGCCTGGGCGACGAGGAGGCCCGGCGCGATGGCGTCGGCGAACGCCGGCAACGGGATCTTCCGGCGTCGGCAGGCGATCCAGGCCCCGACGGCGCCGAGGGCGATCGCGCCCCAGATGCCGAGGCCGCCCTCCCAGATCGCGAAGGCCTTGAGCGGGTCCCCGCCCTCGCCGAAGTACGGCTCCGGCGTGGTGATCACGTGGTAGAGCCGGCCGCCGATGATCCCGAAGGGGACGGCCCAGACGGCGATGTCGAGGACGTCGCCCTTCGCGCCCCCGCGGGCGACCCAGCGCTTCTCGCCGATCCAGCACGCGGCCACGATGCCGGCGATGATGCACAGCGCGTAGGCCCGCAGCGGGAAGGGACCGAGCTCCCAGACCGCCTGCGACGGGCTCGGGATCGACGCGAGAGTCACCGGAGCACCGTACGGCGCCGGACGCCCTCGGCGAGGTTGCCGGCCAGCGTGCCGGCCGCCGTGGCGGCGGCCTGCTCGTCGGCGGCGTCGAGCAGCACCCGCACGAACGCCGAGCCGACGATCACGCCGTCGGCGAAGGCGGCGACCTCGGCGGCCTGGTCGGCGTCCGAGACCCCCAGGCCGACGCACACCGCGAGGTCGGGGGCCGCCGCGCGGGTGCGGGCGACCAGCTTCTCGGCGGCGTCGCCGACCGTGGCGCGGGTGCCGGTCACCCCCATCGTGGAGGCGGCGTAGACGAAGCCGCGGCAGGCCGCGGTGGTGGACCGCAGCCGGGCGTCGGTGGACGACGGCGCGACGAGGAAGACGCGGTCGAGGCCGTGCGCGTCGGAGGCGGCGATCCACTCGCCGGCCTCGTCGGGGATGAGGTCGGGGGTGATCGCCCCCGCTCCCCCGGCGGCGGCCAGGTCGGCCGCGAACCGCTCGACGCCGTACCGCTCGATCGGGTTCCAGTAGCTCATCACCACCGGGACGGCGCCGGCGGCGGCCACCGCCTCGACCGCCCGCAGCACGTCGCGCATGCCGACGCCGGCCCGGACGGCGACCTCGACCGCCTGCTGGATGACCGGCCCGTCCATGCCCGGGTCGCTGTAGGGGATGCCGACCTCGACGACGTCGGCGCCGCCCTCGACCGCGGCCACCATCGCCGCGATCGAGCCCTCGACGCTCGGGTAGCCGACGGGGACGTACGCGATCAGCGCCGCGCGGTCGTGCGCCTTCGCCCCCGCGATCGCCTCGGCCGACGAGCTCATGCCGACTCCCCCGCGTCCTGGCCGGCCACGGCCTCGTCGTTGGTGACCGCGCCCTCGGTGGGCTGCTGGTCGGTGTCCAGGCCCGGGCCGGGGGCGGCGTCGTCCCGGTCGCCGAGGCCGAACCACCGTGACGCCGTCTCGACGTCCTTGTCCCCGCGGCCGGAGAGGTTGACCAGCAGCAGGGCCCCGGGGCCGAGCTCCCGGCCGAGCACCAGCGCGCCGGCGAGCGCGTGCGCCGACTCGATCGCCGGGATGATCCCCTCGGTGCGGCAGAGCAGCGCGAAGGCCTCCATCGCCTCGGCGTCGGTGACCGCGCGGTACTCGGCCCGGCCGATGTCGTGCAGGTAGGAGTGCTCGGGGCCGACGCCCGGGTAGTCGAGGCCGGCGCTGATCGAGTGCGACTCGATCGTCTGCCCGTTCTCGTCCTGCAGCAGGTAGGAGCGGGCGCCGTGCAGCACGCCCGGCGTCCCGCCGGTGATGGTCGCGGCGTGCCGCCCGGTGTCGACGCCGTCCCCGCCGGCCTCGAGGCCGATCAGCCGCACGCCCTGGTCGGGCACGAAGGCCGTGAAGATGCCGATCGCGTTGGAGCCGCCGCCGACGCAGGCCAGGACGGCGTCGGGCAGCCGGCCCTCCCGGTCGAGCACCTGGGCACGCGCCTCGTCGCCGATGACCCGCTGGAAGTCGCGGACCATGGCCGGGAACGGGTGCGGGCCGGCGACGGTGCCGAAGACGTAGTTCGTCGTCTCGACGTTGGTGACCCAGTCGCGGAAGGCCTCGTTGATCGCGTCCTTGAGGGTGCGCGAGCCGGTGGACACCGGGATCACCTCGGCGCCGAGCAGCCGCATGCGGGCGACGTTGAGCGCCTGCCGGCGGGTGTCCTCCTCGCCCATGTAGATGGTGCAGGACAGCCCCATCAGCGCGGCGGCGGTGGCGGTGGCGACGCCGTGCTGGCCGGCGCCGGTCTCGGCGATGACCCGCTGCTTGCCGATGCGCTTGGTGAGCAGCGCCTGGCCCAGCACGTTGTTGATCTTGTGCGAGCCGGTGTGGTTGAGGTCCTCGCGCTTGAGCAGCACCGTGGCGCCGCCGGCGTGCTCGGCGAACTTCGGCACCTCGGTGACCGGGCTGGGCCGGCCGGTGTAGTCGCGCTGCAGCCGCTCGAACTCGGCGGCGAAGGCCGGGTCGACCCGCATCGCCTCGTAGGCCTCGGTCAGCTCGTCGAGGGCGGCGATCAGCGCCTCGGGGACGAAGCGGCCGCCGAAGATCCCGAAGTGGCCCGTCGCGTCCGGCCAGCTCGGCCGCGCCGGCACGAGACGGTCCTCGGGCGGGTGCAGCGAGCTGGTCGTCATGCGCCCAGCTTAAGGACCAGGCCGCCCCTCACCGCCCGCGCGTTCGCGGCGGCCCCGGTAGGGATGTCAGCGGGCGGCGCGCGGGGTGGCCGGGTGCGACCCCGCCGTGACCAGGTCGGCGACCGCCTGCCGGGCGTCGCCGGCGGTCACCAGACCCTCCCCGACGAGCACGGCGTCGGCGCCGGCGGCCGCGTAGCCGATCAGGTCGTGCGGCCCGCGGACGCCGGACTCGGCCACCTTGACCACGCCCGAGGGCAGCCCCGGGGCGATGCGCTCGAACGTCGAGCGGTCGACCTGCAGCGTGGTCAGGTCGCGGGCGTTGACCCCGATCACCGAGGCCCCGGCGGCGAGCGCGCGGTCGGCCTCGGCCTCGGTGTGCACCTCGACCAGGGCGGTCATGCCGAGCGACTCCACCCGCTCGAGCAGCCCGGTGAGGGCGTTCTGCTCGAGCGCGGCGACGATCAGCAGGCAGACGTCGGCGCCGTGCGCGCGGGCCTCGTGCACCTGGTAGCTGGAGACGATGAAGTCCTTGCACAGCACCGGGACGTCGACGGCGGCGCGGACGGCGTCGAGGTCGGCCTGCGAGCCGCCGAAGCGGCGCCGCTCGGTGAGCACGCTGATCACCCGGGCCCCGCCGGCGGCGTACTGGCGGGCCAGCTCCGCGGGGTCGGGGATGTCGGCCAGGGCGCCCTTGGACGGGCTCTGCCGCTTCACCTCGGCGATGACGCCGACGCCGGGCGCGCGCAGGGCCGCGAACGCGTCGAGCGCGGGGCGCGCGTCGAGGGCGGCGGCCCGCACGTCGGCCAGCGGCGTGAGCGCCTCACGCGCGGCGAGGTCCTCGCGCACACCGGCGACGATCTGCTGGAGGACGTTGCCGCGGGACTCGGTCACGCCACCACCGTGCCGGGGTGTGGGCTGGCGCACACGCCCCGGGGGTTTCTCGGACTCTGCACGGGATACGTCCCCTCACCAGGCGGATCGGTGGAACCACTCTAGAGGCGCGCCCGGACGGTCCCGACCAGGGGGCGTCGCCCTGGCCTGCCCTCCCACCTGCTAGTGCGTCCCGCGCCCGGGCGCGTCGCACGCACCCGCCGCCCCGTCGTCGGCGCCCGCCGGGGGTGGCCGGCAGTGGGCGGATCCGGCGCATCCCCGCGTGGGGGACGCGCCGTTCGCGCACCTCACCGGCTGCGGCCGCGCTCCGGCAGGTCCTCGGCCGGCTCCTCGGTGGGGTCCTCGCCGCGGTCGAGGGCCCGCCAGGCGTCGTCCGCCCGCTGCTCGCCGGTGCGGGGGGCGGCGGCCGCCCGCGACGCCGGGTCGCCGGGCCGCTGGTAGCGGCGGCCCATCGCCGGCCAGCCGCGGCCGCGGACGACGACGAGCGCACCGGCGGCGACCGCGAGCAGGCCGGCCACCAGCACGAGGACCGGCCCGGCGGCCGCCAGGTCGGTGCGGGCACCGGCGAGGGCGTCGTCGAGCACGGGCAGGTCGGCGGCGGCGACGTCGACCCGGCCGGCGAGCACGGCGCCGCCCGACCAGGCCAGCACGCCGCCCGCGACGACGACGAGGACGCCGACGCCGAGCCGGGCCGCTCCCCGCACCGCGACGAGGACCACGGCCGCCGCGAGCAGCAGCAGACCGGTCGCGGGGACCAGCGGCGCGGCGTCCGAGCCGCTCAGCACCGCGCCCACCGGCGGCAGGGGCGGCTGCCGGTCGGCGGTGACCTCGGCCCAGCGCTGACCGGCGGCCACCAGCGCCAGCGCGCCGGCCGCCGCCGCGCCGGCCACCGCCGCGGTCAGCTCACGGCGCTCGTTCACCCTGTTCGACTGTTCGCCTCCGCCCGGCGGAGCCGGCTGGTCGGCAGAGCGGCTCACCGCACCTCCCGCAGGCCTTCCGCCGTCGCGATCGCCGACAGCACCGCCCGGGCCTTGTGCCGGGTCTCGGCCTCCTCGGTGGCCGGGTCGCTGTCGGCCACCACCCCGGCGCCGGCCTGGACGTACGCCCGGCCCTGGTGCAGCACGGCCGTGCGGATCGCGATCGCCATGTCCATGTCGCCGCTGGCGTCGAGGTAGCCGACGGTGCCCGCGTACAGCGCCCGCCGGGTCGGCTCGAGGGTCTCGATGATCTCCATCGCCCGCGGCTTCGGGGCGCCGGAGACCGTGCCGGCCGGGAAGGTGGCGTCGAAGACGTCGAGCGCGTCGCGGCCCTCCTCGAGCTGCCCCGAGACGGTCGAGACCAGGTGCATGACGTGGCTGTAGTGCTCGATCCGCATGAAGTCGGGCACCTCGACGGTGCCCGGCACGCACACCCGGCCGAGGTCGTTGCGGGCCAGGTCGACCAGCATCACGTGCTCGGCCCGCTCCTTGGGGTCGGCCTTGAGCGCCTCGGCGAGCCGGACGTCCTCCTCCGGCGTCGCCCCCCGCGGCCGGGTGCCGGCCGGCGGGTGGACGACGGCCGACGTGCCGGTCACCGTCACCAGCGCCTCGGGCGAGGAGCCGACGACGTCGAACGGCGACTCCCGGCCGGCGAAGCGCAGCAGGTACATGTACGGCGACGGGTTGCTGGTGCGCAGCACCCGGTACAGGTCCAGCGCGTCGACGGCGGTGGCCACCTCGAACCGCTGGCTGAGCACGACCTGGAACGCGTCGCCGGCGCGGATGTGCTCGCGGATCCGCTCGACGCCGTCCTCGTAGACGCCGGGCGCCATGTTGCTGCGCACCTGCGGCACCTCGGCGGTCTCCAGCACCGCGATGCTCGCCGGCGTCGCCTTGAGGAGATCGGCGGCCATGGCGTCGAGCCGGGTCACCGCGTCCTCGTACGCCTGCGGCGTCCGCTCGAGGGCGTTGGCGATGAGCAGCACCGTGCCGTCGTGGTGGTCGACCACGGCGAGGTCGGTCACCAGCATCATCGCGAGCTCGGGCATGCCGAGGTCGTCGACGCTCCGCACCGGCAGCCGCTCCAGCCGCCCGACGACGTCGTAGCCGAGGTAGCCGACCAGCCCGCCGGTGAGCGGCGGCAGGCCCTCGGTGCGCGGCGTCCGCAGCGCGCGGGCCAGCCGGCGGACGGCGGCCAGCGGATCGGCCGGCAGCCCCTCGGTCAGGCCGGGGATCGGCTCCCCCAGCCACTGCGTGGCGCCGTCCCGCTCGGTGAGCACGCCGGCGCTGCGGACCCCCACGAAGCTGTACCGCGACCACTGCTTGCCCTGCTCGGCCGACTCCAGCAGCACCGTGCCCGGGCGGCCGGCGGCGAGCTTGCGGTAGATGCCGACGGCGGTCTCGCCGTCGGCGAGCAGCCGCCGGGTGACCGGCACGACCGGTTGGTCGAGCCGCCCGAACTCCTCCGCCGTCGGCGCGGTGACGCCGAGCCTCACGACGTCACCGCCAGCGGGCGGTGGAAGCACGACCGCTCGCCCGTGTGGCACGCCGGGCCCTCCTGGTCGACGAGCACGAGCAGCGCGTCACCGTCGCAGTCCAGGCGGACGTCCTTGACCCACTGCCGGTGGCCCGAGGTCTCGCCCTTCACCCAGTACTCGCGGCGGCTGCGCGACCAGTAGGTGGCCCGGCCGGTGGTGAGCGTGCGGTGCAGGGCCTCGTCGTCCATCCAGGCGAGCATGAGCACCTCGCCGGTGTCGTGCTGCTGGACGACGGCGGCGACCAGCCCCGCGGGATCGCGGCGCAGCGCTGCGGCGAGCTCCGGAGCCAGGGCGGACTCGACCGGTGGGACGGCGGACATGCGCCGATCATCCCCGCTCAGGGCACCGCGGGCGGCACCGGACCTCTCGCGGTCGCCCGCTGCTGCCGGAACCACGCCCCGACCGAGGCGGTGCCGGCCAGCCCGAGCGCGGTGCCGGCGAGCGCGGCGAAGCCCAGCGCCACGACGACGATCACCGGTCCGTCCCCGTGCTCGAACTCCTCGGTCATGGCCCGGGCCAGCCAGTAGACGGCGATGACCAGCACGAGGACCAGGCCGGCCAGCAGCACCGGCCGCCCGATCCCGTTCAGCGCCAGCAGGGCCGCCACCAGCACGAGCACCCCGCAGGCGAGCTCGACCAGGGCGACGACGTAGCCCTCGGGGAAGCCCGGCTCGCCGGGATCGGTGAAGGCCTCGCTGAAGCCGGCGATGAAGTAGGTGACGACCGCCCCGAGGATCGCCGCGACCGCCACGACCAGCGCGAGGACGCACGCGGCGATCAGCGCCCCCGGACGCCGGGGCCTCGGTGGCGGCGGTGGCGGCCATGGCGGCGGGGGCCACGGGTGGCTCACGGCCGCGCCGTCCCGGTGAACCAGGCCCTCCCCGCGCCGAGCAGGACCATGCCGAGGCCGACCGCCGGGCCGGCCGCGAACAGGAGGACGAACGCCAGCAGCGCCGTGGTCGGGTCCCCGCCGGGGATCTCGTCGCCGAAGGTGGTGAGCCGGACCGCCCAGTACACGCAGAGCAGCAGCTGGAGGGCCAGGGACACGACGAGCACCACGTGCGCCGGCCGACGCCGGCTGTTGAGGGCCATCACGCCGCCCACGATGAGCAGCACCGCCGAGCCCACCTGCACGAAGCCGAGCACGGTGCCCTCAGTGGCCAGCCCCTCGGCCTCCCCGGAGCCGTCGAGGTCGGCGGCGAAGCCGACGAACGAGGCCAGGAACACCACGTACACCGAGGCGAGCAGCACCAGCCCGGCCTGCACGAAGGCGAGCACGGCCGCCGTGATCACCTGCCCGGGGCGCTTGGGCCCCTGCGGCACCGGCACCCAGGGCTGCGGGTAGCCGGGCGGGTAGCCCGCGTAGGGCTGCGGCGGGAAGCCGTAGGGGGTGGCCGGGTAGCCGACCGCGGCCGGCGGCGGCGCGTAGGGCGCGGTGGCCGGCGGGCCGGCGTAGGGGGCGCCCGGCTGGGTGGGGCTGTCGGGGTCCGCCCAGGGGTCGGACATCAGAGCTCGGCCGCCAGGGCCCGGCCGGCCGTGCGCCCGGAGAACAGGCAGCCGCCGAGGAAGGTGCCCTCCAGCGAGCGGTAGCCGTGCATGCCGCCACCGCCGAAGCCGGCCACCTCCCCCGCCGCGTACAGGCCGGGGAACGGGTCGCCGCCCGGCCGCAGCACGCGGCCGGACAGGTCGGTCTCCAGCCCGCCGAGCGTCTTGCGGGTGAGCAGGTTGAGCCGGACGGCGACCAGCGGCCCGGCCTCCGGGTCGAGGATCCGGTGCGGCGACGCCACCCGGATCAGCTTGTCGCCGAGGTAGTTGCGCGCGCTGCGGATCGCCATCACCTGCAGGTCCTTGGTGAAGGGGTTGGCGATCTCGCGGTCGCGGCAGACGATCTCCGCCTCCACCGTGGCGACGTCCAGGGCCGGCTCGCCGCCGGTGACCCGGTTCATCCCCGCGACCAGCTCGGGCACGGTGCGGGCCACCACGAAGTCCTCGCCGTGGTCGAGGAAGCGCTGCACCGGCGGGGCGACCTCGACCCGGGCGCGCTTGAGCAGCAGGCGGACGTCCTTGCCGGTCAGGTCGGGGTTCTGCTCCGAGCCGGAGAGGGCGAACTCCTTGCCCACGATGCGCTGGGTGGAGACGAACCAGGTGTGCTCGTACCCGGTCTGGCCGATGTGGGCGAGCGTGCCGAGGGTGTCGAACCCGGGGAACAGCGGCACCGGCAGCCGCTTGCCGGTCGCGTCGAGCCACAGCGACGACGGGCCGGGCAGGATCCGGATGCCGTGCCGGTCCCACACCGGCGAGTGGTTGGCGACGCCCTCGGTGTAGTGCCACATGCGGTCGCGGTTGACGACGCTGGCGCCGGCCGCCTCGGTGGCCTCCAGCATCCGGCCGTCGACGTGCGCGGGGACGCCGGACAGCAGCCGCTGCGGCGCGGGCCCCAGGCGGGCCGGCCAGTTCTTGCGCACCAGCTCGTGGTTGCCGCCGATGCCGCCGGCGGTGACGACGACGGCCTGCGCGCTGATCTCGAACGGCTCCAGCTCGGCGCGGGAGCTGGCCTCGCCGCGGGCCACCGCGCTGGGCTCGAGCACGTGGCCGCGCACGCCGGTGACCGCCCCGCCGCTGACGGCCAGCTCGTCCACCCGGTGCCGGAACCGCAGCTGCACCAGCCCGCGCTCGACGGCGTCCCGCACCCGGCGGGCGAACGGCGCGACGATGCCCGGGCCGGTGCCCCAGACGATGTGGAAGCGCGGCACGGAGTTGCCGTGGCCGGTGGCGGTGTAGCCGCCGCGCTCGGCCCAGCCGACGATCGGGAAGAAGCCGATGCCCTGCTCCCTCAGCCAGGCGCGCTTCTCGCCGGCGGCGAACTGCAGGTAGGCCTCAGCCCACTGGCGCGGCCAGTGGTCCTCGTCGCGGTCGAACGAGGCGGTGCCGAACCAGTCCTGGCGGGCCAGCTCGAGGGAGTCGCGCACGCGCAGCCGGCGCTGCTCGGGCGAGTCGACCAGGAACAGCCCGCCGAAGGACCACCACGCCTGCCCGCCGAGGGACTGCTCGGGCTCCTGCTCGAGCAGCACCACGCGCTTGCCGGCGTCGGCCAGCTCGGCGGTGGCGACCAGGCCGGCGAGGCCGGCTCCCACGACGACGACGTCGGTCTCGGTTGTCACGCCCCGGACGCTAGCGGGCCGGGCGGCCGTCCCGCCGTCCCCCGGGAGCGCGAGTCCCCCGACCCGGCGCCCGGCCCCGCGCGGTCCACTCCCGCACCGGGCGGCGCAGGGTGAGCGCCAGGCAGCCGATCGGGCCGACGAGCAGCAGCAGCGCCTGCCACAGCGCGGCCCCGCCGCCGAGCGCGCCGAACAGCGCGACGAGGGCCAGCAGGCCGAGCAGCAGGACGACGGCGGCCGCGGTCTGCACCAGCCAGCCGCGGCCGCGGCCGAGGAGGACCAGCGCCGCGCCGGCCAGGGCGACCAGGGCCAGCACCGCGGGGACGACGACGAACCAGTCGAGGATCTCGGGGTCGCGGAGCAGCCAGGCCAGCCAGAGGTACTCGGCGGCGACGAGGACGCCGAAGACCGCGGCGACCGGCGCCTCCACCGGGCGGGTCGGCGCGGCGGGCGGGGCGGTGCGGCCGAGCGGCGCCGACCGCGGCGAGCGGCGGGGCGCCACCCGGGAGCGCGACGAGCTGGACGGCATGGCCGACAGGGTAGGACCGGGAGCCGGTCAGCAGCTCACGGCCGGCTGGACGTCGCCCGGACCGACCCGGGGTGCAGCTTCTGCCGGCGGCGGCGGGCGACCCAGTGCCGGACCTGCGGCAGCGCGGCGAGCACCGTCGCCGCGACGCCGACCGCCCAGGCGAAGCCGTGGAACCACGAGAAGCCGTCGCCGAGGCCGCCCTGGGCCAGGCCCACGGTCATGAGCGCCGCCAGGATCGCGGCGGGCACCGCCAGGCCCAGCCAGGAGCTGCCCAGCAGGAGGCGGACCGCGCCGACGAGCAGCGTCGCCGTCCACCCGATGGTGACGACGAGGACCATCCACTGCCCGGCGTCGTCGCCGACCGTGCCGGCGACGCTCTGCGCGGCGCTGCCGAGCGACAGGGTGATGAACGCGCCGGGCAGGGCGAGCACCGCGGCGGTCGCCGCCGCGACGGGCGGGCGGCGCTGCGGGTCGGTGGCCTCGGGCACGGCACGCAGCCTACGGCCGCGGTGTGGTCGCGACCACAGCGCGCGCCTCAGCCCACCGGTTCGGGTTCGCCCGCCGACGAGCGCCGCCACGAGGCGTGCAGCCGGGCGTACGGCCCCTCGGCCTCGACCAGCTCCTCGTGGGTGCCGCGCTGGACGACCCGGCCGGCGTCGACGACCAGGACCTCGTCGGCCCGCTCGGCCGTGGAGAGGCGGTGCGCGATGGTCAGCGTCGTCCGGCCGTCGGTGAGCTTGTCCAGGGCGCGGGTGAGCCGCTGCTCGGTGGCCGGGTCGACCGCGCTGGTGGCCTCGTCGAGGACCAGCAGGTCGGGGTCGGAGACGTAAGCGCGGGCGACCGCGACCAGCTGCCGCTCCCCCGCCGACAGCGCCTCGCCGCGCTGGCCGACCGGGGTGGCCACGCCGTCGGCCAGGCCCTCGACCCAGGCGCCGAGGCCGAGCTCGTCGAACGCCGCCTCGACGTGCCCGTCGGTCATGCCCGGCTTGCCGTACCGGACGTTGTCGGCGACGGTCGCGTCGAACAGGAACCCGTCCTGCGGCACCATCACGACCCGCTCGCGCAGCGAGGCGAAGGCGACCTCGCGCAGCGGGACGCCGCTCAACAGCACGCGGCCCTCGACCGGGTCCATGAGCCGGGTGACCAGCTTGGCGAACGTGGTCTTGCCCGAGCCGGTCTCGCCGACGATCGCGACGCGGCGGCGGGGCGCGATCTGCAGGTCGACGTCGTCCAGGGCCTTCGGCGCGCCGGGCGCGTAGCGGAAGGAGACGTGCTCGAAGCGGACCGAGAGCGGCCCCTCGGGCAGCTGCCGGCCGGCGCCGTCGAGCGCGGGGTCGCGGACGTCGGGCTCGGTGTCGAGCACGTCGAGCACGCGGCGGAAGCCGGCCAGGGCGTTCTGCGCCTCGTTGAGCACCTCGCTGGCCGTCTGCACCGGCGCGACGAACAGCGTGACCAGGAACAGGAAGGCCACCAGGGTGCCGGCGGTGATGTCGCCGGCCAGGCCGAGCAGCACGCCGACGATGACGACGGCGGCGTTGGCGACCGCGGCGACCAGCTCGCCGGTGACGAACACCGCCGCGGTGGTCCGCTGGGCCTTGACCGAGGCCCGGTAGTGCCGGTGGATGGCTCGGTCGATGCGGGCGGCGGTGCGCTCGCGCACGCCGTAGGCACGGACGGTCGAGGCACCGACGACCGACTCGGACACCGCGGCCAGCACGTCGCCGACGCGCTCGCGGACCACGCCGTAGACGGTGGCCAGCCGGCGGGCGAAGAAGCGGATCGCGAAGGCCAGCGGCACGAAGCAGGCCAACACCAGCAGGGTCAGCTGCCAGGAGTAGATCGACATGACGACGATCGCGACGACCAGCTGGCCGACGCTGATCACGCCGAGCACGCCGCCCCACTGCATGAAGACCGACAGCTGGTCGACGTCGCTGGTGACGCGGGAGACCAGCGAGCCGCGGCGCTGCCCCTGCTGGTGCAGCACCGAGAGGTCGTGGACGTGCCGGAAGGCCCGCACCCGCAGGCCCGCCAGCGCGGTCTCCGTCGTCCGGAACAGCCGGACGTTCATGCGGTACACGGCCACCGCGGTGAGCAGCACGACCAGCGCGCAGACGATCACCAGGTCGCGGACCAGATCGAGGTCCGGGCCACCGGGGCCGGACAGCCCCTGGTCGATGGTCTGCTGGACGGCGATCGGCACGACCACCCGGCCGGCGGTCGCCATGAGCGCGAGCAGGAAGGTCAGCGGCAGGCCGCGGCGGAACTCGGGCATCATCCGCAGGCCGCGGCGCAGGGTGGCGAAGGCACCCTCCTCGCGGCGGTCGGCGGGCAGGTCGATCTCGCTCACGCGGCAGCCGCCTCCTGGTAGGCGCGGACCAGAGCCGCGTAGCCCGGCACCTCGGCGAGCAGCTCCTCGTGGCTGCCGCGGGCGGTCACCCGGCCGTGCTCGAGCCAGACGACCTCGTCGGCGAGGGCGATGGTGGCCTGCCGGTAGGCGACGACCACGACGGTCGACGGCGGGTCGGTGGCCCGCAGCGCGTCGAGGATGCGCTGCTCGACCGCGGGGTCGACGGCGCTGGTGGCGTCGTCGAGGACCAGCAGCCGGGGACGGCGGACGACGGCCCGGGCCAGGGCCAGCCGCTGGCGCTGCCCGCCGGACAGCGAGGCGCCGCGCTCGCCGACGCGGGTGTCGAGGCCCTCGGGCAGCGCGGCGACGAACTCGTCGGCGGCGGCGGTGCGCAGCGCCGTCCACACCTCGTCGTCGGAGAAGTCGCCGCCGAGGGTGACGTTGCCGCGGACGGTGTCGTCGAAGAGGAAGGTGCCCTGGGGCACGAACGCCGCCTGGCCGCTGACCTCGCCCTCCCGCAGCCGGCGCAGGTCGACGCCGTCGAGCAGCACGTGCCCGTCGCCGGGGTCGACGAGGCGGACGAGCAGCCCGGCGAGGGTGGACTTGCCCGAGCCGGTGGGGCCGACGACGGCGAGCGTGGTGCCGGCCGGCACGTCGAAGGTGACCCCGGACAGGGTCCGCTTGTGCGCGCCGTCGAAGGAGAAGTCGACGCCGCGGACCTGCAGCGCCGCGCCGCCGGTGCCGGCCGGTGCGTCCTCCGGGCCGTGCGGCGTCCCGCCGGTGGCCTCCAGCACCGGGGTGACCCGGTCGAAGCCGGCCAGCGCCCGGGGCAGGTCGGCCAGCACCCAGCCGATGGCGCGGATGGGCAGCGTGAGCAGGCTGAACAGGTAGGCGATGGACACCAGCTGGCCGGCGTCGGTGGAGCCGTCGGCGACGCGGCTCGCGCCGACCAGCAGGATCGCGAGGATGCCGAGGTTGGGCAGCGCCTCGAGCAGCGGGTCGAACAGGCCGCGGACGCGACCGACGTCGACCAGGCCGTCGCGCAGCTCCTCGGCGCGCTCGCGGAAGCGCGCGGTCTCGGTGTCCTCGCGGCCGAGGGTCTTCACCACGAGGGCGGCGTCGAAGCTCTCGTGGGCGATCTCGCTGACCTCGGCGCGCAGCTGCTGGGCCCGCTGCATCTTCGGGCTCATCACCTGCGAGTAGACGACGTTGCTGAGGAAGACCAGGGGAAAGACGACCAGGCCGACCACCGCGATCAGCGGGTCGGTGAGCACCAGCGCCGTCACGGTGATGCCGATCATGACCAGCGCGCCGCAGGCGAAGGGCAGCGGCGCGACGAAGAACCAGGCGCTCTCGACGTCGGAGTTGGCGTTGGACAGCAGCTGGCCGGTGGGGTGCCGCTGGTGCCACGACAGGGGCAGGCGCAGGTACTGGCCGGTGACCCGGCGGCGGTACTCGGCCTGCAGGCGGTACTGCATCACGCCGGCGAACAGCCGGCGGCCGAGGATGCCGAGGACCTTGAGGACGGCGACGGCGAGGATGACCACCGCGGCCAGCAGAAGCGCGGCCGCCGTGGTGTCGTCCTCGCGGAACGCCGGGATGATGACCCGGTCGGTGACCTCGCCGATCACGTAGGCGCTGGCCACGGTCATCGCGGCGTAGAGGCTGCTGCCGAGCAGGGCGAGGACGAACATGCCGCGCTGCTCGCGGACGGCCCGCCCCACGTGACGCAGTCCGCGCCGCACGACGGCGTCTCGGCGGGGCACAGCTCTCCTCGGGGTCGGTCGGGGCGGTACCCCGACTCTACGTTCCTTAGGCGCGCTAAGCGCCTGCGGAGCGCCGGGCGCCCTGGCGGCGCCCGGCGGGCACCGTGGCTAACGTGGCGGGATGACCAGCTCTTCCCTGGCCGACCGCGAGCGTGCCGACCTGGCAGACCTGCTGGAGAAGCTGGGCCCGGACGCGCCGACCTGCTGTGCCGGGTGGACGACGGCGCACCTGGCCGCCCACCTCGCCGTCCGCGACCGCCGTCCCGACGCGCTGCCCGGCTACGGGCTGGAGCGGGTCAACCCGGCGCTGGGCGCGTGGGGTCACCGGCTGGAGGACAGGCTGCGCGCCTCGGCCCGCTACGAGGACCTGGTGGAGCAGGTGCGGTCGGGCCCGGCGCGGTGGCTGCCGATGGGCTGGCCGGGCGTCGGGCGGGTGCTGAACACGACCGAGTACGTGATCCACCACGAGGACGTGCGGCGCGCCCGGCCGGGCTGGACGCCGCGCCGCCTGTCCCGGGCCGACCAGGACCTGCTGTGGCGGGCGGTCGCGCTGCTCGGCCGCCAGGCCGCCCGGGGCCGCACCCTCGTGCTGCGGCGCGCCGACGTCCCCGGCAAGGAGAGGCGGCTCGGCTCCGGCGAGCGGGAGAAGGTGCTCACCGGCGAGCCGCTGGAGCTGCTGCTCTGGATCAGCGGCCGCAAGGACGTCGCCCGCGTCGCGGTGGGGTGAGCGGTGGGGGGGGGGGGGGGGGGGGGGGCGGGGGGGGGGGGCCGCCGGGGGGCCGGGGGGGGG
>NZ_JBJGYZ010000024.1:0-89410 GCF_054050275.1 Geodermatophilus sp. SYSU D00691
ACAATAAGCCCCACCCCCCCACGCCCGACACCCCGGGTGATGCGCCGAAAACACCCCCGGGGGCGTACGCCCCACGAAGCACCCGAACCCCTTCAAGGAACAGGAGAGCTCCACCTCATGGCAGTCGACACCGCCCTCGCCGACCTCAGCGGCGCGCCGTCCGCCGCGGCGCACCCGCTCGACCCGCTGACCGGCGCGGAGATCGAGCGCGCCGCCGCCGTCGTGCAGGGCAGCGACCACACCAGCGACACCCTGCGGTTCGTGATGATCTCGCTGGCCGAGCCGCCCAAGCCCGCGTCGCTGGTCTTCGACGAGGCGCCGCCGCGCAAGGCCTTCGTCGTCGCCTACGACACCGCGCAGAAGATGATCTTCGAGGGCGTCGTCGACCTCGACCTCGGCCTCGTCGAGTCGTGGACCCCGGTCCCCGGCCGCTTCCCGTCCTACCTCGCCGAGCACATGGACGGCGTGGAGAAGGTCGTGCGCGAGGACCCGGGCTGGCAGGCGGCGATGCGCAAGCGCGGTGTCACCGACTTCGACCTGGCGATGGTCGACCCGTGGCCGGCCGGCTACTACGGCGCCCAGGACCACTACGACAACTCGCCGCTGGTCTGCCGGCCGCTCACCTTCATGCGCTCGGCACCCGGCGAGCACGGCTACGCCCGGCCGGTCGAGGGCCTGATCGTGCACTTCGACCTCGACGCCATGGAGGTCGTCGAGATCGAGGACCACGGCGTCGTCCCGCTGCCGCCCACCGCCGGCAACTACACCGAGCGCTTCATGTTCGACCCGGACAACCGCCCGGCGTTCACGCAGTTCCGCGACGACCTCAAGCCCATCGAGATCACCCAGCCCGAGGGGCCGAGCTTCGCCGTCGACGGCTGGAACGTGACCTGGCAGAAGTGGTCGCTGCGGGTCGGGTTCAACCCACGCGAGGGCCTGGTGCTGCACCAGCTCGCCTACACCGACCGGGGCGAGATCCGGCCGGTCATGTACCGGGCGGCGCTGTCGGAGATGGTCGTGCCCTACGGCGACACCTCGCCGACGCACTGGAACAAGAACGTGTTCGACATGGGCGAGGTCGGGATGGGCCTGATGGCCAACCCGCTCACCCTCGGCTGCGACTGCCTCGGGGAGATCCACTACTTCGACGGCGTCGTCAACGACTCGCTCGGCAACGCGGTGACCATCCCGAACGCCGTCTGCATGCACGAGGAGGACTACGGCATCGCCTGGAAGCACACCGACTTCCGCACCGGCGAGGTCGAGGTCCGCCGCTCGCGCCGGCTGGTGATCAGCTTCATCGCCACCGTCGGCAACTACGAGTACGGCTTCTTCTGGTACCTCTACACCGACGGCAACATCGAGCACGAGATCAAGCTGACCGGCGTGCTCACCACCGGCGCGATCGCGGTCGGCGAGAAGCCGCGCTGGGGCAACCTGGTGGCGCCGGGCATCTACGGCCCGCACCACCAGCACTTCTTCAGCGTCCGCATGGACATGACCGTCGACGGGCCGGGCAACTCGGTCTACGAGGTCGACTCGATCCCCGAGCCGGACCCGGCGCTCAACCCGCACAAGAACGCCTGGATCACCCGCGACACCCTCGTCTCCTCCGAGGCCGAGGGCGCCCGGGACTGGAACCACCGGACGGCCCGCTACTGGAAGGTCGTCAACCCGGACAAGGTGAACGAGCTGGGCAGCCCGGTCGGCTACAAGCTCATGCCCAAGGACGTCGTCCCGACGATGGTCCAGGAGGGCAGCTACATCTACGACCGGGCCCGGTTCGTGCAGCACGACCTGTGGGTCACGAGGTACGACCCGCGGGAGCTCTACGCGGCCGGCGACTACCCGTACCAGTCGCCGGACGTGCAGGGCCTGCCGGTCTACCAGGCCGACGACGCGCCGCTGGAGAACACCGACGTCGTGCTCTGGTACACCGTCGGCGCGCACCACGTCGTGCGGCCGGAGGACTGGCCGGTCATGCCCTGCGCGTACGTCGGGTTCATGCTCAAGCCGGTCGGGTTCTTCGACGGCAACCCGGCGCTGGACCTGCCACCGAGCGCGTCCTGCGCGCACTGCGGGCACGGGGCCTGCACCTGCGGCCACTCGGCGACCGACCGCGGGCTGCCGATGGCCGGGCACTGATCGCTACGCGGCGGCCGCCGTCCCGGGTCAGGGGGACGGCGGCCGCCAAAGATCAAGGCCGGGTTAGATGCCGGGCAGGACCTCCTGCAGCCAGGCCCTGACTGCGGCGGCATATTCAGCCCTCGCCGAGGCGGCTTCATCGCTGGCGAGCGCTTCATTGAATGCCTGCTGCCGCGCTACCCGGATCGAGCACTTCCGGGGGCGGGCGTAAACGGCCGCCTGTGCGACTCCTTCCGCCGCCAGCTGGGCCTTACTCCGCGCGCGCCTCTGCTCGTCGTTGTTCAAGTCGTAGACCTGGATGGAGATCCTGCCCTTCTCGGTGAGGCCGACGACCTCCCCGAATTCTCCGAAGCGCAGGTGGAGTGTCGGGTCGTCCACAAACGGATGGAGAAGCAAGGGCTCTTCCGCGAGATCAAGGGCTTGGAAGGCGGGGTGCGGCACCGGTGGCGAGGCCACCGCGGCATGGGTCTTCGCCACCGGGAACTGGTTCAGCTTCCCGTCGCGCGCATTGCATCCCTCGCACGCCGGCACGAGGTTCCGCCAGTCCAGCGCCAGCCAGAAATAGCCGGGATGCGGCGCCTCGGTGCCGTCTGACCGGACCACCTTGACGATGTCGTGCCCCTGGGCCTTGGCCCATCGCACGCCCGCCTTCGGGCGATAGTGCTCGGCGTCCACGCTCTGCTTGTACAGCTTGCGCTCGCAGTACGCGCACTTGTGGAAGAACACGTTCTCGAGCAGCCAATTCTTCAGCTCCCCCCAGAGCTTCTGCTCGCGAGCGGAGAACTTCACCGTGCCTGTCTTCTCCCAGCGCTCGAGCACTGTTCTCATGGCGTCTTCGGCACGACGGTTCCAGCCCTGGAACCACTCCCGCTGGTCGCCGTCGAGGAGCTCAGGAGAGAAGGGAACGCCGATCACGACCTGCTCGCCTCCTTCAGCAGTCGCCGCGCGGCCTCCAGCAAGCGGGCCTGTACGTCAGGGTGCCTCTTACCGAAGTTCAGCCTGAGCAGGCTGTGCACCAGTTCGTCAGCCCGACGTTCCGCCGGGGTCTCGTAAGGCAAGGGAATGCGAAACCGGAGCTGAGCCGCCAGCTCCTCGAACTCGCGCTGCTGAGCGGCACTCCGGTCGTCCATGGCGAGGAGCTCTCCGTACCGCCCGAGCAGCGACTCCGTCGCCTGATCAAGGGTCGAGGACAACCCGAACAGCGGGCTGGTAAGGACCTGGTCGGCCCGTCCCATGGTCATGTCCTCTTCGACCTCGACCACAGAAGGGCCACCGGGCCGTCGTTCCAGCCGCGTCACCTGGTCGACCGAGAGGCCCGTCACCACGAGCGGGGAGTGCGTGGTGACGATGAATTGCACCTGCGGGAAGAGCTCGACCAACGCGGGGAGGAGGTCTTGCTGCCAGGCCGGATGCAGATGCGCATCGACCTCGTCGACCAGGGCGAGGGCCGGGGCGTTCAGGGGCTGGCTCCAGGTCGCGCCGTGGACGTCGTGCATCCGCTGCACCAGCACCCCGAGCCAGCCCAGCAGCGAGGCGGTGCCTTGGCTCAGGGCCTCCAGCGGCACCACGCCGTCCTCGGTGGCGACGAGGATCTGCTGGGTCTCCAGATCGATGCGCTCCAGCCGGATGTCCAAGCCGCCGGTCACACGGCCGAGCACCCGAAAGATGTCACCGACGAGTAGGTCGACGTCTCCCGTGGACTGCTTCGCCGCTTGCCGGCGGGTGCGCTCATGGTCGAGGTCGAACAAGAGCCGCTTGAGCTGGTCGGGGCGCGCGTCGGGCTCACCGGTCACCAGCGGCAGCAGGTCGGTCTCCTGCGCGCGACCCCGGCGGGGATCGACGGGAAGGGTGTCCATGCGCCCCCAGCGGAAACCCCGAGCGGCCGGGAACCCGAGCGCGAGCCAGCGGACGGTCGAGAGCGGTGCCACCGGAGTCACGGAGAGCTCACCCCCGGCGCTGGTGCGGTAAAGCTCCGCGTGGACGGTCGACGGTCCTAAATCGAGCTGGATGGAGCCGGACGTCTGGCCGGCCCGTAGGATCCGCTCCACCCATGGGCGGCTCGCTTCGCCGGTGAGTGCGCCGGCGATCGCCCGCAGCACCGTGGATTTGCCCGCCCCGTTGTCCCCCAGGAGCACGTTGACCCCGGGGCGGAAGGTCAGCTCCAGTTCTCGGAACGGCCCGACGTCGACGAGCGTGAGCCGCCCCAGCAGGGTCGCCGTCGGTCCGGTCAGGGGTGCACTCCGCACCTCGCGAGCCAGCGCCTCGAGGAAGCCCCGGTCCCGTCCCGGTGAGTACGGCAGGACGTGCACCCCAAACCGGCGGCGTAGCGCGTCGGCGCGGGGCTCCCAGCCCGGGTCCGTCACCTCCACGAGCGCGAAGTGCCGGACCGGGACGTCAGCGGGGTCCGTGGTGCCACCGACGACGCTCAGCAGATCCTCGATCTCGTGCAGGTCGGTCCCGACGAAGAAGAGGGACGTGGTGCGGATCAGCCCCTGCATAAAGCGTGCGAAGTCCCGGTTGCGGCTGTAGACCCCGGCGAACTGCGCCGTGGTGAGCAACAAGCTCCCCGGGCGACGGGGCGATCCCAGCAGATGCAGGACGAAGAACTCGCCCTGCGCGTGCGCGTCTAGGACCTGCTCGGCCTCCGCCGGTGTGAGCTCGACGGACACGCGTTTTCGGCCCCCCTGCACCACCGTGCCGTCGTCCCTCGCGACGATCACCTCGCGACCGTCAGCGCTAACGGCCAGCCCGCGGACCGAGCCGGCCGGGCGGTCGCCGCCGGTCTGGGCCTGAACCTCCCAGGACTCCGACGACGCGAGGTCGAACACATGGACGCTGCCGTCCGTGAACCCGACGGCGGCCCAGGACCCGTCCGAGGAGCAGCTGGTAGCCAGCGCACTGATGCGCGCATCCGCCCCGGGCCAGAAGATGGCTTGCTCCCAGAAGACGCCGTGCTCGCCGGTGTCGAGTTCCACCGTCTGCAGAGCCCACCCCCCAAGGTCCGCGCCAAGCAGCAGGCTCCGCCCGTTGCGCTCGACGAAGGCGACCGGCTCGGACACAGGTACCGCCCGCTCCACGGTGTGCTGCCGCTGAGGGGAGTCGCGTCCGGCTGCGGGCACAGCGAGTGTGAGGCGCCCCTCGCTGAGTGCGACCACGGCGTCCGCCCCAGCGGGGAGGGGGCCGTCCGGTAGACCACCCAGCCGGAACCCGAGTGCGGTTACGGGACCGCTCAACACCGCAGCCCGCGAGGGGTACGTCCGGCCCAGCCGCCACACGTTCACCGATCCGTCCACGGCTGCCGAGGCCAGCACGGGCTCGCTCTCGAACGAGCCGAAGGCGAGCGCGGACACCTGTTTGCTGTGGCCCTTGGCGGGCGAACGCCCCAGCGGCTCGAACGTCAGCGGATTCCACCGCCCGACGGCACCATTTTCGTGCCCGGACGCTAGAGCCGGACGAGCTCCCAGTTGCCCGAAGGCCAGCCGCGTCGGGGGGGAGAGCCCGGCCGCGACGGTACGCATAGTGCCGTTCCCCAGATCGACCAGGAGGAGACGACCGTCAGCCGTCCCACAGGCGAGCAACCGACGCCCCTCCACATCACCGAGCGCGAGAGCGGACAGCTCCTGACCTCCTGTGAGCCTGGAGATGTCGCGGGCCTCCTGGGACTGCGTCCGCAAGCGGGAAGCGAACAGCTCCTCCGAGACGTCGTCATGGCGCAGCGTCACCACGGAGGCGAACGGCAGCTGCCCCAGGACGGCGTAGTCCGGAGACGGTGCCGAATGGGCGGGGATGAAGTCGGAGACCACGCGCTCCAGGTCGTCGGGAACCACCGCCGCGGAGATCGTGTCGAGGACGAGGTCAACCTCGCCGCGGCGCAGACCGAGCCTGAGCGAAACCTCGCGACGGGAATCGACGTGCCCACTGCTGGCGGCCCACTCCAACAAGCGACCGGCGAGGTCGGCCCGGCTGGACTGCTCCGGAGCCAGCGGCGCGTTGCCGACGGCGAGGACGCACGTACCCAGCCGCAGGGCGTCAACGAGGCCGGACGGCGGCTCACCGGGCTCGGTGACCGGAGCGCTGGCAACGGCCTGCGTGATTTGCTGCGCAATCCTTTCGGCGGATGCCGGCGTGTCCAGCCGCAGCGACCGGTACTCGGCGAGGTCCGGTGGCGTCGGGACGCCCGGAGCTGTGGCGCACGGGATCACCCGCGTGCGCGGAAGCACGGCGGCGAGCTCCGCCTGCTGCCACTCCCCCAGCTCCGGCGTCTCGTAGAGCACCACGAGTGCTGAGGCGCGTGTGACGGCGGCTTCGATCGCATCCCGGATCGAGACGCCGAGGGGAACGTCCTCGGCGCTGGACCAGACGGTGAGCCCCTCGATCTCCAACGCGGCACGCAACGATCTAGCCGACCCGGCCAGGGTCGGGGGAAAGGAGAGGACCACGTCCCCGCCGGCCATCCTCAGCCGCCGCTAGGAAGAGAACGGGTGACCCGCAGGTCCATCGCGCCAGGTTAACGGTCGCACCGCATTCCCGGTCGGAGGACGACACTGGCCCGAACCGGAACGGCCCCCGGCCCCGACGAACAGGAGCGGAGATGGCTTCGTACCCGCGGTCCCCCACCCTCGACTGCGACCTGATCATGAAGGGCGGAATCACCAGCGGGGTGATCTACCCCGGAGCGGTCTGCCGGCTGGCGCGGGTCTACCGGCTCCGGTCCATCGGTGGCGCTTCGGCCGGCGCCATCGCCGCGGCCGCTGCCGCGGCGGCCGAGTACGGGCGGGATGGCGGCGGGTTCGAGCGCCTCGAGAAGTTGCCGTCGGACCTGACGGCACGGACGGCGTCCGGCGAGTCCGTGCTCTTCAACCTCTTCCAGCCGCAGCCGGCGACCGCGGGGCTGTTCAGGGTCATGACCGCCGGGCTAGGCCGGTCGGGAGCGGACCGGTGGCTGCGGACCTGCCTCGCCGCCCTCACAGCGTTCCCGCTGTGGTCGCTGCTCGGAGCTTTGCCGGGGTTGCTCGTCCTGACTCTGGCTTGGTTCACCACCGAGAGCTCGGCGGCCGTGGCGATTGGGGTGGGCGCCGCAGGCGTCCTCGTGCTCGTGCTCGGGCTACTTCTCGGAGCGGCGATCGGGCTGGTGCGGCGGCTGGGGTCAGCCGTTCCTGCCAATGGCTTCGGCCTGTGCAACGGGATGGACGGCACGGGATCGACGCCACTGACGCCCTGGCTGCACCGGACGTTGCAGGATCTCGCCGGACGCGAAGACGGCGCACCGCCGCTCACCTTCGGGGACCTGGAACGCGCCAGCGTCGACCTGAGGATGATGACTACAAATCTCACCCGTCGTCAGCCGCTCGCCCTGCCTTCGGCGACGAGGGAGTACTTCTTCGACCCGCAGGTCTGGCGGCGGCTGTTTCCCGACGACGTCGTCAGTTGGCTCGAGAACCACCCACCGGAGCCCACCGGAGGCCCGGTCGCCGTGGCCGACACGGAGCTGCTTCGCGCTCAGGCACTTCCTCTTCGACCGTTGCCCGCCCCGGCCGCCCTGCCGGTCGTGGTGGCGACCCGGATGAGCCTGAGCTTCCCGCTGCTCATCTCGTCGGTACCGCTGCACGCCGTCGACTACTACTCGTCGGCCGCCAGTCGGGACGCCCGTGGGGCGGCCCAGCGGTGGCGGCGCGAGCATCCGCACGGCAGCCTGGACCAGGCCCTCAGGGAGCTACCGCAGCCGCTGTTCGGCCTGAATTGGTTCTCCGACGGGGGAATCTGCAGCAACCTGCCCGTGCACTTCTTCGACCGGCCGTTGCCGACGCGACCGACCTTCGCCATCGACCTCGCTCCCTTCCCACCGGAGCGTGCAAAGTCTCCCCACGAGTCGGACAACAGCTACCTACCCGGCGTGAACCAGGGCGGGATTCAGCGGCGGTGGACCGCGTGGGCACCCGGCGGGCTGGGAGCCCTGCTCGGATTTGGCCGGTCGATCGTGGACACCGCCCGAACGTGGGTGGACGAAGGCCAAGTCGTCATGCCCGGATACCGGGACCGCATCGTCACCATCTGGCACGACCACCGGGAAGGCGGCATGAACCTCTCCATGCCGGACGATGTCGTGACCGCTCTGGTCGACCGAGGCGACGGAGCCGCGACCAAGCTGGTCGAGCGGTTCGCCGAGCGCCGTCCGGCGGAGACCTCGCCTGCGGGCTGGGACAACCACCGCTGGATCCGCTTCCGGACCGCGACCGCTGGGCTAGAGGACTGGCTGCACGCCTTCCGCTCGGGCTACGAACGCCCCGGTGAACTCGCCCTCCCGTACAGCCGGCTTGCCGGTCCCGCGGCGGACGCACCCCTACCCTCGTACGGCCTGACCGGAGCACGGCGAACTGTGGTGAATGCACGCACTGGAGAACTGCTCGATCTGGCCGGGTCCTGGAACGACGAGCCCGAGGATGCCTTTAGGCACGGTGCCCCGTCGCCCAGGCCGGGGCTCCGCCTCGTGCCCGTCACCGGTGGAGGAAGCCCGAGGGGGTCGGCATCCGACGCGGGCACCATGGCCGACACCTCCGTTGCTGACGCCCCACAGGGAGCTCCCTGAGCGCGAACGAGCCGAGCAGAGTTCGAACGTCGCAGTCACCGTCCCGGGCTGAACCCGGGGGACGGCGGCCACCGTGCGGTCAGCCGCAGATCTTGGCCTGCAGACCGACCAGCCCACCGTGCGAGTTGGGCGACGGCCCGCACAGCGCGTCCACCCCGTCGCTGAACCCGGACTGCTTGCGCCTCTCCAGCAGCTCGGCGCCCTTCGTCTAGGGAAAGCGCCGGTTGAGCCGCACCACCAGGGTGAGCACGGCGACGGCGGCGAGCACGAACCCGCCCCCATCACGCCGAGGCCCGCCTCCGGCGGCTGCGGGTCCTGCACCAGGACGGCGATGCCGCCGATGACCGTGCCGATGCCCGCGAGGAGCGCGACGAGGAGCGCCGTCCTCACATGAACGCATCCAGCGCGGCACCGATGGCGTTGGCGGCCTCGTACCCGGCGGGACCCTTGCCTCGCGCCGGCGGGCGCCCCGGTCACCGGGGTGAACCCACGTGCACCAGAAGCGCGCCGAGCGCACCGAATAGCGCGCCCCCGCCGATCACGCCCAAGCCAGCGGGGGCTGCGGCGTCTCTAGGAAGAGGCACCGCCCACGACGGCGAGCGCGCACACCACCAGCGACGACGCGCCGAGCAGCATCTTCACGATCGTTCTCCTCCCGATCGGGTCGCCGACGAGGGTCCGGTTCGGCGCTTGGCGCCCGCTTGGGCCCGGCTACCCTCCGAGAGGACCGGCCCGCCTGCCCGCGGGCCGCGCCGGGGGGTGGTGGCCGTGGACGTCGACGTGCTCGACCTGCCGAGCGCCGGCCCCGAGCCGATCCCCGTCGACACGGCCCTGGCCGCGGTGCTCGGCTACGCCCGCGGACGGCGGCCCTTGCGCTTCCGGTCGCCCTCGCACCCCGAGGGCCGCTGGGTGCAGGTGCCCGCCTTCGGCTGGTCGAGGTTCGACGGCCAGCCGCCCCCTGCCGACGTCCCCGGCGACTTCGACGTCCTGGTCGCCGAGGGCCTGCACGGCCGGCTGGACCGGGCGTCGTGGACGGCGGCGCGGGCGTCGCTGCACGAGGCGTGGCCGCTGTTCCGCGCCGTCGCGGCCCGGGCCGGCGGGCGCGCGTTCTGGGAGCTGCCGGCTGACGAGTTCTCGGTGCTCGAGGAGCCGGGCACGGTGGGCGCCCTGCTCCGGGAGGTCCGCGGCCTGCCGCAGGACTCCGTCGTCCTCGCCGCCCTGCACCACCGCGCGCCGTCGCTGGTGCCGCACCTGAACCCGACCACGCACCGCCAGCTGGGGCCGCACCTGCGGGAGAGCGACAGCGGCGTCGAGGCGGTCGTGCACCGGGAGCTGCGCGGCTCGGCCGACGCGTTCGCCGCACTCGAGGACGCCGCCGCCCGGCTGCTCGGCGCGCCCGTGACGCGGCTGCGCATCCACGACGTCCTGGTGTGGCTGGCCGGCAGCCTGCGGCTGACCCACGCGGTCGCGCTCGGGCAGGCGACCGCCGAGTGGGCGCGCCAGCCGGTCGCGGTCACCTGAACGCGTCGAAGAAGCTCGACCAGCCCGCCCAGTCGGTGCGCCCGCGGCCCTTCGGCGCCGCCGCCGGGTCGACCTCCACGTTCCTGGTCAGCGACCAGGACAACACCATGACCCCGCCGGTGACGGCGACGACCCCGCCCACGATCAGCCCGGTCAGCAGCCCGACGTCCAGCCGGTCGAGCAGGAACAGCGGAACGACGACGGCGGCGATGCCGGCCAGGAGCAGCAGCACGCCGGTGGCGGTCAGCTTCGACACGGCGTCAGCCCTCGTACGGCTGGTAGCCGCTGCGCCGGGCGCGCAGGCCGGAGACCACGATCGCCACGCCGACCAGGTCGACGACGACGCCGGCGACGATCAGCCAGAGGCCACCGCCGTCGCCGGTGAGCAGCAGGACGCCGACCACCACGGCGGCCAGCCCCAGCGTGCTGATCAGCATCCCGAGCGCGAGGTTCTTCGGCACGGGCGCACCCTGGCACACCGCGAGGCCGCGCCGGAAGCCGCGCACACTGGTGGCGTGACCGCTCGGGGCGTCGTCCGCCTGCTCAACACCTCCGGCGGGCGCGCGCTGTGCCTGGCCGGGGTGGTCGACGCCGCCGCCGTCGACTCGTTCTGGCGCCGCTACGGCCGCGAGCCCGCGCGGATCGACTGCATCGACGCCGGCTCCGTCGTCTTCCTGTCGACGCCGGGCGCCGAGCTGCTCGCCGACCACCTGTGGGCGGCCGAGCGGGCGGGGCGGGAGGTGGCGGTGCGCCGCTCCCCCGCCGTCGCGCACGTCCTGTAGGCGGCCCTCCGCCGCGATCATGAAGTTCGGGAAGCGACACGCGGCGCCGAGCCGGTGTGTCGCTTCCCGAACTTCATGATCGTCGCGGCAGGGGGGTCAGCGCTACTTGAAGAAGTCCCAGAAGCTGCCCGACGTGTCCCAGGGGCGCCCGCCGCCGCCCTCCGGCTCCGGGATCGCGTGCCGGACCAGGAACAGGCCGGCCACGAACGGCAGGATGCCGACGCCGAAGCCGATGCCCCCCAGCAGCGCCCGGTCGGGATCCACGATCGCCAGCACCATGCCGCCGATCGACACCGCAAGCCCGACCACGATCCACACGACGCCCCACACCGTCCGTGCCCGCATGCCTCTCCTCCCGTCGCGGCGGAGGACTGTCGCACACCGCGGCGCCGAGCGGGCGCACTCGCGACGCGGTCACCCCGGCAGGCGCACCAGCCCCGCGGCGACCGCGAACGCCGCCGCCCCGGCGCGATTGCCGGCGCCGAGCTTGGGCAGCAGGTGCTCGACGTGCGTGGCCACCGTCCGCTCGGTGATGCGCAGCGTCCGCGCGATGATCCGGTCGGTCGCCCCGGTGGCCGGCTCGACGAGCACCTCCAGCTCGCGCTGCGGGAGGTCGGCGGGGCCGGCGGCGGCGCGGTGCTCCACCAGCACCCACGGCCCGGCCGACCGTGCCTCGGCGGCGTGGGGTGCCCCGCCGACCTTCCTGGGGGAAGGTGTCGGCATGACGTCTGCGCTCCGCTCGTCCCCGTCGGTGGAGGAGGCGATCGCGCGGGCTCACGGGATCGCCGACCTCGGCGCGTTCCTGCACATCGCCGAGCGCGCCGAGGGCAGCGCCGGCCCGCTGGCCGGCGTCCCGCTCGCGGTCAAGGACAACCTCGACACCGTCGACTTCCCCACCTCCGGCGGCACCCCGGCGCTGGCGCGGTCCCGGCCCGGGCGCGACCACCTGGCGGTCGAACGGCTGCGCGCCGCCGGGGCGGCGGTGATCGGCAAGACCAACCTGCACGAGCTGGCGCTGGGGATCACGAGCAACAACGCGGCGTTCGGGCCGGTGCGCAACCCGCACGACCACGACCGCTCGGCCGGCGGGTCGTCGGGCGGCTCGGCGGTGGCGGTGGCCACCGGCGTCGTCCCGATCGCGCTCGGCACCGACACCGGCGGCTCGATGCGGGTGCCGGCGGCGCACTGCGGCGTGATCGGGTGGCGGCCGACGGTCGGCCGCTGGGGCACCGACCGCTGCGTGCCGATCTCGCGCACCCGCGACACCGCCGGGGTCTTCGCGACCTCGGTCGCCGACGTCGCGCTGGTCGACTCCCTGGTCAGCGGCGACCCGGTGGCCGAGCCCGGCCGGCCGCCGCGGCTCGGCGTCCCCCGCCGCGGCTACTTCGACGGCCTGCACCCCGAGGTGGCCGCCACCGCCGCGCGGGCGCTGGACCGGCTGGCCGACGCCGGCGTGCGGCTGGTCGAGGTCGACGTCGCCGACGCGCACGACCTCGACGCCGAGTGCGGCTTCCCCATCGTGTTCTTCGAGATCGCCGAGGACCTGCCCGCCTACCTGGCGACCCTGCCCGGGCCCGAGCGGGAGCTGACGTTCGCCGACGTCCTGGCGCAGGTGGCCTCCCCCGACGTCCGCGGCGCGATGGAGCTCGCGGCGGGCGGGTCGATGACGCGCGAGGTCTACCTGGAGGCGCTGTCGACGCGGCAGCGGCTGCGCGACGCCTACCGCACCGCGCTGCGGCCAGCGGACGGCGAGCCGCTCGACGCCCTGGTCTACCCGACGGTGCCGCTGCCCCCGCCGCCGCTCGGCGACGACGACACGACCGAGCTCAACGGCGAGCAGGTGCCGGTCTTCCTCACCTCGATCCGCAACACCGGGCCCGGCTCGACCGCCGGCATGCCGGCGATCTCGCTGCCCGCCGGCACCACGGCGGCGGGGCTGCCGATCGGCCTCTCGCTGGAGGCCCTCCCCCGCGACGACTGCGCGCTGCTCGCCGTCGCCGCCCAGGTGGAGGCCGCCCTGCGCGGGTGACCCCGCCGATCGTGGAGCTCGGGAAGTCAGGTGCCGCGGCGGACCTCGCCCGGCGTGCGGCCGTAGAGCACGCGGAAGTTGCGGCCGAACGTCGCCTGGTCGGCGAACCCCCACGCGGCGGCAACCGAGGCCACCGTCCCGCGGCCGCACTCGAGGTCGCGCCGGGCCGCCGCCAGCCGCGCGCGCCGCACGTAACCGGCGGGCGTCTCGCCCCGGGTCGCGAACAGCGCGTACAGCGAGCGGCGGGAGAGGTAGCCCGCGGCGGCTATGCGGTCGGGGGTCAGGTCGGGCTCGCGCAGGTGGCGGTGCACGTAGGCGGTGACCCGCAACCAGGCGGCGTCGTCGTCGGACGGCTCCTGCAGCGCGCCGGCCAGCAGGTCGACGACGGCGTCGGCCAGCGGGGGCGCCAGCCGGTCGTCGAGGGCGCCGGCGTCGCGCACCGCCGTCCCGAGCAGCGCGGTGAGCAGGCCGACGGCGCTCCCCTCCAGCAGGCGCGCGCCGGTGCGGGGCAGCCGGGCGCGCGGCACCAGCAGCGTCCACTTGTGCAGCCGCCCGGGCACCCGGAACCGCACCGGCTCGTCGCCGCGCCAGAGCACCGCCTCGCCCGCGCGCACCAGCAGCCGCTCGCCCGCCACCTCCACCTGCTCGGCACCCGCGCGCACGAACAGCACGCCGACCGCGTCGTCGTCGGTGGCGGCGAACTGCGCCCGCCCGCGGTGCCCGCTGCACGGCCCGCACCGGCAGTCGACCAGCGCCAGGTCGCCGAGGCGGTACCGGGTCAGCCCGTCGTCGTCCGCGCCCTCGCCCTCGGGGGTGACCGACCACGGCAGGTGCGTGGCGCTGACCGCCTCGCGGAAGGCGTCGGCCCGCTCGTCCGGGGGCAGCTCCGCCGGACGCCACCGCTGCGTCGCGAGGGCCATGCGCGGCATGGAACAGCGCCGACGTCCCCGCTGGCAAGCCCTGCAGGCAACGCCGTCCCTGCTGCACGGATCGTCGCGACCGCCCGGCCGCCGGCCGGGCAGGGTCGGCCGCATGCGAGAGGACATCGAGTTCCCCACCGAGGACGGCGTCACCCTGCGCGGCTGGCACTACGCCCCTGACGGCGTGGACGGCCCCGCTCCCCTGGTCGTCATGGCGCACGGCTTCTCGGCGGTCAAGGAGCACCTGCTCGACGACTTCGCCGGCTACTTCTGCGACGGCGGCCTCGGCGTGCTGGTCTACGACAACCGCAACCTGGGCGCCTCCGACGGCACCCCGCGCGGCGAGATCGACCCGTGGCAGCAGGTCCGCGACTACCGGACGGCGATCACCTGGGCGCAGACGCAGCCGTGGGCCGACCCGGACCGGATCGGCATCTGGGGGTCCAGCTACAGCGGCGCGCACGTGCTCGTCGTCGCCGCGCTGGACAAGCGGGTCAGGGCGGTGGTCTCGCAGGTGCCCCTGGTCAGCGGGCTGGCCAACGCCCGCCGGCTGATCCGCTCCGACCTGTTCGCGGCCACGCGGCAGATGTTCGACGCCGACCGCGCGGCCCGCTACGCCGGCGCCGCACCGCAGATGATGCAGGTGGCGTGGGAGAAAGACCCGGCCGAGCCCGCGGCGCTGCCAACCCAGGACACGCACGACTTCTTCTTCGGACCGGTGCAGGACCGGGCGCCGAACTGGCGCAACGAGGTGACGCTGCGCTCGGTGGAGATGTTCGTGGAGTACGAGCCGGGCGCCTACATCGCCGACATCGCGCCCACACCGCTGCTCATGGTGGTCGCCTGCCAGGACCACCTCACGGTCGCCGACCTGTCGCTGGAGTACTTCGAGCGCGCGCGGCAGCCCAAGGAGCTGGTGGCCCTCAAGTGCGGGCACTTCGAGGCCTACGTGGGCGAGGCGTTCGCGCAGTCGGCGCCGCGCCAGCTCGACTGGTTCCGGCAGCACCTGTGATCGTCGAGATCGGCGCTCTCGCACGCCTTGGCCCCTGCAAGCGTGCGAGAGCGCCGATGTCGACGCCGGATCAGCCCTGCGCCAGCATCCGGGCGCGGATGTCCGGCTTGACCACCTTGCCGATCTTCGAGCGCGGCAGGTCGGGCCAGACCTCCACCTGCTTGGGCGCCTTCACGCTGCCGATCCGCTCCTTGGCGAACCGCTGCAGCTCGGCGGGGTCCAGCTCCACCCCCGGCTTCGGCTGGACGACGGCGACGACCCGCTCACCCCACTTCGCGTCCGGCAGCCCCACGACGGCGCAGTCCTGCACCCCCTCGTGCGCCATCAGCGCCCGCTCCACCTCGGCCGAGTACACGTTGAAGCCTCCGGTGATGATCATGTCCTTGGCCCGGTCGACCAGGAACAGGTAGCCGGCGTCGTCGAGGTAGCCGATGTCGCCGGTGTGGTGCCAGCCGAACCGCGACGCCTCGGCGGTCGCGACGGGGTCCCGGTGGTAGCCGGCCATCACCAGCGACGAGCGGACGACGACCTCCCCCCGCTCGCCGGTCGGCAGCAGCTCGCCGTCGGTCGACATGATCGCGACGGTCGCCAGCGGGGTGGGCCGGCCGGCGCTGGCGAACCGCTCGCGGGCGAGCGTGCCGTCGGGGTGCAGGTGCTCGGCCGGCGCGAGGGTGGAGATCATCATCGGCGCCTCGGACTGGCCGAACAGCTGGCCGAGCACCGGCCCGATCCGCTCGATCGCCTCCGCCAGCCGGTCGGGGGCCATGGGCGCCGCCCCGTACCAGAGGCACTGGAAGCTGCCGAGGTCCGTGGCGTCGAGGGCCGGGTGCTCGAGCAGCACGTAGATCAACGTCGGGGGCAGGAAGGCGTGGGTGACCCGGTGCTGCGGGACCAGCCGGAGGAACTCGCCCAGGTCGGGCGCCGGCATCACGACGATCTCGCCGCCGAGCGCCAGCACCGGGAAGCAGAGCACCCCGGCGGCGTGGGTCAGCGGCGCGAGCGCCAGGTACACCGGGCGGCCGTCGAACGGGTAGCTCATCAGCGTCAGTGCCGACATCGTCTCGAGGTTGCGGCCGGTCAGCCGCACCCCCTTGGGCCGCCCCGTCGTCCCCCCGGTGCCGACCAGCATGACGACGTCGTCCGGGGGCTCGACGTCGTCCTGGTCGGGTCGGGCCGCCGCGTCGAGCCACTCGTCGAGCGGGACGTCGGGCCCCGAGTCGTCGAGGCAGACCAGCGTGGTGAGCGCGGGCAGCCGGTCGCGGATCTTGGACACCAGCGCCGCGTACGCGGGGGCGTAGATCAGCGTGGTGCAGCCGAAGAGCTCGAGCAGCTCCCGGTTCTCCTCCGCCTCGTTGCGCGGGTTGACCGGGCACCAGACCGCGCCGGCCCGGGCGATGCCGAAGACGCAGGCGAAGGCGGTGGGGTCGTTGCCCGACAGGACCGCCACCGGGTCCCCGGGCCGGACGCCCGAGCGCACCAGCGCCCGGGCGACCCGCCGGGTGAACGCCTGCACCTCGCCGTAGGAGAACGTGCGCTCCCCCATGGTCAGGCAGGGGGCGTCGGGTCCGAGCGACGCGCCCTTGTCGAGGTAGGCGGCGAGACTCATCGGTGCTCGGTCACCACCGGGTCGAGCACCAGCCCGAACTGGCGCATGACGCCGAGCAGCTCGCGGTGGCCGAACGCCTGGCAGCCGCTGGCGAACCCCACCCGCCGCGGCGGCTGCTGCAGCAGCGACATCGCCGCCCAGGCCTGCATCAGCCCGGTCTGCTTGTAGTTGCTGTTGCCGTGGATGACCACGTGCTTGCGGCCCAGCGGCCCGCTGGCGTGCACGGAGTCGACCGAGATGTTCAGCCGCGGGTTCTCGCGCGGCGGCATGCCGGTGGCCCACTGGTCGGCGACGGCGGCCAGGGCGTCGTCCCACTGCTCGGGCGGCAGGGTCTTGATGTCCTTCTCCACCGCGGCGGTGGTGGCGACGACGGCCTCCATCACCGGCCGGTTCATCACCCCGCCCTGCACCTTCACGTTCGCCACCCGCGGGTCGTCCTTGAACCAGACCGGGTGGCTGGTGCCGCCCCACGGCACGGTGAGCCCGAGCTCGTGCTGCCCGGGCACCACGACGTCCCACTTCGACAGCGGGTCGACCTTCACGTACTGGTTCTCCTGGAGGTGGAACCAGTCGGCTTTGAGGATGGTGAAGATCGTCTGGGTCGACGCGTAGGTCGGGAAGCCCTTCCAGAGCACGAGGACGTCGAGGGTGTCCAGGCCGGGCGTCTCGAGCGCGATGTTGGCCGCGATCTCGCCGGTCGTGTACATCTGCGCGATCCCGGGGGCGAGCAGCAGGCCGGTGTCGGCGAACGCCGTCCCGAACCGCTCCTGCACCCCCATCACCCAGTCCTGCTCGCCGGTGGTGTCGAGGTAGTGCGCCCCGGTGGCCAGGCAGGCTTCGGCCACCTCGAAGCCGAACTTGATGAACGGGCCGACCGTGTTGCAGACGACCTGCGCGCCGCTGAACAGGTCGGTCAGGTCCTCGACGGTGTGCTCGACCCCGACGACCTCGTAGTCGGCGGTCTCGATCCCGGGGATGCGGCCGACGACCTCCTGGCAGCGGTCCTTGTCGCGGCCGGCCGCGACGAACGGGACGTTGAGCTCGCGCAGGTACTCGCAGATCAGCCGGCCGGTGTAGCCGGAGGCGCCGTAGACGACGACGGGCTTGGTGCTCACGAGCCCATGCCCCCGTCCACGGCCAGGCCGGTCCCGTTGACGAAGCGGGAGGCGTCGGAGGCGAGGAAGACGACGGCGTCGGCCATGTCGGTCGGGTCGCCCAGGCGTCCGGACGGCGTCAGCGCGACGACGGCGCCGACCGCCTCCTCGACGCTCGGGAACAGTCCCAGCTCGGCGCAGTCGACGGCGAGCTGCATGCCCATCGCCGTCGGCACGAGGCCCGGGTAGATGCAGTTGACGCGGACGCCGTAGCCGAGCTTGCCGGCCTCGGCGGCGGCGATCCGGGTCATCCGGTCGATCGCGCTCTTGGTGCCGGAGTAGCCGGCGATGCCCGGGAAGGCGATGGTCGCCGCGACGCTGGCGATGTTGACGATCGAGCCGCCGTTCCCCGCCGCCCCGCCCGGGCGCATGGCCCGGAAGCCGTGCTTCATGCCCAGCGCGGTGCCGACGACGTTGACGTCGAGCATCCGCCGCAGCCGCTCCGGGTCGAGGTCGACCACGAGCTGCGTGACCTCGATGCCGGCGTTGTTGACCAGGATGTCCAGCCCGCCCAGCTGGGCGACGGTCTCGCCGATCGCGGACTCCCAGCTGGCCTCGTCGGTGACGTCGAGGTGGGTGAAGGCGGCGGTGGCGCCGTCCTTGGCGATCAGCCGGGCGGTCTCGGTGCCGACCTCGTCGAGGACGTCGCCGATCATCACCGCCGCGCCGGCCCCGGCGAGCGCCTCGGCCATCGCCTGGCCCAGCCCTCTCGCCCCTCCGGTGACCAGCGCCCTGCGCCCGGTCAGGTCCAGTCCCGCCATGCCGCACTCCTCGCCTCGTCGCGCCCCCGTGTGACGCCGGTCATGGTTGTGCGACGTTTGGACGGGTGTCAAGGATTTCTTTGACACCCGTCAAGGGCTTACGATTCCCGATGACGAAGGGAGTCCGATGACCGCGGCTACCCAGCGGGTGGACAAGTTCGCCGCCCGGCGCAGCGAGCTGGCCGGCGCGGCCCTGCGCACCCTCGCCGAGCGCGGCTACGCCCAGACGGGCCTGCGCGACATCGCCTCGAACTCCGAGTTCTCGCACGGCGTCCTGCACTACTACTTCAACGACAAGACCGACCTGATCACGCACTGCGTCCGGGAGTACAAGGAGCAGTGCGCGACCCGCTACGACGAGGTGGTCGCCACCGCGACCACGGCCGACGAGCTCGCCGCCGGGTTCCTGCAGAAGCTGGCCGCGACGCTGACCGACGAGGCGCCGATGCACCGCCTCTGGTACGACCTGCGCAACCAGTCGATGTTCGAGCCGGCCTTCCGGGCCGACGTCGCCGACATCGACCTGCTGCTCGAGCGGATGATCTGGCGGGTCGTCACCCGCTACGCCGAGCTCGCCGGCGCGCAGCCGCAGATCGCCTCACCGGCGATGTACGCGGTCTTCGACGGGCTGTTCCAGCAGGCGCTGCTGCGCCAGCTCGCCGGGGAGCCGTCGGCGGCGGCCGACCTGCAGGCCGCCGTCACCGAGGTGCTGCCCCACCTGGTGCACTGAGGTCCGGACACGACGGTGGCCCGGGCGCCGAGCGCCCGGGCCACCGTGTGGGTCTACGGCCTCAGCCGCCCAGGTACTGGCTGATGAAGTCGTAGCTGTTCTGGGTGTCGACCCGCCACGAGTAGTCGGCACCGTGGCACGTGCCGCTGTAGCCGAACGAGACGACGGCGACGATCTGGTCGGTGTCGTTCACGAGGACCGGCCCGCCGGAGTCGCCGTTGCACGTGCCCCCGCGCCCGCCGACCTCGCTGGGGTTGTTGAGCGTGTGCAGGTTGCCGGCGCGGGCGGCGTTGCCCCGCGTCTCCACGATCCGCGAGGTCGACTTGTACCGGTCGATCTCCCGGATCAGCTCCGGCCGCACCTCCTGGATGCCGTAGCCGACGTTCTCGACGATCGCGTCGTTCGGTGTGGGTGCGTTCGTCACGAGGGCCTCGACGGTGCCGAGCGGGGCCAGTTCGGCGTACGGACCCCCGAGGGACGCCTGGAGCTCCACCACGCCGACGTCGTAGTTCTCGGGGAACTGGGCGAAGCCGTCGTAGTCCGGGTGGGGGTAGGCGGTGCCCTGGGTGAAGCCGTTCGCGGGGTTCTCGAGCCAGGCCGCGCGGGCCGCGTAGAGCGCCGCAGGGTTCGGGTAGTCGGCCGCGCTGGGCCAGCCGGCCAGCGCGTCGCTCTCCTCGAAGGTCACCCAGACGTCGGTGCCCCCGCTCGTGCCGGCCGCCTGCCCGCCCGTGCCGATGCCGTACGTGCAGTGGCCGGCGGTCAGGAACGTGTCCGGGTCGAGCAGCGCGCCGGAGCAGCTGAACCAGCCCTGCTCGGCCGGGTCGTAGAAGATCATGAAACCGACGTACGGGTGCTCCCCGGCGTCCGGCTCACCGTAGGTGATCGCCGCCGCCGGGCTCGCCGTCCCGAGGACGAACGCGGCCCCCGCGGCGGCCAGTGACATCCCGAGCTTCGTGCGCATGCGTCGAGGTCCTCCCCCTGCTCTGCAGCGTCAGGACTTGGCCCCGTGTCGACGCTGCGGCGTTTCGCGACGCTAACGAAACGGCCGCGTCCGCTCAACTCGGGGTCAGCTGCCCCCGCCGCCGCAGCAGGAACTCCCGCTCGGCGGGGTTGGGGGTGAGCCCGGCCGCGAGCCGGTACGCCTCCGCCGCCTCCTCGTCCCGGCCGAGGCGGCGCAGCAGGTCGGCGCGGACGGCGTGGAACACGTAGTAGGTGGGCAGGTCCAGCTCGTCGACCAGGCGCAGCCCGGCGCCCGGGCCGTCCACCTCGGCGACGGCGACCGCCCGGTTGAGCGCCACGACCGGGGTCGGCGTGAGGGCCAGCAGCTGGTCGTAGAGCGCGACGACCTGCCGCCAGTCCGTCGTCCCCTCGGAGTGCACGGCCTGGATCGCCGCCTGCACCTGGTACGGGCCCGGCCGGTTGCGGCGCAGGCAGCGGCGGACCAGCGCCTGCCCCTCGGCGACCAGCGCCGCGTCCCAGCGGGTGCGGTCCTGGTCGGGTAGCAGCACCAGCTCGCCGTCGGCGCCCACCCGTGCGGGCTGCCGCGACTCCACGAGCAGCATCAACGCGAGCAGGCCGAGCACCTCGGGCTCGTCGGGCATGAGCTCGGCCAGCAGCCGGCCGAGCCGGATCGCCTCGGCGCGCAGGTCGTCGCGCACCGGCCGGTCGCCGGCGGTCGCGGTGTGCCCTTCGGTGTAGACGAGGTAGACGACGGCGAGCACCGGCCGCAGCCGGTCGGGCAGCTCGGCCTCGGCGGGCACCCGGTACGGGATGCGGGCGGCCTTGATCTTCGCCTTGGCCCGCACCAGCCGCTGCGCCATCGTCGGCTCGGGCACGAGGAAGGCGCGGGCGATCTCCGCCGTCGTCAGGCCGCCGAGCAGCCGCAGGGTGAGCGCGACCTGCGCGGACGGCGCGAGCGCGGGGTGGCAGCAGGTGAAGATCAGCCGCAGCCGGTCGTCGGGCACCGGACCCTCCTCCCGTGCCTCCTGGACGTGCAGCAGCGCCGCCTGCGCGTGCCGGTCGTCGCGGCCGGCCTCGCGCCGGAGGCGGTCGATCGCCCGGTTGCGGGCGGTGGTGAGGATCCAGCCGGCCGGGCTGGGTGGCAGGCCCTGCTGCGGCCAGCGCTCGAGGGCCTTCTCGAACGCGTCCTGCACCGCGTCCTCGGCGAGGTCGAGATCGCCGAGGACGCGGGTGAGGACGGCGACCGCGCGGCCGTGCTCCTCGCGGAACACCCGCGCGACCTCCGCGGCGTCGGTCACTCGAAGCGTTCCCGGAACGGCCGCACCTCCAGGGGCAGGCCGGTGATCTCCGCCTGGCGGCGCGCCCAGTGCAGGGCGCCGTCGAGGTCGGGGGCCTCCACGACGGTGAACCCGCCGAGGTGCTCCTTGCCCTCGGTGTACGGGCCGTCGGTGATCAGCACCTCGCCGTCGTCCTTGGTGAGCAGGACCGTCGCGGTGCTCGCGTCGTGCAGCCCGCCCGCGAACACCCAGGCCCCGGCCGCCTCCATCTCCCGCTGCAGCTCGCCGAGCTTCGCCATCACCGGCGCGAGGAACTCCGGCGGTGGGATCTCGCCGTCGGGCTGGTACATGCTGATCAGGTACTGGGCCATCGCTGGTCCCCTCCTCCGCGGCCGGCACCCTGCCGGCTCAACCCCTACACGAACGGACGACGGCCGGATCGACAGATGAGCGCAGATCTCTCCAGATTTCTCTCCGCCCAGGACGGCGGCGTGTACGAGCAGGCGCTGGCCGAGCTGCGCGCGGGGCGCAAGCACAGCCACTGGATGTGGTTCGTCTTCCCGCAGGTGGCCGGGCTCGGCCGCAGCCAGACGGCGCAGCACTACGCGATCGCCGACCTCGACGAGGCGCGCGCCTACCTCGCCGACCCGGTGCTCGGACCGCGGCTGGTCGAGTGCGCGCGGGCCCTGCTCGACCTGCCCGGCCGCGACGCCGTCGCCGTCCTCGGGCCGGTCGACGCGCAGAAGCTGCGCTCGTCGATGACCCTCTTCGCCGCCGCTGACGGCGACCCGGTGTTCGGCCAGGTGCTCGACGAGTACTTCGGCGGCGCGGCCGACGAGCTCACCCTGGGCCGCCTCCTCTGACACGACCGCTTTCGGCGCCGAAAGCGGTGAGCCGTCCGGAGGCGAAAGGCCCTGGTGCTTGACTGAACGCCTGTTTAGCGTGCTGCACGTGCGTTCAGTCGACGACGACCTGACCGGCCGGGCGAGGATCCGCGACGCGGCGATCCGCCGGTTCGCCGTCGACGGCTTCGGCACGTCGGTGCGGGCGATCGCCGCCGACGCCGGGGTCAGCCCGGGGCTGGTCATCCACCACTTCGGGTCCAAGGAGCAGCTGCGCACCGCCTGCGACGACCACGTCCTGCGGGTCATCGCCGACGCCAAGACCGGCGCCTTCACCCGGGGCGGCCCGGGCGACTGGCTGCAGCAGATGGCCGCGATCGAGGACTACGGCCCGCTGGTCGGCTACCTGGTGCAGACCCTGCTCTCCGGCGGCGAGCTGGCCGCCACCCTGCTGCAGCACATGACGGAGGACGCCGAGAAGTACCTCGCCGACGCGGTCGCGGCCGGCACCATGCGGCCGAGCCGCGACCCGGCCGCGCGCGCCGCCTGGCTGGTCGACGTCGGCATCGGCGCCGTCCTGGCGTTCGTGCGGCGGCACCCGCCGGTGGACGGCGACTACCGCGCGACCCTGCGCGCGTACGCCGAGGCCGCCGCCCTGCCCGCTCTCGAGATCTACACCGAGGGCCTGCTCACCGACAGCTCGCTGCTCGACACCTATCTGGAGTACCGGGAGAAGTCATGAACGCGGTCGAGATCACCGGCCTGACCAAGAGCTTCGGCGACGTCCGCGCCCTCGACGGGCTGGACCTCACCGTGGAGGCGGGCACGGTCGCCGGCTTCCTCGGTCCCAACGGCGCCGGCAAGTCGACGACGATCCGGGTGCTGCTCGGCCTGCTCCGGGCCGACGGCGGCACCGTCCGCCTCCTCGGCGGCGACCCGTGGACCGACGCCGTCGCCCTGCACCGCCGGCTGGCCTACGTGCCCGGCGACGTGACGCTGTGGCCGAACCTCACCGGCGGCGAGGTGATCGACCTCCTGCTGCGGCTGCGCGGCCCGGCCGACGGACGGCGCCGCGCCGAGCTGCTCGAGCGCTTCGAGCTCGACCCCACGAAGAAGGCCCGCACCTACTCCAAGGGCAACCGGCAGAAGGTCGCGCTGGTCGCCGCGCTCGCCTCGGACGTGGAGCTGCTCGTGCTCGACGAGCCGACCAGCGGCCTCGACCCGCTGATGGAGGCGGTGTTCACCGAGTGCGTCGGCGAGGCCCGGGCCGCGGGGCGGTCGGTGCTGCTGTCCAGCCACATCCTCGCCGAGGTGGAGAAGCTCTGCGACACCGTCACGATCATCCGCGGCGGGCGCACGGTCGAGAGCGGCACGCTGACCCAGCTGCGGCACCTGACGCGGAACACCGTCACCGCCGTGGTCCGGTCGGACCCGGCGCCGCTGGCCGCGCTGCCCGGGGTCCACGACTTCGCCGCCGACGGCGACCGGGTCACCTTCCTCGTGGACAACGACCACCTCGACACGGTCACCGGCGCGCTCGCCCGGCTCGGCCTGACCAGCCTGGTCTGCGCGCCGCCCTCGCTGGAGCAGCTGTTCCTCCAGCACTACGGCGACGAGCTCGCCGAGCTCGAGGCGGTGGGACGGCGATGACCGCCCCGGCCTACGCCGGCACCGGGACGGTGCTGCGGCTGGAGCTGCGCCGCGACCGCCGGCGGCTGCTGATCTGGGTGGTCGCCCTCGGCCTGCTCACCGTGTACTCCTCCGTCGCGCTCACCGCCGTGTACCCGACCGCGGCCGACCGGCAGGCGCGGGCCGCAGCGGTCGACACCCCCGCCGGCATCATGTTCAGCGGGCCGGCGTTCGGGGTCGACGAGTACACGCCCGGCGCGATGATCGCGAACGAGCTCGGGTTGTCGGTCATGGTGGCGCTCGGCGTCATGTCGATCCTGATGGTGGTCCGGCACACCCGCGCCGAGGAGGAGAGCGGCGCCACCGAGCTGCTGCTCTCGGGGGCGGTCGGCCGACGCACGCCGCTGACGACGGCCCTGGCCCTCATGACGGCCGCGAACGTCGCGATCGCCGTCGTGGTCGCCGCCGGGCTGCTGGCCACCGGCCTGGGCGCCACCGGCTCGCTCGCCCTCGCCGCCGGGTTCGCGCTGACCGGCATGGTCTTCGGCGCCGTGGCGGCCGTGAGCGCCCAGCTGTTCCAGACCGGGCGGGCGGCGTCGGGCGCGGCGCTGGGTGTGCTGCTGGCCGCCGTGATCGTGCGGGGGATCGGCGACATCCTGCAGACCGGCGGCAGTCCGCTGTCGTGGCTGTCCCCGATCGCCTGGGCTCAGCAAACCCGGGCGTTCGTCGACCTGCGGTGGTGGCCGCTGCTGCTGTCGGTCGGCCTGGTCGCCGTCCTCCTGGTCGTCGCCGCCCGGCTCACCGCACGGCGCGATGTCGGCGCCGGCGTCTTCGCACCGCGCCGCGGGCCCGCCGTCGCCGCTGCCTCGCTGTCGGGGCCGGGAGGGCTGCTCAGGCGCCTGCAGCGCGGGACGGTCGTGGGCTGGGCGGTCGGCCTGCTCGTCCTCGGGCTGTCCTTCGGCTCGCTGACCGAGCAGGTCACCGACATGCTCTCCGGCAACCCGCAGCTGGCCGAGGTGTTCGCCGCGACCGGCGCCGACCCGGCCGACTCCTTCTCCGCGATCGCCGCGCTGTACTACGGGTTGCTCGCCGGCGGCTTCGCGGTGGCCTCGGTGCTCCGGCTGCGCGGCGAGGAGACCGGCGGTCGCAGCGAGCTGCTGCTGTCGACCGCCCTCGACCGGCGCCGCTACGCCGGGGCCGCGCTCGCCGTCGCCGCCGGCGCCGCCGCGCTCCTGCTGCTCGTCGCCGGCCTGGGCAGCGGGCTGGCCGCCGCCGGGGTGACCGGGGATGCCGGGGAGGTGGGCCGGCAGCTCGCGGCCGCGCTGGTGCACCTGCCGGCAGTCCTCGTCCTGGTCGGCCTGGCCACCGCCCTGGTCGGCCTGGCGCCGCGGTGGGCGCCGCTGGCCTGGGCCGCGCTCGTGTGGGGCCTGCTGGCCGGCATGTTCGGGCAGCTGCTGTCGCTGCCGGACTGGGCGCTGCGGCTCTCCCCGTTCGGATGGGTGCCCCAGGTGCCGGCCGAGGAGCTCGACACCGTCCCCCTGCTCGGTCTGCTGGTCGTGGCGGCCGCGCTGGCCGCCGCCGGGATCGCCGGGTTCCGCCGCCGGGACGTGCCGGCGTGACCGACCCCCCGCCGGATCGCCGAGGCGTTCTCGGGTCCCTCCTGCACCGTTGAAAACGAAACCGTGCCGTCTGGGACATGAGGCCTCGCGCTGGGTAAGGGTGTGCGCGTGAGCGACGACAACACCGGTTCGGGCTACGTCAGCGGCGGCGGGGAGTACAAGCGGGACTCCAACTACCTGACCGACCGGATCACGGCCGACGGCTCGAGCGGGTGGCCGGTCGAGGCCGGCCGCTACCGGCTCGTCGTCGCGCGGGCCTGCCCGTGGGCGAACCGGGCGGTGATCGTCCGCCGGCTGCTGGGCCTGGAGAAGGTCCTCTCGATGGGCATGTGCGGCCCCACCCACGACGAGCGCAGCTGGACCTTCGACCTCGACCCCGGCGGGCGCGACCCCGTGCTCGGCTACGAGCGGCTGCAGGAGGCGTTCCTCGCCCGCGACCCGCACTACGACCGCGGCATCACCGTGCCGGCCCTGGTCGACGTCCCCACCAAGGCCGTCGTCACCAACGACTTCGCGCAGATCACCCTCGACCTGTCCACCGAGTGGACGGCGTTCCACCGCGAGGGCGCGCCCGAGCTCTACCCGGAGCCGCTGCGCGACGAGATGGACGAGGTGATGCAGCGGATCTACACCGAGGTCAACAACGGCGTGTACCGCTGCGGCTTCGCCGGTTCGCAGCGGGCCTACGACAAGGCCCACGACCGGCTGTTCACCGCGCTGGACTGGCTGGAGGAGCGGCTCGCCGGGCAGCGGTTCCTGATGGGCGGCTCGATCACCGAGGCCGACGTCCGGCTGTTCACGACGCTGGCCCGCTTCGATGCCGTCTACCACGGCCACTTCAAGTGCAACCGGCAGAAGCTGACCGAGTTCCCGGCGTTGTGGGCCTACGCCCGCGACCTGTTCCAGACCCCCGGCTTCGGCGACACGATCGACTTCCCGCAGATCAAGGAGCACTACTACGTCGTCCACGCCGACATCAACCCGACGCAGGTGATCCCGAAGGGCCCGGACACGGCGAACTGGCTGACCCCGCACGGGCGCGAGGAGCTCGGCGGCCGGCCGTTCGGCGACGGGACCCCGCCCGGGCCGCCGCCCGAGGAGGAGACGGTCCCCGCCGACCACGGCCCCGGCGGCATCGCCCACCGCTGACGCCTTCGGGTGGTCCGAGCGCCCGCCGTCCGCACGATCGGGTGACCTCAGCTCCCGCGCCGCTCACCCACGGTCACACTCCCCGGTCACACGCCCGTCGCGCGGGCACCGGGAGAAGCGAGAACGACCATGGGTGAGAAGGGCAATTCCCTGATCGGGAACGACGCGCGCCTGCCGGGCGCACCAAAGGTCGGCGAACCGGTCTGGGCCAAGGACGGCGCCCCGCCGGCCGGCGCCCCGAAGGACGGCGACCACGCCTTCGGGCCGCCGAAGGACGACGGGGCGGCTCCCGCCGCACCGGCGGCCGCCGGGCACCCCGTCCCGCCGCCGGCGGCGCCCGGGCACTCCTTCCCGCCGGTGGTGGGCGGTGCCGTCCGCACCGAGCATCGGCCGGACGACTCCCCCAGCCCGCGGTGAGCCGGCCCGTCGGGCCCGCCGTGCCGCGGCCCACCGTGTCCGACAGCGCCCCTCCCGCGAAGACGGGCGTGCCGGTGGAGCGGGACCTGCGCACCGGCAAGCCGCTCCTCGGCGACCCCGGTGGACGGGCGGACAAGGGCCGCTCGGCGCGCTCTCCCAAGCAGACCGTCGCACTGGTCACGGCCGGGGTGCTCGTCGTCGCCGGTGCGTTGGCCGCGGTCCTGCTGACGCGCGACGGCGCGACGCCGGCTCCGGCCGGGGTGGCTGCGTCCTCGACGTCGGCCGCGGCGACCGACCCGGAGCCGACGCCGGAACCGACCCCACCCCCGCCCGTGGACCCCGGGCCGCGAACCGTGCCGATGACCCTCACCACCGTGGCCATCACGGCGCCGCCCGGGTTCGCCCCCGATCCGACGTTCGGCACCGTCGGCGAGGTGCGGCAGCGCACGTGGACGCTGACCGGGCCGTGCGACGGCACCGGGCCCTGCACCGTGGAGCACTGCGCCGCTCCGGGCCAGTGCGTGCTGCCGCTCGTCGGCACGCCCACCGGCACCGGGTACGCGGCCACGCTGACCGGACCGGTCAACTGGTCCACCGCCGACTGCGTCGGCGGTGAGATCACCAGCACCGTGACCTTCACGGTCAGCGGCGATCCCCTGGCGCCGGTGATCGCCGGGGAGTGGGTGGAGGACTCGGCGGTCCCGGTGCTCCCCGGTCTCAGCGGCGCGCAGTGCGGCATCTACCTCGGGCGCTACACCTTCGCCTCGGCGTGACCGTCGACCTGACCACGAGGCTGCGCGCCGACGCGCGCCCGGTCTGCGGCGTCGAGCACGAGTACGAGGTGCGCGACGCGGCCGGCCGGGTCCTCGACTTCCGCGACCTCGTCGACGCCCTCCCGCTCGGGCGCCGGATGGACCCGGGCGATCCCCACGCCGCGCGCGGGCCGTGGGGCGGGGTGGTCACCGCCGATGGCGCGGAGGCCGAGGTGGTCACCCCACCGGTCGCTGTCGGGCCGGGTGCGCCGGCGGAGGTCGCGGCGTGGGCGCACCGCGGTCGGGAGTTCCTCACGGCCGCGCTGCCGGCCGGGACGGCGCTGACCGGTTACTCCACGCACGTCAGCGTCGCCGTCCCCGACGCGATGGTCCGGAGCACGGCCCGGCTGGTCGTCGAGCGGTTCGCCCCCGCCCTGATGCTGCTCCTCGACCGGGCCTCCTCGCCCGGCCTGCTGGTGCGTCCGCGTCCCGGCCGGCTCGAGATCTGCGGCGAGCACCTCGAGGGCCGCGGCCTGCGGCACGTCGTCGCCGTCGTGGTGGCGGTCGCCGGGCTGTGCGCGTCGACGCCGGTCCGCGACCTCCCGCCCCGCCTGCGGGTCCGCACCGAGGCATCGCGCCAGCGGTACGGCACCTACGTCGACCGGACGGCGTTCGGCTCCGACCTCTACGCCGCAGGCCGGGGCGCTCCGCTGCGGACCCGACGCGGTCCCACCACCGCCGGCGCCCACCTGGCGGCGGTGGTCGAGCTCCTGGCGCCCCGGTTGGCCGCGCTGCTCGCCGCCGATGACCTCGCCGACCTGCGCGCCGTCGCCGCCGGCCGGCTGCCGCTGCCGCTGGAGGACCCCGCCCCGGCGGCGTCCGACGCCGATGCTGTGGGGCTGCACCCGCTGGACCTCGGTGGGCACCGGGCGGGCGACGTCCGCACCGAGGTGGTGTCGGCGACGTGGTGGGCCTACGTCATCCGCGTCGAGGGCCCGTGCGGGATCCGATGGCTGACCCTGCCGCGCGAGTGGGCCACCGACTTCTTCGCACGGCTGCACGCGGGCCGGCTCGACGACGTCCTCACCGCCCTGGTCGGGCCCGAGGTGGGCGCAGCGGTCCGGACGGCCCCTGTCTAGACGACGCGGACGCGGAGGCGGCGGAAGCCGCGGCCCTTGTTCTCCATCTTCACGACCTCGACGCGGCCGACCATCGCGGTCGACGCCACGTGCGTGCCGCCGTCGGCCTGGGTGTCGAGCCCGACGATGTCGACGATCCGCACCACCTCGATGTCCGGGGGCAGCAGGTTGGTCGCCGTCCGGATGATGTCGGGGATCGCGAACGCCTCCTCGCGCGGCAGCGTCCTCACCTCGATCGGCCGGTCGGCGGTGATCTCGGCGTTGACCGCCTCGGCGACCCGGTCCTTGAAGTCGGGCGGCACCTCGGCGAGGTCGAAGTCCATGCGCGCGGTCAGCGGCTCCATGTTCCCGCCGGTCACCAGCGCACCGAAGTCGCGGAAGACGACGCCGGTGAGCACGTGCAGACCCGAGTGCGTGCGCATCAGCGCGGTCCGCCGCTCGTCGTCGAGCGCGCCGTGGACCGCCGTCCCCGGCGGCGGCACCGGATCGCCCTCGACCGGCACCAGGTAGAGCTCATCGCCCTTGCGGGTGCCGGCGATCCGGGTGCGCACGCCGCCCCACAGCAGCACGCCCTCGTCCGGCGGCTGGCCCCCGCCGCCGGGGTAGAAGGCCGACCGGTCGAGCACGATCCCCCGCTCGGGGTCGACGGCGAGCACGGTGGCGTCCCACTCGCGGACGGTCGCGTCGTCGAGGTCGAGGCGGTGGGTGTGGGTCGCTCCGGCCATGGGGAGCATGTTGCCCGCCGCTGCCCCCTCCGAGGACAGTGACTCCCGCGGCGGTGCCGCAGGGGCGTCGCCGCTTCGGGAGAGGAGCCGCGGCATGTACGCCCGTTCCACCACGCTCCAGGGCGATCCGCAGACCGTGGACGACGCGATCGCCTTCGTCCGCACGGAGGCGCTGCCGGCGCTGTCGGGGATGAGCGGCTGCGTCGGCGTCTCGATGCTCTGCGACCGGGAGGCGGGGCGCTGCGTCGTCACCTCCGCCTGGGCCGACGAGACCGCGCTGCACGCCACCGAGCAGGACGTCGCCGACCTGCGCCGGCGCGCCGCCGAGCTCGTCGGTGACCCCGCCCCGGTCACCGAGGAGTGGGAGATCGCCGCCATGCACCGGGTGCGCGAGACCGGCGAGGGCGCCTGCGCACGGGTGATCTGGTGCCGGGCCCAGACCGGCGCCCTCGAGCGGATCCTCGAGGCGTGGCGGACGACGATCCCGCCCCAGCTGGAGCAGATGGAGGGGTTCTGCGGGGTGAGCGTGTTCGTCGACCGCGCCTCGGGCCGGGCGGTGGCGACGGTGAGCTACGTGAGCCGGGCGGCGATGGACGCCTCGGCCGAGCGGGGACTGGCGCTGCGCGACCGGTTCGCCGCCAGCCACGGCTTCGACATTGACGACGTCGCGGAGTTCGAGCTCGTCCTGGCCCACCTGCGCCTGCCCGAGCTGGTGTAGCGGACCGTTGCCCCCCGCCCGGCAGGGCGAGGACAGTGACCCGTGCGGCGACGCCGCCCGGGCGTCGCCGACGCTGCGGAAGGAGTGGTGGCATGTACGCCCGTTCCACCACCGTGCGAGGCGACCCGTCACGCCTCGACGAGGGGATCGCCTACGTACGCGACGAAGTGATGCCCATGGTGATGGGCCTGGACGGCTGCGTCGGCCTGTCGATGCTCTGCGACCGCGACACCGGCCGCTGCATCGCCACGACGGCGTGGGAGACCGAGGAGGCGATGCGGGCCAGCGCCGAGGCGGTCAAGGCCAGCCGGGCCCGGGCGGTGGAGCTGCTCGGGGACCCGAAGCCCGAGGTCAACGAGTGGGAGATCGCGCTCATGCACCGGGTGCACGAGGCCGGCGAGGGCGCGTGCTCGCGCGTGATCTGGGGCCGCGGCGACCCGGCGGACATGCAGAGCACCATGGAGACGTTCCGCATGATGATCCCGCGGATGGAGGAGCTGCCCGGCTTCTGCAGCGTCAGCGTCATGGTCGACCGCATGACCGGCCGCTCCGCGACCGCGGCCACCTACGAGAGCCGGGACGCGATGATGCGCGCCGCCGACGCCGGCCGTGGCCTGCGGGAGGAGTTCACGCGCGCCACCGGCGGCGAGATCACCGAGGTGGCGGAGTTCGAACTGGTGCTGGCCCACCTGAGGGTGCCCGAACTGGTGTAGCCCGGCGTGCTGGTGCTCTGCCCACCGTGGTGGGCAGAGCACCAGCATCCTCAGACCACCCTGGTCAGCGCCGGCCAGAGCCCCTCGGCGCCGCCGGCCAGCAGCCCACCGCCGAGCACCCGCGACCAGTGCAGCTCGCCGCCGGCCTCGTCGCGCCACGACCACAGCCGCCGGGTCAGATGGTGCAGCTTGTGCTCCTGGGTGAAGCCGATCGCGCCGTGCACCTGGTGGGCCAGCCGGGCGACCACCTCCACCGCGGCGCCCGCGCGCACCTTGGCCGCCGCGGCCGGCAGCAGCACGTCCTCGCCCCGGCCGAGCGCCTGGACCGCCGCGTCGACCAGCGCGGCGACCGCGGTGACCTCGCCGGCCATCTCGGCGAGCTCCACCTGGATCGCCTGGAACCTGCCCAGCGGCCGGCCGAACTGGTGCCGCTCCCCGGCGTACTGCACCGTCCAGTCCAGCACCTGCTGCAGCGCGGCGGAGAGCTGCACCGCCCGCGCCAGGGCGAACCGGGCCCGCAGCCCCTCGGCCTGGGCCGGGGTGAGGACCGCGCCGGTGGCGGGCACGCCGTCGAGCACGAACGACCCGCGCGGCTCCCCCGCCAGGTTGGCCGCGGCCGTCGCCTCGAGCCCCGTCGCGTCGACCAGGGCGAGCAGCGCGCCGTCGAGGCCGGCCGGGGGTCGCGCCAGGAGGGCGACCCGCCCGGCCACGCCGGCCCACGGCACGTCGGTCGCCGTCCCGGTGAGGAGGAACCGCCCCGGGCCGTCGCCGTCGTCGGAGGCCGTCGTCGTCACCGCGTCCGCGACGGCGAAGGTCAGCGGCCGGTCGAGGTCGGTGTGCTCGACCGACGCGGCCACCAGCGCCGGGCCGGCGACGAGCAGCTGCTCGGCCGCCGGCACCGCGGCCGCGCCGACGGCCAGGGTGGCGACGACGGCGACGGCGTCGGCCAGCTCGCCGCCGGAGCCCCCGGCCTTCTCGGGGATGCCGACAGCGGTCAGGCCGGCGTCGGTGAGCGCGGCCCACAGCCCCTCGTCCCACGGCCGGTCGGGGGTGAGCACGAACGGCTCGTGCCCGGCGAGGATGTCGCGGACGGTCTCGACCACCAGGTCCTGATCGCTCACCGGAGCCCCAGTCCACGCGCCACGATCCCCTTGAGGATCTCGTTCGTCCCGCCGCGCAGCGTGTAGCCCGGGGCGTGCAGCTGCGCCTCGGCCAGCGCCCGCGCCATCGGGTCCGGCGACCCCAGCGACGGCGTCACCTCCACCACCCGGCGCACCTCGTCGATCACGTCGGCCTCGAACGTCGTCCCGACGTCCTTGACCAGCGCCGCGGGGATGTTCGGCAGCTCCCCGCGGTCGAGCGCCGCGGCGATCCGCAGCGACATCTGGCGCAGCGCCAGCAGCCGCGCCGACAGCCGGCCCAGCGTCGCCACCCCGGCCGGGTCGCCCGAGTCGGCGACCCGGCGGGCGAACTCGGCGATCAGCGGGTAGGTCGACAGGAACCGCTCCGGCCCCGACCGCTCGAACGCCAGCTCCGCGGTCACCTGGTGCCAGCCGTTGCCCTCCTCGCCGAGCAGCATGTCGGCGGGGACGACGACGTCGTCGAACACCACCTCGTTGAAGTGGTGGCCGCCGTCGAGGATCCGGATCGGGTTGACCGTGATCCCGGGCAGCGTCAGGTCGACCAGCAGCTGCGAGAGACCCGCGTGCCGGTTCGCCGGGTCGGCCGGCGAGGAGCGCACGAGCACGATCGCGTAGTGCGAGTGGTGGGCGTTCGACGTCCACACCTTGGCGCCGGTGACCACCCAGTCGCCGTCGCCGTTGCGGGTGGCGCGGGTGCGGATCGACGCGAGGTCCGAGCCCGAGTCCGGCTCGGACATCCCGATGACGAAGAAGCACTCCCCCGCCGCGATCCGCGGCAGCAGCTGCTCCCGCTGCGCCTCGGTGCCGTAGCGCAGCAGGTTGGGCCCGGACTGCCGGTCGGCGATCCAGTGCGCGGCGACCGGCGCCCCGACGGCGAGCAGCTCCTCGGTGACGGCGTAGCGCTCCATCGCCGTCCGCTCGTGCCCGCCGTACCGCTTCGGCCAGGTCATGCCCAGCCAGCCGCGCTCGCCGAGCTTCCTCGAGAAGGCGGGGTCCACCCCGGACAGCCAGGTGTCGACGTGCGTGGTGAACGACCCGGCGGCGAGCTCGGCGGCCAGGAACTCGCGCACCTCCTCGCGCACCCGCTCCGCCGCCTCCGACCGCGGCGCCGGTGCCAGCGTCAAGGACGAGCTCATGCCCGCACCCTGCCAGAGGGCCGGGGCGGCGGCCGCGCGAGGTCAGCGGTCCCGGTCGTCGTCCGCCGACGGCCCGCGGGTGAGCTGCCGCAGCTCGCTGACGACGTCGCTGGCCGCGGCGGTGAGGGAGAACAGCGCGCCGGAGACCAGCCGGCGCACACCGGCGGCGTCCAGCCCGAGCACCGACCCGAGACCGGCCGCGACGTCGACGCCGGGCAGGCCGCCGCCCAGCGGCGAGCGGGCGGGCTGCTCGGCCAGGTCCGGCGACCAGCGCATGGCGTCGCCGGAGACGGCGTAGTCCCCCGTCGCGCCGTCGAGGGCCTGAGCTATCGCGTCGTCGCGTTCCATGGCGCCTCCCCCGGAGCCGTGCTGCCCCCACGATCCTCGCCCGGCGGCCCCTTTCTCAACCGGGTAGGCGGGTCAGCGCCAGCAGCGCGATGTCGTCGGCGCGGAACGGGCCGGTCAGCTCGGCCAGCAGCCGGTCGCAGACCTCGTCCGGATCGGGGTCGCCGGTGCGCGCGGCCGCCTCGAGCAGCCGGGCCAGGCCGTCGTCGAGGTCCGCGTCCCGGCTCTCCACCAGCCCGTCGGTGTAGAGCACCAGGGTCGCCCCCGGTGGCAGGACGCCGGCCCACTCCACGGCCGGCGCCGGCGCCGGCGGCGCGCCCAGCATCCGGGTGGGCTGCACCGGCAGCAGCTCGGCGTGCCCCCCGGTGATGAGCAGCGGCGCCAGGTGCCCGGCCGAGGCGATCCGCAGCTGGCCGGTGACGGGGTCCAGCGTCCCGAACAGCGCCGTCGCCATCCGCTGCAGCCCGAGCAGCGACCAGCTGGCCTGCAGCCGGTCGATGACCGCGCTCGGCGACGGCCGGTCGGCCAGCAGCGCCCGGTAGACGCTGTGCAGCTGGCCCATGGTGGCCGCCGCGGTGATGTCGTGGCCGACGACGTCGCCGACCGCCAGCGCCACCACGTGGCCGGGCAGGACGACGACGTCGTAGAAGTCGCCGCCGATGTCGACGCCCCGCGTCGCGGGCAGGTAGCGCACCGCCAGCTCCAGCCCCTCGACCGCCGGCGGGGGCGGCGGCAGGAGGTTCGCCTGCAGCGTGTGCGACGTGCGGACGTCGAGCTCGTAGCGCTGCGCCCGGTCGACGACCAGCGCCACCTGCAGCGCCAGCTGCTCGGCCACCTCGACGTCGGCCGCGGTGAAGCCCGGCCGGCCGCGGTCGTTGCCCAGGGTGAGGGCACCGAGCGCGCGCCCCTCCGCGACGAGCGGGACGCTGATCAGGCTGCGCACCTGGAGCCGGCGGACCACGGCGAGGTGCTGGTCGTCGGTGATCCGGGCCAGCCCCTCGTCGGTGAGCTCGGGGATCCACTCGGTGCGCAGCCGGCGCATCGCCTCGGTGCTCGGGTGCGGCCGCTCCCGGTGCGGCACGTGCCGCGTGCGCAGCTCCTCGACCAGCGGCTGGCGCCCCGGGTCGCCGTGCCGCGCCGCCACCCGCGTGACGCCGGCGTCGGTCGCCAGGTCGATCAGGCACAGGTCGGCCAGCCGCTCGACGGCCAGCCCGGCCAGGCGGTCGACCACGTCGGTGACGTCGGCCGCGCCGGCCAGCAGCCGCGCCGCCTCCAGCAGGAACGCCGAGCGCTCGGCCGCCCGGGTGGCCTGCTCGTGCAGCCGCGCCCGCTCGAGCGCCTGCCCGGCCTGCCGGCCGAGGGTCCGCAGCAGGTCGACGTCGGGCGCGGGCAGCGGGCGGTGCACCCCGGTCACCGGCTCCTCGAGGCTGATCAGGCCGTCGCCGCCGCTGCCCAGCCCCAGCAGCAGCACACCGAGCCGCCGGCCGTGCGCCGACACCGGGACGACGACCAGGTCGGTCAGCCCGGCGGCCGCCATCTCCTCGGCGACGACCGGCTGGAGCTCCTGCAGCCGGGCGTCGACCGGCACCGCGCGCACCCCGCCGGCGAGCTCGAGCGCCAGCCGGCCGCGCGCGGCCTCCCGGAGCTGCTCCAGCAGCGACGCCGTCAGGCCGTCGGCCCGCACCAGGCGCAGCGGCGGCTCCTCCACCGAGTCCGGCGCGGGGTCCTCGAGCAGCAGCAGCGCCGCCCCGGGGGCGTGCAGGGCGCGCCGGCCGTGCTCGACGATCACGCCGGCCACGTCGGCGACCGTGGTGGCGGCGGCCAGGTCCGAGACGACCGCCTGCAGGGTCCGCGAGCGGGCCTCCGAGTCCTCCGCGGCCCGCTGGGCGCCCAGCAGCTCCCGCTCGTACCGCCGTCGGGCCGTGGCGTCGAACAGCGTCGCGCGCACCAGCAGCGGGGCCCCGGCGTCGTCGCGGACCTCGACGGCGTTGAGCAGGCACGGCAGCGCCGACCCGTCGACCCGGACGACGTCGAGCGCGATCTCCCGCACCGCGCCCTGCAGGCGCAGCAGCGGCGCCAGGTGGGTCTCGTGGAACACCTGCCCGCCGATGGTCAGCAGGTCCTGGAACCGGCTGCCGAGCACGTCGCGGGCCGGCCGGCCGGTCCACGCGCAGAAGGTGTGGTTGACCTTGACGACCGTGCCGTCGGGCAGCGTGGACAGGTAGCCGCACGGCGCGTTCTCGTAGAGGTCGGCCGGGTCCTCCTCGAGCAGCCGCGAGAGCTCGAGCCGCGGGTCGCGGCCGCCGACGTCCACCCCGGTCACGGTCCCAGGAACGCCTTCATCGCGGCCACCGTCTCCTCCGGCGCCGACAGGTGCGGGCAGTGGCCGGTCGCCGCCAGCCGGGTGAGCGTGCTGCCCGGGATGCGCCGGTGCACGTACTCGCCGACCGCGTCGCAGGCGATGACGTCGTCGCTGCACTGCAGCACCAGGGTGGGGACGGCGACCCCGGGCAGGTCGTCGCGGTTGTCGGAGAGGAACGTGACCCGGGCGAACTGCCGGGCGATGTCCGGGTCGGTCCGGCAGAAGCTGTTGGTCAGCTCCTCGGTCAGCTCGGGGCGGTCGGGGTTGCCCATGATCACCGGCGCCATCTGCGCCGACCAGCCGAGGTGGTTGCTGTCCAGCGCGTCGAGCAGGTCGGCGATCCCCTCGCGGCTGAACCCGCCCACGTACCCCTCGGCGTCCACGTAGCGCGGGTTGGGGCCGATCATCACCATCGCCCCGAACAGCCCGGGCGCCTGCTGCAGGGCCAGGACGCCGATCATGGCGCTGACCGAGTGCCCGACGAAGACGACGTCGGCGAGGCCGAGCTCGCGGCAGATCTCGACGACGTCGTCGGCGTAGCCGCGCAGCGAGGCGTACTTGCCGAAGTCGTAGGCGGCCAGGTCGGAGCCGCCCGAGCCGACGTGGTCGAACAGGACGACGCGGTGGTCCCGCTCGAACTCCGGCGCCACGAACCGCCACATCTCCTGGTCGCAGCCGAAGCCGTGCGCGAACAGCACGGGCCGGCCACCCGGGAGGCCGCGCTCGCGCACCCGGTTGCGCGTCACGACGTCCATCGCCTCATCGTGGTTGGGTCCGGGGAAGCCGACAAGCGCAAGCGGCACAGGAACGTCCGCCCTGCGGCGGACCCCCGCTCACCCCTGCGGCGGACCCGGTCGCCGTCCGCCTGCGCCACGCGGATGATTTCCGGCGTCCCGGCCCGGAACGGGACAGAAATCCCTGTCGGCCGGGACACCGGGCTCCCTACTCTGCTGCCCGATCCGAGTCGGAGACGACCAGAACTCGACGCGAACGAGGTGTCCCATGACCGCCACCGCGGTCCTCCCCCGCTCCTCCCGCCCGCCGGCGACCCCGGCGCCGGGGTCCGCCCCGACGTCCTGCCGCGCCGTCGCCCACCAGCGCGTGGTGCACCAGCTGGTGCGCCGCGAGCTGCGCACGCTGGCCGAGCTGGCCACCTGGGCGCCCGCCGGCGAGCCGGCCCGCACCGCCGCGCTGACCGGGCACGCCGACCTCGTCGGGCGGGTGCTGCTGCACCACCACCGGGTGGAGCGCGAGCTGCTCTGGCCCGCCCTGCAGCGGGCGCTCGGGGACGACGCCGCCCTCGCCGCGGCGGTCGCCGAGTGGACCACCAGCTGCGGACGGATCGACCACGCGGTGCGCGACCTCTCCACCGCGGCCCGGCAGTGGGCGGTCGCCGAGACCTGCTCGGCCCGCGACGGCTTCGCCATGGCCTGCCTGGACCTGGCGAACGCGGTCGACGCGCAGACCGCCCGCGAGGAGCAGGTGCTGCACCCGCTGCTCGAGGGGAGCCTGGACGCCTCGGCGTGGGCCGGCATCGCCCGCTCGGTCCGCTCCGACCTCACGCCCCGCGAGCAGACCCTCGTCCTCGGCCTGGCGCTCGAGGACGCCTGCGCCGCGGACCGCGCCCGGCTGCTCTCCGGCCTGCCCGCTCCCCGCCGGTGGGCGTGGCGGCTCGTCGGCCACGGGCGCTACCGCGCCGCCGTCGTCAAGCTGCGCGGTGCTCCCCCCGCGGTCTAGGACGCAGTCCTCTCGAGGCCCCGCTGCAGCGCCCCACCCCGCGCGTGCGAGGCGTGGGGCCCTGCAGCGGGGTCCTTCTAGTAGCGGGAGGTGCCGCAGTCCGTGCAGCGCTTGCGCGGCGCCCGCGTCTCGCTCCGGCAGTTCGGGCAGGTCCAGGTGCCGGCCTGCCGCTCCTCGGTCGTGGTGCTCATCTCGTCCCCCTCGGTGGCGGTCGAGGACGACGGTAGGAAGCGGAGGTGACGGCTCCGTGACCTCGAGGTTGCGCTTCGGTTTGCGCGGGTCAACGTGCATGTGATCGCTCACATGCCGCGTGTCACAGGTAGGCGGCGCCGCCGTCGAGGTCGATCCGGGCCGGCGGCGCGCCGTCCTCGACGTCGTCCCGGCGCAGCTCCCGGACGCGCTGCTGCTCGAGGTCGACCGCGCGACCGGGGGCGAGCGCGGCCGAGAAGACGTCCATGCCCCCGGCGGACAGCGCCGAGCGGCGGCGGCGCGACAGCGGTCCGCGGCGGCCGACCCGTGCGGCCACCTGCTCGAGCACGGCGACGGCGACCAGCAGGAGCACCAGCCCCGGCAGGGTCAGCGCGACGAGCAGCCCGACGCCCACGAGACCCGACGATAGCGCGACATGCCGCCCGGGTCGGGTGACAACCGGCGGGGGACCTGCGCACAATGGTCAATTGCTGCGCGGCGCGCGAAATGCGCAATTCGCGGTGAATTGCGCACATTCTAACGGAGAGAGCAGGAATTGTCGAGGACTCGATCCGACGCCGTCCCCCCGGCCGGTGCCGACCGGGAGCTGACCGCCGAGCAGGACGCGGTCACGGCGCGCTACCAGCGGCTCGACGAGGCCCGAGAGCTGGCGGTGCGCCGGCTCCGCGAGGCGCTCGCCACCCGGCCGACGACCCCGCAGTCGGTCGGTGAGCGGGAGGCCACGGCCAATTTCCAGACCGCCCGGATGGCGGCGATCGACGCGGCGGAGAGCGGCCTGGTCTTCGGCCGGTTGGACCTGCGCGAGGAGGCGACCGGGGCGCGCTACGTCGGCCGGATCGGTCTCCCGTCCGACGACGGCGACGAGCCGCTGCTCGTCGACTGGCGCGCCCCGGCCGCCCAGCCGTTCTACGTCGCCACCGCCCTCAACGACCTCGGCGTCGCCCGCCGCCGGCACATCCGCACCCGCGGCCGCCGCGTCGTCGGCGTGAGCGACGAGGTGCTCGACCCCGACGACCCGGCGGCGGCGACCTCCTCGGGGCTGACCGGCGAGTCGGCGCTGCTGGCCGCGCTCACCGCGCAGCGCACCGGCCGGATGACCGACATCGTCCGCACCATCCAGGCCGAGCAGGACCGGATCATCCGGGCCGACGCCAAGGGCGTGCTCGTCGTCCAGGGCGGGCCGGGCACCGGCAAGACGGCGGTCGCCCTGCACCGCGCCGCCTACCTGCTCTACACCCACCGCGAGCGGCTGGCCCGCAGCGGCCTGCTCATCGTCGGCCCGTCGACGACGTTCCTCCGCTACATCGCCGACGTGCTGCCCTCGCTCGGCGAGACCGGCGTGCTGCTGCGCGACCTCGCCTCGCTGCGGCCCGGGCTGACCGCGACGGGGTCGGAGCCGCCGGAGGTCGCGGAGGTCAAGGGCCGGCTGGCGATGGCCGACGTCGTCCGGGCCGCGGTCCGCGACCGGCAGGAGCTGCCGACCGGCACCGAGACCGTCGTCGTGGACCGGACCAAGGTGGAGTTCCGGCCGGCCGACGCCAAGGCCGCGCGCACCCGCGGACGCGCGGGCCGGCGGCTGCACAACGAGGGCCGGTCGGTGTTCGCCCGCGAGGTGGTCGACATCCTGGCCCGCCGGTACGCCGAGCAGCTCGGGGCCGACCCGCTCGGCGGCGGCACCCTGTTCAGCCGGCACGACCTCGACGACCTGCGCGCCGAGGTGGCCGCGGAGCCGTCGGTGCGGGAGCTGATCGACCGGCTGTGGCCGCGGCTGACCCCCGAGCGGCTGCTCGCCGAGCTGTACGCCTCACCGCGGCGGATCCGGGCCGCCACCCGCGGCTGGTCCGACGCCGAGCGGGCGCTGCTGCACCGCCCGGCGGGCGCGGCGTGGACCCCGGCCGACGTCCCGCTGCTCGAGGAGGCCGACGAGCTGCTCGGCGTCGACCCGGCCCGGCAGGCCCGCGCCGACCGGCAGCGGGAGATGCTGGTGCGGCAGGCCCAGGAGACCCTGGACATCCTGCTCGGCTCGCAGTCGACCGACGTCGACGTCGACGAGGAGGCGGAGTTCCTCTCGGCCGGTGACGTGCTCGACGCCGAGCTGCTCGCCGAGCGGCAGGCCGTCGTCGACACCCGCACCGCCGCCGAGCGGGCCGCCGACGACCGCACCTGGACCTTCGGCCACGTCGTCGTCGACGAGGCGCAGGAGCTCTCGGCCATGGCGTGGCGAACCGTGCTGCGGCGGGTGCCGACCCGCTCGATGACCGTCGTCGGCGACGTCGCGCAGACCGGCTCGGCGGCGGGGGCGACCTCGTGGGAGGACACGCTGCGGCCGCACCTCGGCGACGGGTGGCGGATCGAGCAGCTCACCGTCAACTACCGGACGCCGGCGGAGATCATGGCCGTGGCCGCCGGCGTGCTGGCCGCGAGCGGGGCCGGCACCGAGCCGCCGCGCTCGGTGCGGGCCACCGGGGAGCACCCGACGGCGGAGCGGGTCGAGGAGGCCGAGCTGCCCGCGCGGGCCGCGGCGGCGGCGGCCCGGCTGGCGGCGGAGGGCGGCACGCTCGCCGTGCTCGTCCCGCCGAGCCGGCTGGACGCGGTGGCCGAGGCGGTGGCCGCGCGGCTGCCCGGGACGTCGGCCGACGCGCACGCCGACCTCACCGCCGGCCCCGTCGTCCTGGCGCCGGAGGCGGCGAAGGGGCTGGAGTTCGACGCGGTGCTCGTCGTCGACCCGGCGGGGATCGTGGCCGAGGGGGTGCGCGGGCTCAGCGACCTGTACGTCTCGCTCACCCGCGCGACCCGCGCGCTGGCCGTCGTCCACCCCGGGGAGCTGCCGCCCTACCTCTCGGCCCTGGCGCACGCGTGAGCGGAGGCCCGGAGCGCAGGGTTCCTGCGCTCCGGGCCTCCGCCCGGGCGGGGATCAGGCGCGGTCCCAGGCCTCGTCCCGCATCCGCAGGACGATGACGCCGCACCAGGCCAGCGAGATCGCGACCAGCGCGGTGCTCAGGGTGGGCAGCCACGCGTCGTTGGCGAAGAAGAAGAAGACCAGCCAGCCGACCAGGCCGAGGACCAGCGGGAACACCGGGATGGCCCTGGCCCGCCACGCGGCGAACACGGCCAGGTTGGTGCCGATCAGCAGGCCGAAGACCGCCGGCAGGTTGAACAGCGCACCCTGCCCGTAGCCACCGGCCGCCTCGTAGACCTGCAGCGCCTGGTCGGCGGGGAGCGTGGTGGCCAGCGCGACGTCGTAGAAGTCGACGGCCACGATGCCCGACAACCCCGCCCCGAGGCCGGCGAACAGCATCGCGGCGATGGCGGTCCTGCTCGCGCGGCGGCGGGCCAGGTGCACGAGGGTCAGCGCCGCGGGCAGCAGCAGCAGGTAGCCGTAGTGCAGCACGACGGCGGCCCACAGCGTGAGCTGCGTGTGCTCGGCGCCGACCTGCAGGTACTCGGCGTCGGTGTTGTTCTCGAAGGGGATCATCGCCAGGCTGAGGCAGACGAGCGTGCCGGAGGCGATGAGCGAGAGCCCACCGCCGATCCGGCGGAAGCGGCTGCCGGGCGTGACCTCGGTGCTCGGCGCGGCCGCGACGGCGGTCGGCTCGGTGGACGCGGTCATCGGGGTGTCCTTCCGGGGTTCGGGGGTCGTGCGGAACGGCTAGAAGCTCTCCCGCCCGGCGTCCCCGCCCCCAGGGCCCGCCGTCCCGGAGTCCCGGGCAGCGGTGTCCCCGACACGATCCGGTGCTTTCTGCACCGAAAGCCCCGGTGCGGCAGGCAGGATGTCGCGCGTGCCGGAGCCGGGGTCCACCGCGAGCCGGGTGCCCCGCTGGGTGCCCGGGCTGCTCGCGCTGGTCGGCGTCGCCGGCACCGCGGTGGCGATCGGGCTGGCCGTGCTCGGCGACGGCATCCCCGTCGACCCCGCCGACGCCATCCTGGGCCTGCTCTACCCGCCGGTGGCCGCCCTGGTCCTGCGCCGGGCGCCCGGCAACACGGTCGGTTGGCTGCTCATGACGACGGCGATCACCGGCCCGTACCTGCTCTCGGCGGACTACGCGGTCGGCACGGCGCTCGAGCACGGTGCGGACGGGCCGCTCGGCGGCTTCGCCGCGTGGCTCACCGCCTGGGGGTTCGCCCCCTACTACGCGATCATCGCGCTGGTCCCGCTGTACTTCCCGACCGGTCGGCTGCCCTCGCCCCGCTGGCGGCCGGTCGCGCGGGTGCTCGTCACGCTGGTCGCGATCGCCACGGTGGGGGCGATGCTGCGGCAGTCGTCGGACTTCTCCGAGGACCTCGCCAACCCGCTGTCGGTCACCACGACGCTGGTGCCCGAGTACGCGTTGCGCATCGGCGCCATGAGCGCCTTCCTGCTCGGGGCGCCGCTCGGCGTGGCCGCCCTGGTCGTCCGCATGCGCCGCTCGACCGGCACGGAGCGCACCCAGCTGCAGTGGCTCGTCCTCGGCACGTCGGCGCTGCTCGTGTGCGTCCTCGGCACGTTCGTGCTCACCGCCCCCCGCGCGGTGGAGATCGCGCTGTTCGCGGCCGGCTTCGCCGCCGTCCCGGTCGCCATCGCGATCGCCGTGCTGCGGCACGGCCTGTTCGACGTCGGCCTGGTCGCCAGCCGGGCCGTCGTCTTCACGGTGCTCTCGACGCTGCTCGTGCTGGCCTACGCCGCCGTCGTCGCCGCCGCCGGGGAGCTGTCCACCGGCGAGCGGAGGATCGCGGTCGCCGTCGTCGCGCTGAGCGCGCTGGCCGCCGCCGCGCTCTGGGAGCGGGCGCAGCGCGCCGTCGAGCGGCTGCTCTACGGCGAACGGCGCGACCCGCTCGCCGTCGCCGACCGGGTCGGGACGTCGCTGGACCTGGCCGGCGGACCCGCCGAGGCGCTGCAGTCGCTGGCCGACGAGGTCCGCCGGGCGCTGCGGCTGCCGCGCGTGGCCATCGTCCCTGCGGACCCCCGGCTGCCCGCCGCGGCCGCCGACGGGCCGGGCCGCGACGACGGCGACGTCACCGACCTGCCGCTCAACGCCCTCGGCACCGACGTCGGCCTGCTGCGGGTCACGCACCGCTACCCCGGCGAGCGGTGGCGGCGCACCGAGCGGGCCGCGTTCGCCGACGTCGCCCGCCGGGCGGCCATCCTGGTGTGGGCGGCCGGGCTGGTCGCCGACCTCACCGTCAGCCGCGAGCGGATCGTCGCCGGCCGCGAGGAGGAGCGCCGCCGGCTGCGCCACGACCTGCACGACGGCGTCGGTCCCGAGCTGGCCGGCATGGCCCTGCAGCTGGAGCGGCTGGCCGGCAAGCTCGCCGGCGACGAGCAGCTATCCGGGCCGGCCGGGCGGCTGCGCGACCAGATGCGGCGCACCGTGGCCGCCGTCCGCCGGGTGGTCGACGACCTGCGGCCACCCGCGCTCGACGAGCTGGGCCTGGTGGGCGCGCTGCGGGAGCACGTCGCGGCCTACCGCATGCCCGTTCCCGCCGGCGGCGCCCCCGCCGAGGCCGAGCCCGACCGGGTCACCGTCGTCGCCGGCGAGCTGCCCGAGCTGCGCGCGGCGGTCGAGGTGGCCGCCTACCGGATCGCCACCGAGGCGGTCGCCAACGCCGTCCGGCACGCCGAGGCGACGGCCTGCCGGGTCACCCTGGCCGCCGAGGACGGCGACCTGCTCGTCGAGGTCGCCGACGACGGCCGGGGCGTCCCCGACGACGCCGTCCCCGGTGTCGGAACCACCAGCATGCGCGAGCGCGCCGCCGAGCTCGGCGGCACGCTCGAGGTCGTCACCGCACCGGGCGCGGGCACCACGGTCCGCGCCCGGCTCCCCCTGGAGGCCCCCCGCTGAACAGCACCATCAGGGTCGTCGTCGTCGACGACCACCCCGTCTACCGCGACGGCGTCGCCGACGCCCTCGGCGACGAGGCCGACATCGAGGTCGTGGGCCGGGCCGCCGACGGCGAGGCCGCGGTCGCCGCCGTCGACGAGCACCGCCCGGACGTCGTCCTCATGGACCTGCGCATGCCCGGCACCGGCGGGCTGCCGGCGACCGCCCGCATCGCCGCCACCCACGCCGGCACCTCGGTGGTCGTGCTGACCATGAGCGACGACGACGACTCGGTGTTCGCCGCGCTGCGGGCCGGCGCCCGCGGCTACCTGCTCAAGGAGTCGGAGGGCGCCGACATCGCCCGGGCGGTGCGGGCCGCCGCGCGCTCGGAGGCGGTGTTCGGGCCGCGGATCGCCGACCGGGTGCTGGCCTTCTTCGCCTCGTCGCGGGCGCGGTCGAGCGCGGTGCCGTTCCCCGAGCTCACCGACCGCGAGCGCGAGGTGCTCGACCTCGTGGCGCACGGGCTGCCCAACGTCGCGATCGCGCAGCGGCTGTTCCTGTCGGAGAAGACGGTGCGCAACCGGGTGTCCGACGTCCTGACCAAGCTGCACGCGGCCAGCCGCGCCGAGGCGGTGGCGCTGGCCCGCGACGCGGGGCTCGGGCCGGCGCCGGCGTCCTAGAGGCCGATCGGCACGTTGCGCGGCTCGGCGTCGTCCCGGGCGGCCTTCTCGGCGGCGCGGGCGAGCTGGGCGACGACCGTGAGCAGCACGGCGTAGTAGCCGATGCCGCCGCCGAGGACGGCCAGCAGCAGGAAGCCGCTCGCGTCCCACGACCAGTAGTAGCCGCAGACGACGGCGACGACGATCCCGAGAGCCGCACCGACGGCCAGTCGGGCCTTGACGGCGGGGCGGGACAGGCCGGACATGGTGGTCAACTCCTCGGACGGGACGGTTCGCGACGCCGTCGAGGCTGCCCGGCGGCGCTTGCGCCCCGCTGGGGAACGGCTTGACCCGCCTCCCTCTCGCCGAGATCGCGTGATCTCGGCGAGTCAGAGCGCCTGAGGTGCCGAGATCACGGGATCTCGGCCTGCGCAGGTCAGAACCGGCCGCCGCCGCGTCGCGAGGAGCCACCGAACGAGCCGCCGCCGGATCGGCGGCTCCCGCCCCCACCGGAAGAGCTCCCCGAGGGGTCGGACAACCCGCGGTAGTGGTACGGGGCGGCCCCGCCCCCCGTGAGGCTCAGCCGGCCGCCGAGGAGGAAACCGCAGGCCACCAGGGCGACGCCGCCGGCGGCGAAGAGCCACGCGAACGTCGCACCCTCGACCACCGGGAGCAGCGCGATCGCGACGAGCATGCCGACCAGGCCGGGCACGAGCAGCCAGCCGGTGAGCCGCGCCCGCCACGGACGGTGGGGCAGGGCCCGGGCCGGGTCGTCCGGCGGGCGAGCCGCGCGCTCCCCGTTCCCGGCGGCCAGCAGCACCAGGCCGGTGGCGAGGACCACGGCACCGGCGGTCCCGTCGCCGTCCGGTCCCGCGGACCACAGCAGGACGACCGCGACCCCGATCAGGGCGAGCCCGGTCAGCGCGATCCCCCGCGCGACGGTCCGGGACACGGGCCACCTCCTCGTCGATCCGGTGCGGGGCAACGGTGCCACCGCGGGCCCGCCGCCAGGAAGGGGCACGCGCGTCAGCCGCGGCCGCTCTCGGCCCCGGCCCGGGCCCCCGGTCAGTCCGTGCCGTGCACCTGCAGGACGACGCCGCTGGCCGGCTTCGCCGGGATCCGGCGCAGCGAGATCGACAGGTCCTGCCGGGGGACGTCGAAGCGCAGCTGCGCCAGCCGCACGGCCAGCGCCGACAGCAGCGCCACGGTGATCTGCTCTCCGGGGCAGCGGTGGCCTGACCGCGGGTCGCCGGCACCCTGCGGCACCAGCTCGAACGCGCCGATGTCGCGACCGAGGAACCGCTCGGGCCGGAAGGCGTACGGGTCGCCCCACACCTCGGGGTCGTGGTTCTGCCCGTACAGGTCCAGCAGCACCACGGCGTTGGCCGGGATCCGCTGACCGTCCCACTCGACCGCGTGCGGGGCGCGGCCGCCGATGAACGGCGCGAACGGGTAGAACCGGCGCACCTCGTGCGCGAACGCCTCGGCGAACGCCGGGTCGCCGGAGGCCAGCCGCTCCCGGTTCCCCGGCCAGCGGACCAGGGCGTGCGCGGAGAAGGCGACGAACCACGAGACGGCCACCGTCGGCCGGATCACGTTGAGCAGCTCGACCGCGGCGATCCGGGGCTCCAGCAGCTCCCCGTCGGCGTCGCGGTGGTGCGCCACGACGTCGACCGCCGAGCCGACCGGGACCTCCGTCGTCCGCTGCGCCCGGTGGTCCTCGACCAGCTGCGCCAGCCACCGCTCGCGCCGGCCGCGCGCCCGGCGGGCGCGCCAGTGCCGCGGCCCGCCGGTGGCGAAGCCGTCGACCAGGGCCTGCAGGTCCCGGGCCACGGCGGGCACCTCGTCGTCGTCCAGCGGGACGCCGGCCCAGCGGCACACCGCCCCGGTGAGCACCTTCGCCGACTCCTCGAACAGCACGATCGACCGGCGCTGCGCCCACGCGCGCACCGCGTCGTCCCAGGCGGCGGTGGTGCGCTGCACGAGCGGGCCGGTGCCGTCGCCCAGCAGCAGGGCCACGAACATCGCCTTGCGCACCCGGTGCTCGTAGCCGTCGAGGGTGTGCACCGCCCCCTTGCCGAACAGCGTCGCCTGGACCGGCTCGGGGATCGCGTGCGCGCGGCGCACGTGGTCCTCGTCGTAGAAGAAGCGGGCGGCGTCCGGACCCTCCAGGCCGACCGCGCGCAGCCCGGCCAGCCGGGTGCGCACCGTCCGCCGGGCACGGGCCCGCCGCTGGTCGGGCAGCCACCCGTAGCCCCTGGTCAGCAGCTTCGCACCGTCGAACGCCATGGCCCGGCCCTTCCCTGGGGACCGGGGCGGCAACCGTGGGCCGTCAGCCGGGACGCTGCTCCTGCCTGCGGTCGTCGTGCGGCCGGGTGGCCTCGTCGGCCGGGGCGGTGTCGCCGTGCGCGGCCGAGCTGCCGCCGCCCAGCCGCCGCAGCAGCGCCGCCACCTCCTCGCCGGCCCAGGACCGGTCGCCGCCGTCCGGCAAGTGCTCGGCCACCGCCCGCAGCGACTCCGCCAGCGCCGTCTCCTCCTCGCTGAGCAGCCCCCGGTAGGCCGGGTCGAGCAGGTAGCCGGTCGGCGGGGTGGACAGGCAGCAGATCAGGTCGAGCAGCACCTCGAGCCGCCGCGCCGCCTCGGCCGCCGGCGTCCCGGTCGAGGACATGGCCACGGTGTCGACGTCGCGCTCCCAGAGCCGGGCCCGCGCCCGGTCCTCGCGCAACGCCAGCACGGTGCCGCTGCGCCGCCGGCTGCGGACGCCGTCGACGTCCAGCGCGCTGCGCACCTGGTGGGCGATGCGGATCAGGTCGTCGTCGAGCATCGAGGTGCCCACGAACAGCACGTGCCGGGTGAGCAGCAGCGCGTGCAGCACGCCGGCCAGCGCCGCCCGCGCGTCGCCGAGCTGCAGGTACTCCTCGCGGGTCAGGACGACGCTCTGCGGGTGGGCGGCGTCGCCGTGCAGCTTGAGCAGCCACGGCGAGCCGGGCACCGCCTCGTCGTAGGGCAGCACGGTGAGCGTGCGGCCGATGCCCTGCGCGGCCAGCTCGACCAGCGGGTCGTAGTTGGTGGTGACGAACTCCTGCACCGGCAGGTCGGCGATCAGCGCGTGCGCCAGCGCGTAGCAGCCCGGCCCGAACCGCTCCTTGACGAACGCCTCCAGCGCGTCGCGGCCGAGCTCGCGCGCCAGCAGCGCGGCGGCGTCCTGGGGCGGCAGCCGGCCGATCCCCGCGCGCAGCTCCTCGTCCAGCCCCGACCGCTCGGCGAGCTCGCCGAGCAGCTGCTCCCACGTGGGCAGCCCGGCCGCGGCGCTGACCCCGGCCCCCACGAACACCGCCAGCCGGCCGAGCCGGGCGTCCTCGCCCAGCCGCTCGGCGAGCGACCGCAGCCCGTCGGGCAGGTCCCAGCCGTCGGGCTCGCCGCGGCGCACCCGCTGGGCCGCCGCCAGGTCGCTCGGCCCCTTGAGCACCAGCGCGACGTCGAAGCCGTGCTCCCGCGCCGCCTCCCGCAGCACCGGCAGCAGCTCGCGCAGCAGCGTGCCGCGCTCGCCGGCGGCGCCGCCCCAGCCGGTGCCCAACGCGGGCAGCCCCACCAGCCGGCGCGCCCGCCCGTGCACCGGCTCGCCCACCTCGCGCCGGGCCACCGCGGCGAGGGCCTCGCGGGCGCCGTCGAGCAGCCAGGGCAGACCCCGCCCGCCGTCGTCGACGGTGTCGACCAGCCAGACCCGGCGCGCGCCGCCGGCGGGCACCTCGAGCACCCGCTCCTCCCCCGACCAGGACAGCCCGAGGCAGGCGCCGTCGCGGCCCTCCGCGGTGACCAGGTGGTCGGGCAGCAGCTCGCGGAAGCCGGGTGCCACCCGCAGCCGGCGGTCGGTGGGGACGAGCACGTCGTCGCAGGCGAGCCGGGTCAGGTCCGCCCCGACGACGAAGACGTGGCCGTGCACGCCCCTGCCCTACCCGCCGCGGGCGAATCGGAACGGGACCGGACGGCCGCTCAAGTCCGGTGCAGGCCAGGCGCAAGCCGGCCGCGGAGGCTGGTGCCGACATCCCCCGACCGAGGACACGACCGATGCCCGCCCCCCTCCTGCGCGGAATGCGCGTGCTGCTGGGCGCCCTGCTGCTGGTGCCCCTCTCGCTGCTGACCGCTGCCGCCGCCGAGCCCGAGGGCGTCGGCCTCGACGTCGTCTCCCGCACCGAGCTGCCCGCCCCCTCTCCGGAGCCGCGGCCCGAGCAGCTGTCCCTCACCGCCGACGGCGACCTGCTCGTCGTCCTCGGCTGGCTGGGGCTGGGCGTCGTGCAGGCCGACCCGCGCACCGGCGAGGTGCGGCAGGAGACCGACCCGGTGCGCGGCGACCTGCTCGAGGCCGACGCCGTGGCCGAGGAGGGCGACCGGCTGCTGCTGGTCACCTGGACGCAGGAGGGGCCCACGCCGTTCCGCTACGGCATCGCCGTCGTCGGCACGGAGAGCCGCGTGGTCGAGGAGTTCCGGCGCATCCCGGCCGTGCCCGAGGGCCTGCCCGCGACGCGAGCGGCGTTCTCGCCCGACGGCGCCACGCTCTACGTCCTGTACGAGCGGCCCGGCTCGGTGCCCGAGCTGCTCGCCGTCGACCCGGCCACCGGCGCCGTGCGGGCCGCCACGCCGGTCGACCCCGGCGTGCCCGGCGACTTCTTCCCCGACGAGATCGCGGTGAGCCCGGACGGGTCGACCGTGGTGGCCGCGGTGAGCGACGGCGAGATCGCACCGGACACGACCGTCCTCGTCCGGGTGGGCGCCGACCTGGCGCCGCTGGGCCCGCCGGTCGCCCTCCCCTCCGTCTGGGACGCGCCGGGCACCGGCGGGGTCGCCGTGGCCGACGACGGCACGGTCTACGCCACCGCCCGGGACACGCAGGCCGAGCACTCGACCGCGCTGGTGGCCGTCGCCCCCGGTGCGGCCGACGCCCGGCCGCTCGCCTCCCTCCGCGGTGGGGTCAACGACCTGGCGGTCGCCGGCGGCACGCTCTGGGTGGTCGGCGCCGAGGTGCAGCTGTCCCGGTACGACGCCGCGAGCGGCGTGCTGGAGGGCGCGCAGGCCCTGTGCGACGACCCCTTCGACAACGAGGGCGGCAACGTCCTGGCGGGCGCCGACGGCGCGGTCTGGCTGACCGGCGTGTGCGAGGACGAGGACGCCTACCTCTGGGTGCTGGCCCGGCCCTAGCGCGGCGCAGGTGCGGCGCAAGCGCCGTCCGGAGGCTGGACCCGACCACCCCACCGACCCGAGGAACGCCCGATGCGCCGCCCGCTGCCCGTCCTGCTCCCCGCCGCCCTGCTCGTGCTGGCCGGCTGCTCGGTCGAGGTCCGGGGGACGGCGAGCGGCGCCGACCCGGTCGGCGCCGGGGGCCCCGCCGAGGTGCTGGCGGTCGTCCCGGTCGAGGACGGTCCCTCGGCGCTGGCCCCCGACCGCGGCTCGGGCACCCACGCGGTGGTCACGCCCGACGACGCGCCCGAGGGGAGCCCGGCGCTGGTCGACGTCGGCCCGCTGTCCGACGGCGGCGGCGAGGACGTGATCGACGTGGTGGAGGAGCGCACGGTCCCCTCGGTGGGGCAGCCGCACGCCGCGCACACCGCCGACGACGGCACCGTCGTCCTGGTCGGCATCCCGCACCCGGGCGACCCGCTGCGCCTGCGGGTGGTCACCGTCGACGAGGACGGCGGCACCACCGAGCCCGTGACCGTCGACCTAGGGCCCGACGCCCGCCGGGTGTACACCGCCTTCTCCCCCGACGGCGCCACCCTGCACGTGCTCGTCGAGGACCGCGACGGCGACGTGACCCTGGTCGCCGCCGACCCCACGACCGGCACCGTCACCGCCCGCGCGCCGGTCGACCTGCTGACCGGTGAGCCGGTGGAGACGCGCGGCCTGGTGGTCGTCCCGGGCGGCGGCCTGGTGGCGGTCTTCGACATCGGCGGCTCGGCCGTCGCCGCCGAGTTCGACGCGGCCCTGACCCGCCGCGGCGAGCCGGTGGGCCTCACTCCCGACGGGGAGGACGGCAGCGCCCGCTCGCTGGCCGTCCTCCCCGACGGGCGGGTGCTGGTCACCGTCGAGGTGGGCACCGGGGACGCGCAGCGGCTGCGGCTGGTCGCCGTCGCCGCCGACGTCCTCGAGGACGTCGTCGAGCTCGACGCGGGCGCCGAGACGGGCGGATACACCGGCGACGTCGTGGTCGGCACCGACGGGCGGGCATACCTGCCGGCCCAGGTGGACGGCGGGCTGGTGCTGAGCGTGGTCGACGTCGCCGCGGGCGAGGCGCTCGCCGAGCTACCCCTGTGCGCCGACGGCGAGGTGCGGACGCTGGCCCCGGCCCGCGTCGGCGGGACCGTCTACCTCGGGGGCGACTGCAGCGGCAGCGGCGTCGTCTGGGCGGTGGGCTGACGTGCGCACCCGTTCCCTGCCCGCCGTCCTCCTGGCCGTCGCGCTGCTGGTGCTGGCGGCGTGCGCCGGCGGCATCGACCGCGACGTGCCCGCCGGCGTGCGGCTCGACCAGCCCGACGGCTTCGCCGGGGTGGCCCCGCGGTCGTTCGGGTTCACCGCCGACGGCGACGCGGTGCTGCTCACCACCGACGAGTCCGGCGACGGCGCCCTGCTCACCGTGGTGCCGGCCGGCTCGCCCCGCGCCGACCAGGTCGAGGTCCGGCTCGACGGCTTCCTGCCCGCGGCCGCCACCGCCGACGGCGACACCTTCCTGGTCGCCGGCTGGCTGCCGGGCGACCCCTCCCCCGACGCCTTCGTCGTCCTGGTGGTCGACGGCGCCGGCCGGGTGCTCGAGCAGCGGGTGGTCGACGCCGTGGGGCCGGGCTGGAGCGAGTCGGCGGCGGTCTTCTCGCCCGACGGCACGCTGTACGTCGTCCTGGACGGCTACGCGCCGGAGGGGCCGACGGTCGTCGCGGTGGACCCCGCCACCGGTGCGGCGACCGGCTCCGTCGAGCTGGACCTCGGCCGGTGGGCCGCCGAGCTGCCGTACGTCTTCCCCCGGTCCCTCGCCGTCAGCCCGACCGGCCGCTGGCTCGCCGTCGAGCTGGTGGGTTCCGACCGCGAGCGCGCGGAGCAGGTGCCCCTCGTGGTGCCGATCGACGCCGACCTCCGGCAGGCGGAGGCGCAGGCGCTCGGGACCGGGCACGAGCTGTCGCTGGCCCGGCCCCCGGCGGTCGCCGACGACGGCACCGTGCACGTCGCGGTGACCCGCGAGGACGGCGACGACCTGACCGACGTCCTGGTCACCCGCCCCGGCGGCCGGGACACCACCCGGACGCTGGAGGAGTTCGACGGGGACGCCGACGCGGTGGCCGTCAGCGGCACCGAGCTGTGGGTGCTCGACCGGGACGGCGAGCTGCTCCGGGTCGACGCGGCCGACGGTGCGGTGACGGGGTCGGCGCAACTGTGCCCCGGGGAGTCCGAGGCCCCCGTGGTCCTCGCGGCCGGCCCGGGCGGCACCGTGTACGCCGCCGCGGTGTGCGACGGCGCCGCGCACCTGTGGGTGCTGGCACCCGAGGAGGCCCCGCGGTGATCGCCCGCCCCCTCCTGCTGGCCGCCGCGGCGACGCTCGCGCTGTCGGCCTGCACCACCTCCTCCGTCGGCTCCCCGGACCGGCTGGGCACGCCCGCGAGCGTCGGGATCGAGGCCCCCTACCTGCTCACGCCGGCCGACGTCGTGCCCACCGCGGACGGCGACGTGCTGGTCCGCTCCCTCGGCGAGGCCGGGGTGGCGGACTGGCTGACGCTGGTGGACGGGGCGAGCGGCGACGTCGGACCGCGGTCGGAGGCGCAGGTCCTCGACCTGGCGGTCGACGCCGCGCGGGTCGACGGGGACGTCGTGCTGCTCGCCGGCCGGGGGCACACCGACCCCTCGGCGCCGTGGGTGTTCGGCGTGTGGGTGGTCGCCCCGGCGACGGGGGCCCTGCTGGAGCACCGACCGGTCGACGCCGTCCCCCCGGACCAGGGCGGCACCGTCGCCGCGTTCGCCCCCGACGGCACGCTGGTCGTGCTGTGGACGGCGGGCTCCCCGGCGCCGCCGGTGCTGCACACCGTGGACCCGGCGACCGGGGCGCTGCTGGGCTCGGCGGTCCTGGAGCTGGACGGGCTGCCCGGGCGCGCGGGCCACGTCGAGCCCGAGCGGCTGGTGGTCAGCCCGGACGGCCGGCACCTGGTCGCCGCCGTCCACCTGTACGGCCTCGACGGTGCCGAGGAGACGGTGACCGTGCTCGTCCGGGTCGACCGCGGCACCGGTGCCGTGGAACCCCCGGTGCCGCTGGGCGACGGCACCTCGCACACCGGCTTGCACGGCCTGGCGGTCGGCGACGACGGAACGGTCCACGCCGGGCTCGCGCCGAGCGGTGCGCCGGACCGGCTCGCCGTCCTCGGACCGGGCGACGACCGCCTGCGCGACCTCGGCGGGACCGGCGAGCTCCCGGTGGCGATCGCGGTCGACGACCGCGGGGTGTGGGTGCTCGGCCCGGGGACGACGCTCTCCCGGGTCGACCCCGCGGACGGGTCGGTCACCGCCACCGCGGAGCTGTGCGGCGCGGGCGTGCGGTCGTCCGAGGCGCTCGCGCTGGCGCCGGACGGGACCGTGCACGCCCTCGGCGTGTGCGCCGGCGGGGTGGTGCTGTGGACCGTGGCCGGCGACCGGTCGGACTGAGACCGTCAGCCGAGGGCGCCACAGCCGCCGGCGCCGCAGGCGCAGCCCGCGCAGCCGGCCCCGGCGGGCGCGGGGCGCGGTGCCGGACGGGCCGCGGCGGCGCGCAGCCCGGCCGCCCCGACGAGCACGGGGACCGCGAGGACGGCGACGGCGACGGCCGACACCACGGTGCCGACCTCGGCGGCGCGGGCCCAGCCCTGCGCCGCACCCGTGACCGCGAGCAGGCCGGTGACCAGCACCGCCCAGACCAGCAGCGCCCAGCCGCCGCGGCGGGCCGTGCCACCCCGGCCGACCAGGCCGAGCGCGCCGCCGACGAGCACCACCGGGACGGCGGCCAGCAGCACCCAGCCGGTCGCGGTGGCGGAGACCGCGGCGACCGCGACCGCCGCGGCGCCCAGGACGGCGGCCGCCGTCCCCACCCGGCGAGCGGGGCCCTCGAGCGCGCCGGCGCGCAGCACCACCACCCCGCGGGCGACGAGGAACAGCCCGACGGCGCCGAGCAGCACGCGCCCGCCGGTCACCGGCCAGAACAACCCGACGGCGGCGACGGCCAGCATCGCCAGGCCGAGCGCTCCCCAGCGCGGCCACGCCCGCTTCGCGACGTCGGGGTCCGCCTGCGCGGTCAGGATGCCGGGTGCTGCGCTCGCCACGCCGCCCAGTGTCCCCCACCCGACCGGGCGACCCGCCGGGCCCCGTGCATGACACGCCCGGTCACGGGTAATGGCCCGCCGGCGTGCCGTCCAGCCGAGGGCGGGTGCCGGAGAGGATCTCGGGATGAGCGCACAGGGCACGGCCACGAGCACCGCCGGACGCCTCGACGCGAGCGACGGCCTGGAGCACCTCGCCCGCGTGGGCCTGCTGGCCTACGGCGTGGTCCACCTGCTGGTCGCCTGGCTGGCCCTGCAGCTGGCGTGGGGCGGCGGCGGGGGCGAGTCGGCCGACCAGTCCGGCGCGCTGTCCACCCTGGCCGAGTCGCCGGTGGGCAAGCCGCTGCTGTGGGTCATCGCGGTCGGCCTGGTCGCGCTCGCCGCCTGGCAGGCGATGGAGGTGCTGCGCTGGCGCAGCGGCTGGTCGGCGTCCGGGCAGCTGCGCAAGAAGGCGGTCTGGAAGTCGGCCAAGTCGCTGGCCAAGGCCGCGGTGTACGCCGCGCTGGCGGTGCTCACGATCAAGTTCGCCACCGGCAACGGGCAGTCCAGCTCGCAGAGCCAGCAGCAGACCACCGCCGGTGTCTTCGGCTGGCCCGCCGGCCGCTGGCTCGTCGGCATCGTGGCGCTGGTGCTCGTCGGCATCGGCGTGCACCACGTGGTCAAGGGCGTGAAGAAGTCGTTCCTCAAGGAGATCGACCTGGTGGAGGCGCCGCCGAAGGCGGTCCGCCTGGTCACCCGGCTCGGCCAGGCCGGCTACCCGGCCAAGGGCGTCGCGCTGGCCGTCGTCGGCGGGCTGCTGCTCTACGCGGCGATCACCTTCGACCCGTCCAAGGCGCAGGGGCTCGACGGCGCGTTGCGCGCCATCCTCGACGCGCCGTTCGGCGCCGCCCTGCTCACGCTGGTCGCGGTCGGGATCGCCGCGTTCGGCGCCTTCCTGCTCGTGCGGGCGCGCTACCCCGAGCGCACCTGACCGGCGGGCTCGGGTTCCCGCTCGGGGGTCCGGGAGAGCTTGCGCCAGATCCAGCCGGACGGCACCCGCCGGCCGGTGACGACGTACTCGAGGACGGCGTCGACGACGAGGATCGTCGACAGCGAGCGGCGGGCACTGGGGCGGCCGGCGAGCAGGACCTCGTCGTCGCGGGCGAGTACGAAGTCGGCGTCCGGGGCCAGGTGGGCCTCGTCGCCGCGCAGCACCAGCAGCGCGACGGCGTGCAACGGGTCCTCCCGCGTCTCGGGGTCGCGCAGCAGCTCGCCCAGGGTCACGCCGCCCTCGGCCACCCGCGCGTGCAGGGCGGGCGCCTCCTGGTGGTTGACCCGGATCTTCCACAGCGCCTGCAGCCGCAGCCCGCACAGCTCGCGCAGCCGCTCGACGATGGCGGCCGCCCACTCCTCCCCCAGCGCGGGCATCTCCCGCAGGAACCGCCACAGCAGCGGGGTGGACAGCTGGGCGTACACCTCGTGCGCGATCACCTCGGTGGGCACGAGCAGCGCGTCGATGCGCATCGCGCCGAACAGCGGCGCGCTCGCCGGCCGGTTCTGGCGGGCGGCCACGAACAGCGACCGGTTCACCCGGCGGGCGGCGGCGACCAGCGACAGGTTGGTGGTGTCGTTGTCGGTGCCGGCGACGAACCCGACGGCGTCGGCCAGCCGCGTCCGGGCCAGCACCTCCGGCTCCACGCCGTCCCCCACCACGATGCCGTCGTCCGGGCCCTGTGCCGGGTCGGGGTGCGGCTCCACGACGGTGACCTCGATCCCCTCGGCGCGCAGGTCCTCGGTGATCTCCCGGCCGAGGCGGCCGTAGCCGCAGACCACCCAGCGGCCGTCGCGCGGCGGCCGGCCGCGCGGCGGGAGCGCCGCGCCGGGGCCGCTCTCCAGCCAGGTCAGCAGCTGGTAGCCGGCCGGCGAGCGCAGCGCCAGGCGCAGGTGGTCGCCGAACCGGTCGAAGGGGTTGACCACGCTCGGGGTGCCGAACGCCTCCATCCGGTCCTGCATGGTCTGCGAGGTGGCCCGGGCGACCACCGGCAGGTCGGGGCGCAGCAGCGCGGCAGCCTGGACGACGGAGAGGTTGACCTCCTCGTCGTCGGTGAGCGCCACCACGGCCTCGCACCGCGGGTGCCGCAGCCCGGCGACGGCGAGGATGCCGGGGTCGCGCGCGTCGGCGGCCAGGCCCGGCACGTCGCCGTGGAAGGCGTCGAGCTCGACGCCCTCGATCCGCTCGGCCGACGCGTCGAGGACGACGAACCGCCGGCCCAGCCGGTCCAGGGCGTGGCCGAGCAGCTCGCCGGCGCGGCCGTACCCGGCGACGAGCACGAACGGCTCGCCGAGCCGGCTGACCTTGCGGCTGAAGTGCTGCAGGGCCAGCGCCTGCCGGAACGACCGGTCCTGCAGCAGCGCGAGCAGCGAGCCGATCGCGTACGCCCAGCCGACCACCGTCAGGTAGATAGAGACGGTGACCCACATCCGCTGGTTGTAGGTAAACGGGTACGGGATCTCGCCGAACCCGATCGTCGTCGCCGTGTAGCTCATGACGTAGAAGGCGTCGAAGAAGCCCATCCGCCAGGGCCGGCCCTCGGGGTCGACGCCCGGGATCAACGTCAGCCCGAGCACGCTGACGGCGAAGATGACGATGAGCACGATCAGCGGCGCGCGCATCCGCCGCATCACGAGGAAGACCGCCTCCGACGCCCGCGCGGCCGACGCGGCGGCGGCCCGGACCGGGGCACGGCGCACCCGCCGCTCGTCCTGGTCGGGGCCGAACAGCCGCGTCCAGAAGGTGAGCAGGGGGTTGCCCACGGCGGTCTCCGATCAGCTCCGGTGGAACGACACCGTCTCGACGACCAGCAGCACCACCGAGACGATGTTGGCCAGCAGCGCGCCGCCGGAGAGCGAGACGACGCTGGCCGTCCAGGACTCGGTGAGCCCGGCCGAGGAGACGTAGACCGCGTAGCCGTACATCAGCGCCGCGCCGATCAGCTGGAGGTCGGCGACCAGGCTGGTGGCCAGGTGCACCGCCCCGATCTGCGTGCGGTCGCCGAACTTCAGCACGGTGGCGATGAGGTTGACGATCACCGCCGCGAACAGCTCGTACGGGTTGTGCAGGTCGGGGTCGGAGATGTCACCGATGAAGAACCCGAAGTTCAGCGTGGCGGCGAGCACCACGAAGAAGCCGAAGACGACCTTCTCGAGGTTCACCCCGCCTCCCTCCCGGTCCGCTCGCCGTGATCATGACGGACGGACCGGGAGGCCGCAGAACTTCCGCTCCCGGCGCCGAGAGCGGAGGAGAGACGCCGCCACCCCCACCGCGCTCCGCCGCGCAGTAGGTCAAGCCGCGCGGGCGCCCGTCGAGCCGGGTCGTGACGTGGCTCGACGGGCGGTCAGGCGGCTCATCGTGACGTCCGCGCAGCGCCGGTGCCCCCGGGCCTCAGCGTCAGGCCTTGGGGCCGCCGGCGACGTAGATGACCTGGCCGGAGACGAAGCCCGCGCCCTCGCTCACGAGGAACGAGACGGTGTGCGCGATGTCCTCCGGCTGCCCGGCGCGGGCCACCGGGATCGCGGCGGCGCGCTCGGCGACGTACTCGTCCCAGTCGCGGCCGATGCGGGCGGCGGTCGCCTTGGTCATGTCGGTGGCGATGAAGCCCGGTGCGATCGCGTTGGCGGTGACGCCGAACTTGCCGAGCTCGATGGCGAGGGTCTTGGTGAAGCCCTGCAGGCCGGCCTTGGCCGTCGAGTAGTTGGCCTGGCCGCGGTTGCCGAGCGCCGAGGTGCTCGACAGGTTGACGATCCGGCCCCACTTCGCCTCGGTCATGTACTTCTGCGTCGCCCGCGTCATGAGGAACGAGCCGCGCAGGTGCACGTGCATGACGACGTCCCAGTCGTCGTCGCTCATCTTGAACAGCAGGTTGTCCTTGGTCACCCCGGCGTTGTTCACCAGGACGACCGGCGGGCCGAGCTCGGCGGCGATCCGCTCGACCGCGGCCTGCACCTGCTCGGCGTCGCCGACGTCGGCGCCGACGGCCAGCGCCCGGCCGCCGGCGGCCCCGATCGCCGACACGGTGTCGCGGGCGTCGTCCTCCTTGAGGTCGAGGACGGCGACGGCGAACCCGTCGGCGGCCAGCCGCCGGGCCGTCGCGGCGCCGATGCCGCGGGCGCCGCCGGTGACGATCGCGACCCGCTGGGTCGACGCGCTCATGCCGCCACCCGCTCGAAGACCGCGGCCAGGCCCTGCCCGCCGCCGATGCACATGGTCTCCAGGCCGTAGCGGGCCCCGCGCCGGTCCATCTCGCGGGTGAGCGTGGCCAGGATGCGGCCGCCGGTGGCGCCCACCGGGTGGCCGAGGGAGATGCCGGAGCCGTTGACGTTCATCCGGTCGAAGTCGGACTCGGTGAAGCCCCACTCACGGGTCACCGCGAGCACCTGGGAGGCGAAGGCCTCGTTGAGCTCGATGAGGTCGACGTCCGACAGCTTGAGGCCGGCCAGCTCGAGCGCCTTGGCCGTCGCCGGCACCGGGCCGATGCCCATGGTCTTGGGCGGCACGCCGCCGACGCCCCACGAGACCAGCCGGGCCAGCGGGCGCAGGCCCAGCTCGGCGGCCTTCTCGGGCGAGGTGACGACGCAGACCGCGGCGCCGTCGTTCTGACCGCTGGCGTTGCCGGCGGTGACGGTGGCCTCGGGGTCGTCCTTGCCCATGATCGGGCGCAGCTTGGCCAGCGTCTCGACGTCCGAGTCCGGGCGGATGTGCTCGTCGCGCTCGACGACCGTGTCGCCCTTCCGGCCCGAGATGGTCACCGGGACGATCTCGTCGGCGAACCGGCCCTCCGCGGTGGCCGCGGCCGCCCGCTGGTGCGAGCGGACCGCGAACTCGTCCTGCTCCTCGCGGGAGATCTTGTAGTCACGCCGGAGGTTCTCGGCGGTCTCGATCATCCCGCCGGGCACCGGGTGGTTCCTGCCGCCCGCGGTCACCCGGCCGCGGAACAGGCCGTCCTGCAGCAGCACGCCCGGGCCGGCCTTGACGCCCCAGCGCATCCCGACCGAGTAGAACGGCGCGTTGCTCATCGACTCCGCGCCACCGGCCAGGACGACCTCGGAGACCCCGCTCTGCACCTGCATCGCGGCGTAGAGCACCGCCTGCAGGCCCGAGCCGCAGCGGCGGTCGATCTGCAGGCCGGTGGCGGTGACCGGCAGCCCGGCGTCCAGGGCGGCGATGCGGCCCAGCGCGGGCGACTCCATCGTCGGGTAGCAGTTGCCCAGCAGCACGTCGTCGACCGACTCCGGCGGCAGGCCGGTGCGCTCCATCAGCGCCTTGATGACCGTGGACGCCAGGTCCTGCACCGGCACGTCCCGCAGCGATCCGCCGAAACCCCCCACCGGGGTCCGCAGCGGCTCGCAGATGACCGCATCTCGCACGTGCTCCTCCTCGTTCGTCGACGTCCACGTCAGACCAGCCCTGCCCCGAGTGTGCTCCAACCTCCCGGCGTGCTGGGTAGCAGGTTCCCGCACACGGGCCGCGACCGTGCGCGCGGACTGGCAGTCCCTGGCGCTCCGGCTGCCAGTTCGCGCACAGCGTCGCTGCCTGGCCGGAACGGCGAGCGGCCGGCCCCCTCGACGGGAGCCGGCCGCTCGGTCGGTCAGGGCTGCGGACCTAGCCCAGGTCGACCTCCTCGTAGCAGGGACCGGTGAACTCGTAGTCCTCGGCCGTGGGACCGGTGTACGCCTCGGCCACCGGGGCCAGACCCGTGCTCGCGTTCGGGTCGATCGCGCTGATGTACGTGGCCCGCGACGCCGCCTCGTTCGGGCCACCCGCGTAGTTGCCCGACCCCTCGGGCAGGACGCCCTCGAAGTCGACCTCCTCGAGGCCCTCGGCAGCCTCGCGCAGACCCGCGCGGGTCAGGTCGCCGTTCTCGGCCGCCGCCTCGAGCGCGGCCTTGAGCGGGTAGGACCAGAACCAGCCGGACAGGTAGTACTCGTTCGGCTCGACGTCACCGAGCGCCTCCTTCGCCGCGGCGTGGGCGTCGGTCTCGGCGTCCCACGGCCCCCACGGCCCCATGTGCATGAACGAGGCCTGGAACGCCGGTGCGGCCGGCGACTGCAGGATCGCCGGGTTCCAGGTCGGGGAGGACCCCATGAACTGGCCCTGGTACCCGCCCGCGACGGCCTGGCCCACAACCGTGGCCGTGTCGGCCGCGCCGGCCGAGATGATCACCAGGTCGGGCTGCTGCTCCAGGATCGCGGCGATGGCGGCGGCCTGGTTGTCGGGGCCGGCAGTCGTCTCCAGGTCGATGAACTCGAGCCCGTTGGCGTCGGCGGCGACCTTGGCGCCGGCCGCGGCGTCGCCGCCGTAGTCCCCGGCGTAGTGCACCGCCATCACCGACTGGACGTCGCCGTTCTCCACGGCGTAGTCGACGCCGTTCATCGCCTCGGCGCAGTACGTGGCGCCGCTCTCGACGATCACGTCCTGGAAGAGGTAGAGCGAGGTCCAGCCGGCCGGGGCGGCGACGATGTCCTCGGCGTCGAGGTCGTCGACGATCGCGGCGGTGGGCGGCGAGCCGAGGCTCTGCGCCAGGGCGAGGACGTCGGGCTTGATCTCCTGGTAGACCTGGTTGGTCACCTGCGGGTTGTACTGGTTGTCGCGGACGTACTCGGTGACGTTGATGTCGTAGCCACCGATGCCGCCGTCCTCGTTGACCCGGTTCCAGAACGCCACCTGCCCCTCGACGATCAGGGGGCCGGCCGGTGCGAACGGGCCGACGGTGAGGTCGGACAGGGTGCCGAGGTAGATGCAACCGTTGTCCTCGTTGACCGCGTCGGGACACGGTTCGCTGGTGACGCCGACGTCGGTGGCGACGTCGCCACCCTCGCCGCCCCCTCCGCCACCGCCGCTGTCGCCGCCGCGGCAACCGGCTGCCAGCACGGCGACTCCGGCCAGCGCGGCTGCAGCGACCCTCCGCCGGGACGTGCTCCTCATGGGTGCTCCCTTCTACCGGCACCTCTGCCGGGTGAACGCGTACGACGTGGTGGTGCGGCTAGTAGCTGAAGGGCCAGGCCTTCCAGTAGTTGCGGAACCGGATCCAGAGCCCGAACAGCCCCCGCGGCTCGAAGATCAGGAAGATCACGATCAGCAGGCCGTAGAGCAGCGTCTCCACCTGGAAGACGTTGGGCGTCTCGGTCGCCGACGAGGACAGGAACGGCAGGTACTCCGGCAACTCGCGGGTGAGCCGCGGCAGCAGCGCGATGAAGAAGGCGCCCATGATCGAGCCGGAGATCGTCGCGACCCCGCCGATCAGCACCATCGCGATGAACTGCACCGACACGAGCAGCCCGAACGACGCCGGGTCGATGTAGCCGAGGATCGAGTACCACAGCGCCCCCGCGCAGCCGGCGTAGAAGCTCGACACCACGAACGCCCGGCGCTTGACCTGCCGCACATCCACCCCGGTGATCTCCGCGGCGATGTCGCGGTCGCGCACCGCGGCGAAGCTGCGGCCCATCGCCGAGCGGGCGATGTTGCGGCCCACCACGGCGAAGACGATCAGCAGCACCAGCATCAGCCAGTACATCTGCTGGTCGCCCGAGAACGACTCGGTGCGGCGGGAGAGGTCGGTGCCGAACAGCACGGGGTCGGGCCCCTGCCGGCCGACGCCCACGCCGCCGGTGAGCGAGTCCCACTCGCGGAAGATGTGTTCGCCGATGAAGACCAGGCCGAGGGTGACGATGGCGAGGTACAGCCCGCGCAGCCGGCTGGCCAGCGGCGAGACGAGGAGCCCGAGCAGCGCGGCGACGATGCCGGCGGCGAGCATCCAGACCGGCAGGAACGTGATGCCGAAGCCCCAGACGTCCTCGTCGGTCGGGTCGCCGGAGACGACCGAGGCGGTGTAGGCGCCCACCCCGATGAAGAAGGCGTGCCCGAGCGACACCTGCCCCGCGTAGCCGGTGACCAGGTTGAGCCCGATGGCGCCGATCGACGTCACGCAGCCGATGGCCAGCAGCCGCAGCATGTCGTCCTGGAACAGGAACGGCGCGAGTGCGGCGACCACCAGCAGCACGGCGACGCCGGCCCGCTTGGCGCCGGTGTTGAACAGCGCCATGTCCTGCGCGTACGCGGTGTACATGGCCGGGCGGCCGCGCGGGCGCCGGGCACGGCCGCGGGCCGGCTCCGGCGCCGACGTCCCGGTGCGCGGCTCGGTGGTCGTCATACCCGTTCCACTTCCCTCGTGCCCAGGAGTCCGTAGGGCTTGACGAGCAGCACGATGAACAGCAGCACGTACGGCGAGACCAGCGCGAAGTTCTGCCCCAGCCAGGGCGCGAAGTCGTCCTGGTACGCGGCGACGAAGGACTCGAAGACACCGACGAGGAGCCCGCCGATGACGGCGCCCTCGATGGAGTCCAGGCCGCCGATGATGATCGCCGGCAGCGCCTTGAGCGCGATGATCCAGGTGGACTGGTCCACACCGCCGCCGGTGCCGACGAACGCCCCGGCGACCGCGGCCAGCCCGCCGGCCATCGCCCACGACAGCGCCATCACGCCGCCGACCGAGACGCCCTGCACCAGCGCCGTCTCCTGGTCGAGCGAGGCCGCCCGCATGGCCAGCCCCCACCGGCTGTACCGGAAGAAGGCGAAGAGGGCGGCGACCACGACGACGAGCACCACGATCATCGCGATGTAGCGCTGCTGGATCCGGATGCCCGCGATGTCGACGGTGGACAGCCCCCACGGGTCCCCGACCTGGCGCACGTTGGCGCCGATGAAGACGTTGACCACGACCCGGATGGCGATGTCGAGGCCGAGCGTGATGATCGCGACCACGAAGACCGGCCGGCCGATCATCGGGCGGATCGTCGTCCGCTCGACGCCGAGCCCCACGAAGGCCAGGGCGACCGCGGCGATCGGGACGGCGAGGTAGAAGCCGACCGGCCCGGCGAGGTAGCTGACCAGCACCGCGCCGGCCAGCATGAGCGCCGGCTGCGCGAAGCTGATCACCTTCGACGACTTGTAGATGATCACGAAGCTGACCGCGAGCATGGCGTACAGCGACCCGAACCCGAGCCCGCGGACGAAGGTGGCGACGACCTCGGCCATCAGCGGCGTCCCCCACCGGAGTACATCGACTCGACGAGGTCGGTGAAGCGCTCGGCCATGGCCGACCGGCGCACCTTCTGCGTGGCGGTCAGCTCGCCGTCCTCGTGGTCGAGCAGCTTCGGCAGCAGCCGGAACGACTTGATCTGCTCGACGGTGGCGAGGTTCTTGTTGACGTCGGTGACGATCCCCTGCACCAGGTCCCTGACCTCCTCCTTCTGCGTGAGGTCGCGGTAGGTGGTGAAGGCGATCCGGTTCTGCTGCGCCCAGTCGGAGACGGTGTCGGGCTCGATGCCGATCAGCGCGGTCAGGTAGGGACGGCGGTCGCCGATCAGCACCGCTTCCTTGATGTACGGGCTGACCTTGAGGGCGTTCTCGATCTCCGACGGCGCGATGTTCTTGCCGCCCGCGGTGATCATGATGTCCTTCATGCGGTCGGTGATCCGCAGGAAGCCGTCCTCGTCGACGACCCCGACGTCACCGGTGTGCAGCCAGCCGTCGTCGTCGATGGTCGACGCGGTCGCCTCGGGCCGGTTCCAGTAGCCGAGGAAGGTGGCCGGCCCGCGGGTCAGCACCTCGCCGGTGAGCTCGTCGATGCGCAGCTCCACGTCGGGGTGGGGGACGCCGACCGTGCCGAGCTTCCAGCGGCCCGGCTTGTTGGCCGTGGCCGACGCGGTGTTCTCGGTCATCCCGTAGAGCTCGTAGATCGGGATGCCGAGGCCGAGGAAGAACTTGAGCACGTCGAGGGCGACCGGCGCGGCGCCGCAGCCGGCCCAGCGCACCCGCCGCAGGCCCAGCCGCTCGCGCAGCGCCCGGACGACGAGCACCCACGCCAGCGCGAACTTCAGGCGGGAGCCCGCCGTGTGCCGGCCGCCGGTTCGGGCCAGGGTCTCCCCCACGCCCGCGGCCAGCGACAGCCCGGCGCGGCCGAGCGCGCCCTTGAGCGGGCTGGCCGCCGCCTGCTTGACCTGGACGGTGGCCAGCAGCTTCTCCCAGATGCGGGGGACGGCGAAGAAGAAGGTCGGCTGGATCTCGCGGAGGTTCTCCGGGACGGTCTCGATCGACTCGGCGAAGTTCACCTGGATGCCGGTCGCGGCGTTGTTCCAGGTGGTGAAGATGCGCTCGGCGACGTGGGACAGCGGCAGATAGGACAGCGCGAGGTCCTTGGGGCCGGCCGGCGGCTCGACCAGCCCGGGGCCGGTGAGCGCGGCCATGGTCGCCTCGACGTTGGCGACGGTGAGCATGGCGCCCTTGGGCAGGCCGGTGGTGCCCGAGGTGTAGATGAGCGTCATCAGGTCGCCGGGCTGCGTCTGCGCCATGGCGTCCTCGACGGCGCCCGGGTGCGCGGCGCGGTGCTCGCGGCCGCGGGCGAGGAAGTCGTCCCAGTGCAGCAGGCGCGGGTCGTCGTAGCGGCCGCGGATGCCGCGCGGCTCGATGTAGACGATCGTGCTCAGCTCCGGCGTCTCGGCGGTGACCTCCAGCGCCTTGTCCACCTGCTCCTGGTCCTCGGCGACCAGGACGGTGGCCCCGGAGTCGCGCAGCAGGTGCACCACCTCGGCGGCCGGGTTGGTCGGGTAGATGCCGACGGTGGCCGCGCCGATCGCCACGGCGCCCAGGTCGGCGGTCAGCCACTCCTGCCGGTTCTCCGACTGGATCGCGATCCGGCCGCCGCGGGTCACCCCGAGGGCCAGCAGCGCGTGGCCGACGTCCTGGATCTCCTCCCAGTACGCGGCCCAGGTGGTCTCCCGCCAGAGGCCGAACGCCTTCGACCGCATCGCCACCCCGGTGGGGGTGGCGACCGCGCGGTCGCGGACGCGGGTGACGACCGTCGTCGTCGCGGTCGAGGCGACGCCGGTGCGGGGGTCGGCGGTGGTGGTCACGGAGCACCTCCTGCTGCCGTGCTGCCCTTCGACCGGCGCCCGCCGGTCGCGTGGTCCTCGCCCAGGTAGGCCCGGATGACGTCGGGGTTGCGCTGCACCTCGGGCGGCGTCCCGGTCGTGATGGGGACGCCGAAGTCCACGACCATCACGCGGTCGGCGAGGTCCATGACCAGGCCCATGTCGTGCTCGACCATGATCATCGGGATCTTCAGCTCGTCGCGGATGTCGAGGATGAAGCGGGCGGTGTCCTCGGTCTCCTCGAGGTTCATCCCGGCGACCGGCTCGTCGAGCAGCAGCAGCCGCGGGCCCATGGCCAGCGCCCGGCCGAGCTCCACCCGCTTCTGCACGCCGTACGGCAGCAGTCCGACGGGGAACGCCCGGTAGGAGGCCAGCTCGAGGAAGTCGACGATCTCCTCGACAGCGGCCCGGTCGGCGATCTCGCTCTTGCGCGCGGGGCCGAGCCAGCCGGCCGCGGCGAGCATCCCGTACCGCACGGTGTGCGCCCGGCCCAGCATGAGGTTGTCGATCACCGTCAGGTTCTCGAACAGCTCGATGTTCTGGAACGTGCGGGCCAGCCCCCGGGCGGCGATGGTGTGCGGCCGCAGCCCGAGGACGTCCTCGCCGAGGAAGCGGACCCGGCCCTCCTGGGGCCGGTAGACCCCGGACAGGACGTTGAAGATCGACGTCTTCCCGGCGCCGTTCGGGCCGATGACGGCGAAGAGCTCCTGCGGGCCCACCGTGAACGACACCCCGTTGACCGCCGTCACGCCCTTGAACTTCAGGGTGACGTCGCTGACCTCGAGGACCGGCTCGGTCATGACAGCCACCGCTTCCGCCGCCGGTAGTGCTTGACGTCGCGGAACGACCGCTCCGACCCCTCCGCGCCCAGGCCCAGGTAGAACTCCTGGATGTCCTCGTCGTCGCGCAGCGCGGCGGCGGGCTTGTCCATGACGACCCGGCCGTTCTCCAGCACGTAGCCGTGGTCGGCGATCGACAGCGCCATCGACGCGTTCTGCTCGACCAGCAGCACCGTGGTGCCCTGCTCGTTGATCGCCGTGATCAGGTCTCGGATCGAGCCGACCAGCTGCGGCGCCAGCCCGAGGCTCGGCTCGTCGAGCAGCAGGTACCGGGGGTCGCTCATCAGCGCCCGCCCCATGGCGAGCATCTGCTGCTCGCCGCCGGAGAGGTAGCCGGCCGTCTGGGTGCGGCGCTCCAGCAGCCGCGGGAACAGGTCGAAGACCCGCTCCAGGTTCGCGGCGCGCTGCTTGGGCTTGGTGTGCGCGCCGATCCGCAGGTTCTCCTCGACGCTGAACTCGGCGAAGACCCGCCGGCCCTCCAGCACCTGGCTGATCCCCCGGGCGACGATCTGCTGCGGGTCGAGGTGGTCGATCCGGTCGCCGTCCAGGGTGATCCGGCCGCGGGTGACCTCCCCGTGGTGGATGTCGAGCAGCCCGGACAGCGCCCGCAGCAGCGTCGTCTTCCCGGAGCCGTTGGCCCCGAGCAGCGTGACGATCTGCTTGTCGGGGATCTCCACGCTCACCCCGCGCAGCACGAGGACGACGTCGTCGTAGACGACCTCGAGGTTCTGGACTGCGAGCAACCGACCGCCCCTCGTCTGAACACGTTGCACTCGGCAACGAAAAGTGACCCTGGTCACTCACTCGGTGTGAGCAGCGACACTAGGGTGACGATGCGGCGCGCTGGAAGGGTGGGGTCACTCCAGTGCGTCGATTCGTTACGAGCCCGTGATGGATTGCCCGCTCGGAGGTCCTGCGTGCCCTATCCCGGCGTCTTCGCCACCACCGCGCCCGACCGGCCCGCCGTCGTCATGGCCGGGTCCGGGGAGACGCTGACCTACGCGCAGCTCGAGGAGCGCTCGGTGCGGCTGGCCGACCACCTGCGCCGGCTGGGTCTGCGCCCGGGGGACGTCGTCGCGCTGCTCACCGACAACCGGCCCCAGGCGTGCGAGGTCTACTGGGCCTGCCAGCGCGCCGGGCTGTACGTGACCGCGGTGAACTGGCACCTCACGGCGGGTGAGGCGGCCTACGTCGTCGGCGACTGCGGCGCCCGGGTGCTCATCGCCTCCGCCGCGCTCGGCGGGCTGGCCCGCGAGGTCCGCGCGGCCACCCCCGCGATCACCGAGGCCCTGGCCTTCGCCGGCGCGATCGAGGGCTTCGGCGACTACGAGGCCGCCCTCGCCGCGGCCTCGCCCGTGCCTCCCGCCGAGCAGCCGCGCGGCGCGGACATGCTCTACAGCTCCGGCACGACCGGCCGGCCCAAGGGGATCAAGCCGGCGCTGCCGGACCGGGACGTGACCGAGCCCGGCGACACCTACGTCGCGGTGTTCCAGCCGATGTACGGGTTCGGCGAGGACACCGTCTACCTGTCCCCCGCACCGATCTACCACGCCGCGCCGCTGCGCTTCGTCGGCGTCGTCCACTCGGTCGGCGGCACCGTCGTGATGATGGAGTCGTTCGACGCCGAGGGCGCGCTGGCCGCGATCGAGAGGTTCCGGGTCACGCACAGCCAGTGGGTGCCGACGATGTTCGTCCGCATGCTCAAGCTGCCCGAGGCGGTGCGGGCCCGCTACGACGTGTCGAGCCTGCGGGTGGCGGTGCACGCGGCGGCGCCGTGCCCGGTCGAGGTGAAGCGGGCGATGATCGACTGGTGGGGCCCGGTGCTCTACGAGTACTACAGCGCCACCGAGGGTCTCGGCATCACGTTCATCGACAGCCGGCAGTGGCTGGAGAAGCCGGGCTCGGTGGGCCGGGACGGCGTCCTGGGCACCGCGCACGTCGTCGGCGACGACGGCCGCGAGCTCCCGCCCGGCGAGAGCGGCGTCATCTACTTCGAGCGCGACGAGGTGCCCTTCAGCTACCTCAACGACCCGGAGAAGACCGCCGCGGCGCAGCACCCCGACCACCCCACATGGACGACGGTCGGCGACATGGGATACCTCGACGAGGACCGGTTCCTGTACCTCACCGACCGGCAGTCGCACATGATCATCTCGGGCGGGGTGAACATCTACCCGCGCGAGATCGAGGACGTGCTCATCGAGCACCCCGCGGTCTACGACGTCGCGGTGATCGGCGTGCCCGACGAGGAGATGGGCGAGGCGGTCACGGCCGTCGTCCAGCCCGCCGCCGGGGTCCCGTGGACCCCGGAGCTGGGGCAGGAGCTGGCCGACCTGTGCCGGTCACGGCTGGCCGGGTTCAAGTGCCCGCGCCGCATCGACGCCGTCGACGAGCTGCCGAGGACGCCGACGGGGAAGCTGCTCAAGCACGTGCTGCGGCGGCGCTACCTGCAGTCCGCCTAGGGGTCAGGTGGTCTCGACGCGGAGCAGGTCGAACAGCCCGGTGATCTGCAGCGGGCGGATCACCGCGCGGCTGGAGGCGCGCACGCGCAGGCGCACGCCCTCGGCGGCGGCGCGCCGGTGGGCGGCGGCGAGCACGCACAGGCCGGCCGAGTCGAGGAAGGTCACGCCGGTGAGGTCGACCTCGAGTTCACGGGCACCGGCCTCGAGGAGCCGGTCGAGCTCGGCGCGCAGGTCCGGCGCCGAGGAGGAGTCGATCTCACCGGTGGTGGAGACGCGGGCGGTGGCGCCGTCGACGGTCGCGGACAGCGTCAGGAGGTCGCCGGAGGGAGGGTCGAGCGTTGCGGTCACGAGCACCTCTTCACATCGAGGTCCGGACCAATGAGAGCGATACGGCGTCGGGGACGACGGACAACTCGACACTGGCAGTTCACGGCTGGTGGTTGAACCGCTGCCCCCGACGGTACGGAGCGGATCACCGCACCGCAAGGCACCGCGGCCCCGACCGGTTGCGCACCACCGATCCCGTTCCGCACGGCCGTGGCGGATACTGGATGCGTGGCGAAACGGTGGCTTCTCGGAGGTGCCGTCTGGGCGGTGCTCACCGGCCTGGCGGTCTGGCTGCTCCACCCCGTCCTCGCCGCCTTCGTAGGCATCTTCGCCGCGACGCTGGTCGTGGTGGTGGCCGTCGCGGGTGACTGGGAGCGCCACCCGACCTTCGAGCAGCGCGAGCTCGACCGCGCCCGCAAGCGCGCCGCCAAGCGGGAGCGGACCAAGGACGCCCGCGCCAGGGACCGGGCGCTGTGGGAGGCCCACCAGGCGCGCAAGGGCGGCCGGTAAATCGTTCGACGGCCCTCGCGGCCGCTGGCTAGCGTGCTGCGCGTGTGGAACTCCCTGCGGCTGCGCCGTTCCTGAACGGCTCGCGCCGAGCGGCCCGCTGAGCCGCTCCCGCCGGCACCGCTGACCGCCGGCTCCCTCTCCGCTCCCCTTCCCCGTCCCGGGCTGCCCCGCGCCCCGGGCCGGCGCCGCTGCCCGCAGGAGGTACCGCCTTGTCACGCCCTGCCCACTCCCCCGCCGACGGCGCGGTCGCCACCGCCCGCGCCGCCCTCCCCGCCGACGAGGCCGCCCGGTTCGACCGGCTGACCTCGGCCGTCCTCGCCTCGTCGTCGCTCGGCCCGGCGCTCCGGTCGGCCCTGCCCGGGCCGGCGGGCTTCCGCTGGCTGCACACGCAGGGGGTGTCGCCCACCGCTCGCCCGGCGTCGCTCTCCGCCGAGCAGTGGCTGTCGCTGTTCGCCGTCTGGACGACGTCCGGCCGGGTGCCGGCGGCCGGGGCGCCGGTGGCCCGCGGCGCCCGCGGTCGGTCGTCCAACGGTCACGGCCACGCCCCCGGCGCGATGGCGGCACCGCGCTGGCACTGACGGTCAGCCCGTCACGCCGTCCTCGGCGGCCAGCTGGTCGGCGCGGTCGGGGTGTGCGAACGCCTCGGCCACGGCCTGGCGGAGTGGCCACGCGCCCGCCCGCCAGGCCAGCGCCCGGCCGCTGGCGTCCGGCGTCCCGTCCACGGCGTCGACGTCCGCCCCGGGCCACCAGGGCACCCGCCGGCCGCCGACGGTGAGCGCGGCGTGCACGGCCACCTCGCCGTCCAGGTCGTCCAGGCCCAGCCGGGCCGCGGCCAGCGCGGCGCCCGGCACCTCTCGCCAGGGCAGCCGCCGCTCCGGCGTGCCGTCCGGGGCACCCGACACGAGCTCGCTCGCCAGCGGCAGGTCGAGCAGGTCGGCGACCGCCTCGGGGTCACCGCCGGCGGGCACCAGCGGCGCGTCGACCAGCGGCTGCACCCACGGCACGTCGAGCACGACGGCGTCCTCGACCACGCGGTCGGGCGCCACCCGGATCCGGGCCGGCGGCGCGACGTCGACCCCGTCGAGAGCCGCGGCCAGCCGGGCGTAGACCGTGCGCAGCACCTCGGGGCGCACGGTGCGGGCCCGGTCGCCGAGCCGCTCGAGCAGGTCGAGCGCGCCGTCGACGTCGGCGAGGACGTCGTCCACCGTGGCCGGCGGCCGCAGCAGGTCCAGCAGCGCCGGGTCGGCGGCGGCCGGTTCGTACAGTCCCTGCAACGAGGTGCCGCGGGGGTCGCGCAGCCGGTCGGGTCGCCGTCCCTCCAGGACGGGATGGGTCGACAGCCACCACCGCAGGTACGACGGGACGGCGACCTCGCCGAGCCGCACGTCGGCCCACGCCGCGGCCGGCAGCGCGGCCAGCAGCGGGAGGGCACCCGCCCAGTCGACGACCAGCTCGAGGTCGCGGACGGCGGTCAGCGACGGCCAGGCGGGCGGCGGCGCACCGGGCGGCAGCCGGTCGAGGACGGCGTCGGCCCAGTCCTCGGCGCCGTCGACGTCGAGCTCGTCCGGGTCGTCGGCGGTGACCAGCGCGAAGGTGCCGAGGACGCCGACCGCCCGCAGCGCCTCGGGGTCGCCGGCCAGCGCGGGGTCGAGCAGCCCGAGCGCGCCCTGGGCGAGGACGGCGGCCAGCGGCGAGCCGGGCAGCACCAGCTCACCGGCCGGCGCCCACCCGCCGTCGGCGTCGGGGAGCGCGAGCTCGGCCAGCCACGGCAGCTCCCCGGGCGCCGGGCGGGCGGCGGCCACCAGCGCCAGCACGGCGTCGGCCAGCGCGCGCGGATCGGGCCCGTCGAGCTCGTCGACGGCGTCCACCGACTCCTCGACCGCGGCCCGCACGGCCGGGTCGGCCAGCACCGCGGCCGCCGTGGCCGGGCGCGCGCCCAGCCGCTCCAGCAACCGCCGCCCATCCGGCCCCGCGACGGCCTCCGGGTGCGCGACGCGCAGGCCCAGCGGACCGAGCCGCTCCACCGGCAGCCCGGGCTCGGGCAGCAGCACGCCGGCGGCGCCGTGCGCGGTGCGGCCGTCGGCGAGCGGGACCGGCAGCGCGCCCAGCTCCTCGCGGTCGGCGTCGGCGAACGCCGCGTAGAGGCCGGCCCACCAGGCCGGCGGCTGGTCGACGCCGCGGACTGCCTCGACCACGTCGGCGAGACCGACCCGCCGCACGCCGAGCGCGGTCCGCGCCGGCGCGTCGGCCCGGCGCGACCAGCTCGCCGGCAGCAGCCCCGGCACGACGCCGGTCAGCGCCGCGACCCGCTCGTCGGTCGGGTCGTCGAGGACCGCGGCGCGCCAGGGCGGCTGCACCGCGTCGTCGTCCCCGGCCACGGGCAGCCACGCGGCGGCGCGCAGCCGGTCGAGCACCGCGGCGCCGAGGACGGCGTCGAGCTCGGCGGCGGCCAGCCCGGTCCGCGGCACCAGGCCGAGGACGGCGGCGTCGCGGGGCAGCGCCGCGACCAGGTCGGCGCAGGCGTCGGCGGCGACCTCGGCCAGCGCGGCGGTGACCGGCCCGGGCAGCACGTGCCGCCGGTCGGGCCCGAGCGGGAACGGCGCGATCAGCCGGACGGGCAGCGCCAGGGGCTCGTCGCTCGGCGTCGGCGCGTGCACGACCTGCGGCACCGGCAGCGGGCGGGGCCGGCCGTCGTCGTCCAGGGGCGCGGCGCAGGTGACGGTGTAGCCGCGGCGCTCGCGCTCCTCGACCGGCCGCTCGGCGAACAGCGCGGCCGGCAGCTCCCCCGACCGTTCTGCCACCTGCCACACCGTCGTCCGCCCGCCGTCCGACAACACCGCTTTCCGCACCGGAAGCGGTCCCGCTCTCGGTGCGGAAAGCGGTTCGACGGTCAGGGTGCGGACGGCGTCGCCGACGACGACGTCGATCCGCTCCAGGCCGGGGAGGGCGAGCAGCAGCTCGGCCTGGACGGCGCCGAGGGCGGTCCGCACGGTCGCGTGGGCGCCCGGCCGCAGCGGCAGCACGACCTCGGTGGCGAACCCCTCCGGCGGGGAGCCGGGCGCCGGCCACGGCAGCCGCAGCACCGGCACCGCACCGTCCCGGCGGGCCAGCTCGCCGGCCAGGGCGGGGACGGCGGCCACCTCCGCGCGGGTGCGCCCGGCGCTGAACGCCACGCCGCCGGAGACCGAGACGACGGCCGGCTCGTCGCTGACCGCCAGCACCGCGGCGAACCCCACGCCGAACCGGCCCACCGTCGACCCGTCCCGCTTCGCCGACGCCCGGAGGGTGACCAGCGCCTGCACGCCCGCGGCGTCCAGCGGCGCCCCGGTGTTGGCGGCCCGCAGCTCGTCGGCGCGCAGCTCCAGCCGCAGCACGCCGCGCTCGCCGGCCCGCAGCGCGGCGTCGGCGGCGTTCTGCGCCAGCTCGACCAGCACCCGGTCGCGATAGCCGCCGCGGACCAGGTCCTCCTCCGCGTTGGCGTCCTCCCGGAAGCGGGCCGGGCTGTCCGCCCACGCCGCGAGCACCCGCCGCCCGATCCCCGCGGTGTCGAAGGGGTCGGGCACGCCGACAGCATCGCAGCGCCCGCGGGCGGGTAGTGCGCCGGTGTGAGCACCGACGCCCCGCCCCTCGCCTCGACCGTCGACCTCTCGCAGTACCGCCTCCAGGCGCTGCCCGACGAGGACTCCGACGAGGACTGGGACGACGACGGCGCCCTGTTCGGCCCCGACGGGCGGCTGGTCGAGACCTGGCGCGAGGGCTACCCGTACGACGAGAAGCTGCCGCGGGGGGTGTACGAGCGGGAGAAGCGCCGCCTGCAGATCCAGCTGCTGCGCTTCCAGGGCTGGGTCAAGGAGAGCGGCCAGCAGGTCGTCGTCCTCTTCGAGGGCCGCGACGCCGCCGGCAAGGGCGGCACGATCAAGCGCTTCACCGAGCACCTCAACCCGCGCGGCGCCCGCGTGGTGGCGCTGGACAAGCCCAGCGAGCGCGAGCAGACCCAGTGGTACTTCCAGCGCTACGTGCAGCACCTGCCCGCGGCCGGGGAGATCGTGCTGTTCGACCGGTCCTGGTACAACCGCGCCGGCGTCGAGCGGGTCATGGGCTACGCCACCGACGAGCAGTACGAGCGCTTCACCCGGCAGGCGCCGGAGTTCGAGCGGATGCTCGTCGACAGCGGCATCTGCCTGGTCAAGTTCTGGTTCTCGGTCTCGCGCCGCGAGCAGCGCACCCGCTTCATCGTCCGGCAGCTCGACCCGGTCCGGCAGTGGAAACTCTCCCCCACCGACCTCGCCTCGCTGGACCGCTGGGACGACTACACCGCGGCCAAGGAGGCGATGTTCGCCGCCACCGACACCCCCTGGGCGCCGTGGACGGTGATCAAGAGCAACGACAAGAAGCGGGCCCGCCTCGAGGCGATGCGGTACCTGCTGTGCCGGTCGGAGTACGACGGCAAGGACGAGCGCGTGGTCGGCCGCCCCGACCCGAACATCGTCGTCGCCGCCGCCGACGTCCTGGAGTCCGACCGGGAGACGCTGGAGACGGCGCAGGCGTCCTGACGGCGCCCGACACCGACCCTACGCGCCGGTAACTTGCGGGGTAACCTCCGCCACATGTCGCTCGCCGAAGAGATGGACACGGTCACCGCTGTCGCCGCGGGCACGGTCGACCGGCACGCCACCACCGAGACGTTCGAGTCCACCGATCCGGCCACCGGCGCCGTCGTCGGCGTCTTCCCCGTGCACGACGCCGACGCCGTCCGCGAGACGGTCGCGAAGGCCCGGCCGGCCGCCGAGGCCTGGCAGGCCCTCGGGTACGACGGCCGCAAGCAGCGGCTGGCCGCCTACCGCGGCTACCTCGCCCGGCGGATGCACGAGCTGACCGACCTGGTGCACCGGGAGAACGGCAAGCCCCACGCCGACGCCATCCTCGAGATCACCCTGGCCGTCGACCACCTCGCGTGGGCCGGCGGGCACGCCCGCAAGACCCTCGGACCGCGCCGCGTGAGCGCCGGCCTGCTCGCCGCCAACCACGCCGCGTACCTGGAGTACCAGCCGCTCGGCGTCATCGGCGTCATCGGCCCGTGGAACTACCCGGTGTTCACGCCGATGGGCTCGATCGCCTACGCGCTGGCCGCCGGCAACGCGGTCGTGTTCAAGCCGTCGGAGCACACCCCCGCCGTGGGCGCGTGGCTGGCCGCCGCCTGGCGGGCCGCCGTCCCCGACGCGGCCGACGCGTTCCAGGTGGTCACCGGCTTCGGCGAGACCGGCGGCGCGCTGTGCCGCGCCGGCGTCGACAAGGTGGCGTTCACCGGCTCGGCGCCGACCGGGAAGAAGGTCATGGCCGCCTGCGCGGAGAACCTGGTGCCCGTGCTCATGGAGCTCGGCGGCAAGGACGCGATGATCGTCGACGACGACGCCGACGTCGCCGCGGCCGCCGACGCGGCCGTGTGGGGTGGGCTGAGCAACGCCGGGCAGACCTGCATCGGCATCGAGCGCGTGTACGCCACCGAGAAGGTCTACGACGCCTTCGTCGCCGAGGTGCGCCGTAAGGTCGAGGGCCTGCGGCCGGGGTCGGACGACGACGCCGCCTACGGCCCCATGACCATGGCGTCGCAGGCCGACGTGGTGCGCCGCCACCTCGAGGACGCGACGGCGAACGGCGGGCGGGCGCTGGTCGGCGGCACCGTCGACGGCGGCCTCATCGCCCCGACCGTGCTGGTCGACGTGCCCGAGACCTCCGCCGCCGTCCGCGAGGAGACCTTCGGCCCGACGCTGACCATCACGAAGGTGCGCGACGCCGAGGAGGCGCTCGAGCGGACCAACGCCACGACCTACGGCCTGGCCGGCGCGGTGTTCTCGCGGTCCAAGGACAAGGCGATGGACCTCGCCCGGCGCATGCGCAGCGGGATGACGTCGGTCAACTCGGTGCTCACCTTCGCCTCGGTGCCGGCGCTGCCCTTCGGCGGCGTGGGCGACAGCGGCTTCGGCCGCATCCACGGCGAGGACGGCCTCAAGGAGTTCACCCGGGCCAAGGCGATCACCCGGCGGAAGTTTCCCCTCCCGGTGGACCTGATGAGCTTCGGCCGGCCGGCGCAGGCCGCCGACGCCCTCGCCCGGGTGATGGGCCTCGTGCACGGGCGGCACCGCTGATGGCGGGGTACGACGTCGTCGTCGTCGGGGCGGGCTCGGCCGGCGCCGCGCTGGCCGGGCGGCTGTCGGAGGACCCGTCGCTGCAGGTGCTCCTGCTCGAGGCCGGCGGCTCCGACGACGTCCTCGAGGTCAAGATCCCCGCGGCGCTGTACAAGCTGTGGCGCACCCGCCGGGACTGGAACTACACCACCGAGCCGCAGCCCGGTCTCGGCGGCCGCCGGCTGTTCTGGCCGCGCGGCAAGATGCTCGGCGGCTCGTCGTCGTTCAACGCGATGATCTACGTCCGCGGCGCGGCGGCCGACTACGACGAGTGGGCCAAGCTCACCGGCGACGACTCCTGGTCCTACGACCACGTGCTGCCGCTGTTCACGCGCATGGAGGACAACGCCCGCGGCGCCGACGAGCACCACGGCGTCGGCGGCCCGCTGCGCGTGGAGGACCTCCGCTCGCCGCACCGGTGGAGCCGCGCCGTCGTCCAGGCCGCGGTGGCGGCCGGCTACCCGCGCAACGAGGACTTCAACGGCCCCACCCAGGAGGGCGCCGGCTTCTACCAGGTCACCCAGCGGCGGGGCCGGCGCTGGTCGGTCGCCGACGCCTACCTGCGGCCGGCGCTGGACCGGCCGAACCTGACGGTGCTCACCGGCGCGCACGCGACCCGGGTGCTGGTCGAGGGCGGCCGCGCCACCGGCGTCGAGTACCGCCACGGCGGCGCGCCGCACACCGCCCGCGCCGCGGCCGAGGTGGTGCTCGCCGGCGGCGCGATCAACTCGCCGCAGCTGCTCCTGCTCTCGGGCATCGGCCCGGCCGACCACCTGCGCGAGGTCGGCGTCGACGTCGTCCACGACCTGCCCGGCGTCGGCCGGGGGCTGCAGGACCACCCGCTCGTGCCGGTCATCTGGCACGTGCGCAGCGGCAGGTCGCTGTTCCGGGCCGAGTCGCCGTCGGGCTACGCGCAGTGGTTCGGCGCCCGCCGTGGCCCGCTGACGTCGAACCTGGCCGAGGCGGGGCTCTTCACCCGCTCCCGCGACGACCTCGCCGAGCCCGACCTGCAGTTCCACTTCCTGCCGGTCAAGTTCTGGCGGCAGGCCGAGGTCGACCCGGACGTCGACGCCTTCACCGCCGCCACGGTGCTGGTGCACGTGCACTCGCGCGGCTCGGTGCGGCTGCGCTCGGCCGACCCGTCGTGGGCGCCGGCGATCGACGCCGGCTACCTCACCGACGAGCGCGACCTCGACGCCCTGGTCGCCGGCGTGGGCAAGGCCCGGGAGATCGCGCAGACGGCGCCGCTGGCCCCGGTGCTCGCCGAGGAGTGGTCGCCGGGCGGCACGGTGTCGGGGCGGGAGGCGATGCGGGCGAAGGTCCGCGCCACGCTCGAGTCGCTCTACCACCCGGTGAGCTCCTGCCGGATGGGCGTCGACGACCTCGCCGTCGTCGACCCCCAGCTGAAGGTGCACGGCCTCGAGGGCCTGCGGGTGGTGGACGCCTCGGTGATGCCGACGCTGGTCCGCGGCAACACCAACGCGCCGACGATCATGATCGCCGAGCGGGCCGCCGACCTGATCCGCGGCCGCAGCGTCGACCCCGCCCTGACCGCCGCCTCCTGACCGCTCCCGGCGCCGGGAGCCGAACCTCTCCCGGCGCCGGGAGCGGCAGTGGTCAGCAGGGCAGGCCGGGGCCGACCTCGGCGCAGAGGTCGTCGACGACGGGCAGGTTCCCGGTGCCGGTGGCGGGGTCCGCCCGGCCGGAGGCGAGCACGACGACGGTCACCGTCACGGCGACCGCGAGGACGACCGCGGCGAGGGCGAGCAGGAGGCGGTGTCCGGCGGCCCAGACGTGGGCCGGCCGGGAGGAGATGGCGGACATCGGGGGCTCCTCCGACGAGGACCAGCAGGGACGGCGGCGACGCTGCTCGTCCCGCCCGCGGACCGGTATCCGCCTTCGTGCGTATTCCGCCGGCACCCGGGCGGTCCTACCGTTCCGGCAGGGGAACCGGCCTTCGGAGGAGCCATGCCGAACGGTCACCTGGGCGAGCGCGACCTCGACCGCCTGCTCCGCGTCCTCGCCGAGGCCCGGGCCGACGAGCCCGGCCCGGCGATGCCGTGGGCCCTCCTCGCGGGCCTGCACGAGCTGATCCCGTGCGACTACGACATCAGCTACCAGCACCACGACTACCGGCACCGCCAGGTGCTGCTCATGCAGGGCGTCGAGCTCGCCGGTGACCGCTTCGGGCCCGTCGGTCCGGACCCGCCGACACCGGAGCACCCGTTCTGGCCGCTGTCCTGGCGGGGGATGTGCTCCTGGGCCCAGCGCACCGGCGACATGAGCGTCGTCCACAGCGGGGACGCCTACGCCTCGGACCGCGAGCGGCGGGCCGACCCGATGACCGACCTCCTCCCGGGCATCCGCCACGAGATGGTCCTGACCCTGCCCGCGCCCCCCGGCGAGGCGCGGCGGATCCTCTTCTTCCGCTCCGACGGCCCGCCCTTCACCGAGCGGGAACGGCAGCTCGCCGAGCTGGTCCGCCCGCACGTCCAGGAGATCTGGCTCACCGCCGAGCGACGCCGGGCCGGCGTCCCGCGGCTGACCCCGCGGGAGTGGGAGGTGCTGGCGCTGGCCGCGGCCGGCTGGTCCTACGCCGAGATCGCCGCGCAGCTGTTCCTGTCGGTCGGCACGGTGCGCAAGCACATGGAGCACGTCCGGGAGCGGCTCGGCGTGCACAGCATCGCCGCGGCGGCCGCGGTGGCGATGCCGCACGCGCCCCGGGCCGTCGCCTCAGCCGTGGGTCGAGGCGGCGGCGGCCTGCACCGGTGACGGCGGCAGCCCGGCGAACGAGCCGTCCCGCGGGCCGCGGCGGATCGAGATCGACAGCGCCGAGGCCAGGAGGCAGAGCAGCCCGGCGGCGTACCAGGCGGGGTTGTAGGAGCCGGTGAGGTCGCGGACGACGCCGCCGCCGAACGCGGCGATCGCCGAGCCGACCTGGTGGGCGGCGAAGACCCAGCCGAACACCACCGGCGCGCGGGCGCCGAAGTACTCGCGGCACAGCGCCAGCGTCGGCGGCACGGTGGCCACCCAGTCCAGCCCGTAGAAGACGATGAACGCCACCATCGACAGCCCCACGCCCGGCGCGAACAGCGAGGGCAGCAGGAACAGCGACAGCCCGCGGAACAGGTAGTAGGTGAGCAGCAGCAGCCGCGGGTCGTAGCGGTCGGTCAGCCAGCCGGAGAAGATCGTGCCGGCGATGTCGAAGATCCCGACCACGGCGAGCAGGCCCGCGGCGGTGGTGACCGGCATGCCGTGGTCGTGCGCCGCCGGGATGAAGTGCGGCTGCACCAGGCCGTTGGTCGAGGCGCCGCACACCATGAAGCTCACGGCCAGCACCCAGAAGACCCGGCTGCGCGCGGCGTCGGCCAGCCCGCGCAGCGCGGTGCGCGCCGCGCCGGTGCGCACCGGGTCGACGTCGTCGGCGGCGGTGCCGCCGTAGGGGACGACGCCCACGTCGCGCGGCCGGTCGCGCAGCAGCCACGCCACCAGCGGGACGACGGCCAGGGCGGCCGCGGTGGTGCCCAGCGCCGCCGTCCGCCACCCCCAGCGCGCGTCGGCCCACGCGACCAGCGGGAGGAACACCAGCTGGCCGGCCGCGCCGCCCGCGGTGAGGATGCCGCTGACCAGGCCGCGGCGGGCGACGAACCAGCGGCCGGTCACGGTCGCCACCAGTGCCAACGCCATCGAGCCCGTGCCCAGGCCGACCAGCAGGCCCCAGAGCACGATGAGCTGCCAGCTCGCCGTCATGAACACGGTCAGGCCGCTGCCGAGCGCGGTGAGCAGCAGCGCCCCCATCACGACCCGGCGGATCCCGAAGCGCTCCATGAGCGCGGCGGCGAACGGCGCGGTCAGCCCGTAGAGGGCCATGTTGACGGCGACGGCGGCCGAGATGGTGGAGACCGACCAGCCGAACTCGGCGTGCAGCGGGTCGATGAGCACGCCGGGGACGGCGCGGAACGCGGCCGCGCCGACGAGGGCCAGGAAGGTCACCGCGGCCACCCACCAGGCGGGGTGGATCCGGCGCGTCGGCGCAGCGGTGCTCGTCACGACGGTCGAGGATGCCGGACGGCCCCCGGTGCGACGAGTGGCCGGACGGCCAACAAGTGCAAGGATCCGGCCATGCCGCCGTCCGCACCGCACGAGGTGGCCGTCGTGGCGCTCGACCGGGTGGTCGCCTGGGAGCTCGGCCTCCCCCACCGCCTGCTCGCCCTCGCCGAGGACGGCTCCGGCAGCCCGCTGTACCGGGTCCGCGTGGGCAGCGTCGACGGCGGACCGGTGCGGACGTCGGACGGCTTCACCGTCCAGCCCGACCACGACCTCTCCCTGCTGGACGGCGCGCAGACCGTCGTGATCCCCGGGATGGAGGGCGGCCCGGCGCTCGAGCGGGGCGAGATCCCCGACGCGCTGCGCACCGCCCTGCGGGAGGCCGCCGGGCGCGCCCGGCTGGTCTCCCTGTGCACCGGCGCCTCCGTGCTCGCCGCGGCCGGGCTGCTCGACGGCCGGCCGGCGGCCACCCACTGGCGCGACACCGAGCAGTTCCGCCGGGTGTTCCCGGCCGTGCACCTCGACCCCGACGTCCTCTTCGTCGACGACGGCGACGTGCTCACCTCGGCCGGGGTCGCCGCCGGCATCGACCTGCTGCTGCACGTGGTGCGGCGCGACCACGGCAGCGAGGTGGCCAACCGGGTCGCCCGGCGCAACGTCGTCGCCCCGTGGCGGGACGGCGGGCAGGCGCAGTTCGTCGAGCGCCCCGTGCCCGAGGACGGCGGCAGCGGGACGGCGGCCACCCGGATCTGGGCGCTCGACCGGCTCGGCGAGCCGCTGACGCTGGCCGACCTCGCCGGGCACGCGCACCTGAGCGTGCGCACCTTCACCCGCCGCTTCCGCGAGGAGACCGGCGACTCGCCGCTGCGCTGGCTGGCGGCCCAGCGGATCTCGCTGGCCCGGCACCTGCTGGAGTCGACCGACGCCCCGGTCGACCAGGTGGCCGCGCAGGCCGGCTTCGGCACGCCGGCGTCGCTGCGCGCGCACCTGCGCGCAGCCCTCGGCGTCTCGCCGCAGGCGTACCGCCGCTCGTTCCGCGGCTGAGCCGACGGGCCCGGCCCCCCGCGGGGGGCCGGGCCGGTCGGTCGGGTCAGGCCAGCGGCGTGACGGTGAAGGCGGTGACCCGCACCGTCGTCGCCACGGTGTTGGCGCTCGGCCGGTACACGTTCAGACCCACACCGCCCGGTGACTGCAGCGCCGCCGTGGTGTCTGTGCGGACCAGCTGCGGCGTGGCCGGTTCGGTCGCCCCGGTCCACACCGTCGCGCGCACCGTCGTGGTGCCGGTGCCCGAGACCTGGACCCGCACGTTGACCGGCGAGCCGGCGGTGTACGTCACCCCCGGGACGACGACCTCCCCGCCGGGGAAGGTCTCCGCGCCCCCGGAGAGCCGGGACAGGGCCAGGGCGACCGTGCCGTCGGGCAGCAGACGGACCCGCACGCGGTACTCGGTCCCCGTCCCGACCCGCCGGCCGGTGACGTAGACGTAGGTGCCGGTGCCCGTCGGCATCGCGCTGAGCGAGAACGTAGTGCGTGTGTCCGTCCCCGCCGGCAGCACCCGGTCGAGGTACGAGCCGGTGTTGTTGCCGGCCCCGGGGACGGTGAGCACGGCCGCGCCGGGCGTCACCGACTGGCGCGTCGCACCGGCCGACGCCGTCCACCTCCCACCGACGTCGGCGGTGCCGAGCCCGCCCGTGACGGTGCGCCCGAAGGTGTCGCGGACCAGCACGTCCGTCTGCGTCGCGGTCACCGTCACCGTGCCGGTGGACGTGTGCGTCGCACCGTCGTCGTCGGTGACGGTGAGCTGCACCGTGTAGGTGCCCGCGGCGGCGTAGTCGTGCGACGCGGTCGGGCCGGTCGCGGTCGCGCCGTCACCGAACGCCCAGGCATGGCCGGCGATCGTGCCGTCGGCGTCGCTCGACCCCCGCCCGTCGAACGTGGCGGTGAGGCCGGACGCCGACGAGGTGAACACCGCGTTCGGCAGGCGGTTCGGCGGCGGGGCGGTCACCGTCACCGGCGCGGTGACGGTGTGGGTGGCCCCGTCGTCGTCGGTCACGGTGAGCTGCACCGTGTAGGTGCCCGCGGCGGCGTAGGTGTGCGACTGCGTCCGGCCCGTGCCGATCGAGCCGTCCCCGAAGGACCACTCCCACGAGCTGACCGTCCCGTCGGTGTCGGCGGACGCCGACCCGTCGACCGTGGCGGCCAGGTCGGACACCGTCGACTGGAACCGGGCGGTCGGCGCGAGGTTGCTGCCCGAGCCGGTGCTGCCGAGGGTGTGGTGCTGGCGGACCTGGTCGGCGGTCAGCGGCGCCGGGTAGATCGCCACCTCGTCGATCCGGCCGTTCCACGTGCTGGCGCCGGCCCAGCTCTTGTCGGCGCCGATCCGCCAGTAGCCGTTGTACCGCTCGCCGCCGGTCACGCCGGTGCGCGAGGCCACCAGGTCGCCGTCGACGTAGAGCGACATCACGCCGCCGCCGATCGAGCCGACGACGTGGTGCCAGCGGCCGTCGTTGAGCCCGGTGCCGCTCTGCACGATCGCCCCCGCCGGGGTCGGCTTGGCGCCGAACAGCACCCGGCCGGCGGTGTCCATGTAGAGGTGCCGGTCGAAGATGTTGCTCTGACCGGTGCTGGTGTCGCCGAAGCCGACGATCCGGCCACCCTGCGCCGAGGTGGTCTGGAACCAGGCCTCGACGGCGAAGGTGTTGGGCCCGGCGATCAGCTGGCGGGTCGACGCGTAGGCGTTGGCGGTGCCGTTGAACGCGTACGCCGTGTCGGCGTCCCCGCTGACGGCCCCCGCCGCTCCGCGGGTGACGCCCGTGGCCAGGGTCAGGTCGGCCGTGCCGCCGAGGTCGTAGGCGGCACCGGAGCGGTCGCCGAGCGTCCAGTAGTCCGACGGCGTGGCCGCCTGGACGGCCTGCACGTAGGGCCGGGTGGTGCCGCCGGTGGCGACGGTGGCCGACGTCGTCCCCGAGGTGACGGTGTTGCCGAACGGGTCGGACGCCGTCACCCGGTACGTGTGCGTGCCTGCGGAGAGGCCGGTGTCGGCGAAGGCGATGGTGGGCATCGTCCACCACTGCGAGGCCCGGGTCGTCGTGTAGACGGGCGTCGTCCCGCCGTCCCGGTAGACGCGGTAGGTGAGGTGCTCGTTGTCGACGTCGCTGGTGGCCCGCCAGCTGACCCGGAGGGTGCCCGCGCCGAGCGACGCCAGCGTCGGGGTGAGCCCGGTGGAGCTGTCCGGCCCCACCCCGTTCGGAGCGAGGGAGGGCATCGCGAACCGCACCAGGCCCTGCTGGGCGACCCCGCCCACGCGGGGGAACTCCCCGCCGTAGACCACGTACTGCGCGTTGCCGGAGACGCTCCACCCGGCCTGGTACTGACCGGTGACGCTGCCCTGCGCGAGCGCCGGCCACCAGTTGAGCATCGACGGGGCGGGCTTGCCCATCCAGTTCTGGTTGTTCCACAGGTTGCCCGAGATCGTCGTCGTCGCCGAGAGGCCGAAGGCGGTCGCGTACTTCCAGACCACCGGGTTGGTCTCGGCGAAGCCGCCGATGAAGCTGCAGTTGTGCTGGTGCGAGGCGACGTAGAGCGCGCCGCCGGTGGCGAAGCTCGAGTAGGAGTCACCACGGCAGTACGCGCCCCAGCGCAGCGACCCGGTGGCCGGGTCGACCGCGAACGCGCCCTCGAAGTTGCCCGGGCCGCCGTAGTCGTAGGCGGTGCCGTAGACGTTGGTGCCGTCCGTCGACAGGCCCCACACCGCCGAGTCGGGGCCGTTGTTCGTGAGGATCGAGTTGATGCCGTACGAGCGGGTCTGCCCGGAGAGCGCGTCGATGGCGGCGATGCCCCGGGCGCTGACGCCGTTCACCGTGGCGAACCGGCCCCCCGCCACCACGAGCGCGCCGTTGTTGGCCAGGACCATCGTGAGGACCTCGTTGGCCGTGCCGTTGGGCACCGGCGCCCACGGCAGCAGGGTGCCGTCGGGCCGGACAGCCGCGAGCCGGGTGCGGCTCACCCCGCCGACGGCGGAGAAGCTGCCGCCGAAGTGGACGTGCTGGCTGCTGACCGCGATCGCGCGGACCTGCGAGTTGACGCTCGGCCGGAAGGTGGTGACGAGGGCACCGGTCGCCGTGTCGTAGGCGGCGATCCGGCTGCGCGCCTGGCCGTTGGCGACCGTGAAGTCCCCGCCCACGTAGATGCGCGAGCCGTCCGGCGAAGCGGTGACGACCATCGCCTGGGCGTTGAGATCGGGCGTGAACGACGTGACCAGGGCCCCGGTGCGGATGTCGTACGCGAGCAGGTTGTTGCGCACGACCTCCTGCGTCCCGGCGGCGGCACCGGCCGGGCGGGCACGGGTGAACCGGCCGGCGACGTAGACCGTGTTGCCGACGACGACCTGCGACCAGACCACGCCGTTGACCTGGACGGTGGGGAGCGGATCGGCGCTCACCGTGGTGGGCTGCGCGGCCGAGGCCGGCGGCGCGGAGTCGGCCTTGGCCACCTCCGGACCGACCATCCCCAGGGCCGCTGCCACGAGCAGCAGGCTCACCACACCGGCCACGAACCGGCTCGTCACGCCTGTTGCCCAGGCCTTCATGAAACGCCCCCCGTTTCAGCACGACTCGTCCCGAAATGACGAGCGCCGAACACTAAGCGTCACGAAGCGGGGGGCACCAGGGGACAAAGGGGCGCCCGATCCGGTGATCAGCTGGGCTTTCACCGCCGGAACTCGGGGTGCTGGTGACTCTTCGTGATGAAGGTGGCGGTCACCCTGTCCCCCGGTGGAGTGGGTGATGTGACACGCGACTCGCCCTTCCAGCACGCCGGGGAGGCGCCCCGTCTGGTTGAGTAGGGGTACCGGCGCCGCCCTCGCTCATCCCGAGCAGGACTCGACGTCGGGCCCGGGCAGCGCCACCGAGGCGCGCCAGGCCGTTCGACGTCCCCCGCCGGCGCGCGTTCCCCGCTGCGCTGCGGACGACGACGGCCACCACAGACGTCGAGGAAGTCCGTGACCCACCCTGCTCCGCAGTCCGACAGCACGCCCACCCGCACCCGCCGCCGCCGCGGTGGCCGCGGTCGCGGCAGCCACCCCGCCACCCGGCCCGCCCCGGTCGAGAGGGCCGTCGAGGCCCCGGTCCTCCCGGTCGGCGCCGAGGCCACCGTCCTGCCGACCGACACCACGTTCGAAGCCCTGGGCGTCCCCGCCCCGCTCGTCGAGGTGCTCGCCGCCAGCGGCATCACCGCACCGTTCCCGATCCAGGTCGCCACGCTGCCCGACAGCCTCGCCGGCCGGGACGTGCTCGGCCGCGGCCGCACCGGCTCGGGCAAGACGCTGGCGTTCGGCCTGCCGCTGGTCGCCCGGCTGGCCGCCTCCGACAGCCGGCGGACGCCGCGGAAGCCCCGCGCGCTGGTGCTCGTGCCGACCCGCGAGCTGGCCAACCAGGTGCTCGCCGTCGTCGAGCCGCTGGCCCGCGCGCTCGGCATGAGCGCGACGACGATCTTCGGCGGCGTCGGCCAGAACCCGCAGGTGCAGGCTCTGGCCCGCGGCGTCGACGTCGTCATCGCCTGCCCCGGCCGGCTCGAGGACCTCATCGGCCAGGGGCACGCCGACCTCTCCGCCGTCGAGATCACCGTGCTCGACGAGGCCGACCACATGGCCGACCTGGGCTTCCTGCCCGGCGTCAAGCGGCTGCTGGACCGCACGCCGAAGGGCGGCCAGCGGCTGCTGTTCTCGGCGACGCTGGACAACGGCGTCGACGTCCTGGTGAAGCGCTACCTCACCGCCCCGACGACGCACTCGGTCGACCCCGCGGTCGCCCCCGTCGCGACGATGACCCACCACGTCTTCCAGGTGGCCGCCGCCGACAAGGCGGAGGTGGTCCGCCAGCTCGCCTCCGGCCTCGGCCGCAGCGTGCTGTTCACGCGCACCAAGCACCAGGCGAAGAAGCTGGCCAAGCAGCTGACCGCGGCCGGTGTGCCCGCCGTCGACCTGCACGGCAACCTCAGCCAGAACGCCCGCGAGCGCAACCTCGAGGCGTTCAGCACCGGCAGCACGCGCGTCCTGTGCGCCACCGACATCGCCGCCCGCGGCATCCACGTCGACGACGTCTCGCTCGTCGTGCACGTCGACCCGCCGGCCGAGCACAAGGCCTACCTGCACCGCTCCGGGCGCACCGCCCGCGCCGGCGCCGGCGGCACCGTGGTGACCGTCTGCACGCCCGACCAGGCCGGCGAGGTGCGCACGCTGGCCCGCCAGGCCGGCATCCGCCCGACCGTCACCGCCGTCCGGCCCGGGGCCGCGGAGATCACCGCGCTCACCGGCCCGGCCGCGCCGTACGTCGAGCCGGCGCCCGCGCCGGCCGCGCAGCCGCAGGCCGCCGGCGGCGGCCGTCGTCGCCGCGGCGGTTCGTCGGGGAAGCCCGCGACGGCCGGATCGGCGGGGACGACCGGCCGCCCGACCGGACCGGCCCGCACGCGCGCCGAGCTGGCCGCGCGGGCCGGGACGACGTCGGCCGCCTCGTTCAGCGCCCGCTCCCGCCGGGGTCGCTGACCGGGCGGTTGACCGGCCGGGTGGTGGGCACTGTCCGCGCATGGCCCTGCCCATCACCCTCTCCGAGATCCCGGCCCGCGTGTCGGCCGGCGCGTTCATCCTCAACAGCGGCCTCGGCAAACGGGGCGCCGACGAGGCGACCGCCGCCGGCATGCACGGCTTCGCCGCCGGCACCTACCCGTTCCTCGGGTCGGTGCCGCCGCAGCAGTTCCTGAAGTACCTCTCGACCGCCGAGATCGTGCTCGGGGCCGCCCTGCTGACGCCGTTCGTGCCGACCGTCGTGGCCGGCACGGCGCTGACCGCCTTCTCCGGGGGCCTGCTCGGGCTCTACCTGCGCACGCCCGGCATGCGCAAGGAGGGCAGCCTGGCGCCGACCCAGGAGGGGCTGGCGCTGGCCAAGGACGCCTGGCTCGCCGGCATCGGCCTGTCGATCGTGCTGCGCGGGCTCAGCGGGCCGAGCGTCTCGGTGCGCAAGGCCGAGAAGCGGGCGCGCCGGGCCGAGAAGGCCGGCCGCCGCGAGGCCCGCAAGGCCGCCCGCACGTCCTGAGGTCAGCTGCCGGGCAGCTGGACGACGTGCACGATCCGGCGGCGCCGGCCCTCCCCCGGGCCGGCCGCCATCCGCTCCAGCAGCAGCGCGCGCAGCGCGAGCACGAACGAGGAGAACTCCTCGTCGGTCTGCCAGAGGGCGACCGTCCGGTAGCCGACGCCGTCGCGCGTGAGGTCGGGAGGCTCACCGGCGCGGTCGAGGTAGCGGTCGAAGTCCGCGAGGACACCGGCGACGAAGGTGCCGAACGCGTTCCGGTGCTCCTCCCCCGACAGGGAGGCGAGCTCGGCGGCACTCGGTGACGCCGCCCGGTCCACCAGCCGGTAGCTGCGCTCGGTGGCGCCGCGGACCCGGCGCTCCCCCACCACCTCCAGCACGCCGGCCTCCGCGAGGACGCCGACGTGCCGGTACAGCGTGGCCGCGGGCACGTCGGACAGCTCGGCCCGCAGGTCGGCCGTGGTCAGCGTCCGGCCGCCGAGGAACGTCTGGACGACGCGCAGCCGGACGGGGTGCAGGAGCAGGTCCGCGGTCGCCATCCGACCTCCACCGTTCTCATGTTTGGCATCGGTCGCAGCGATGAGAATAATCGAGGCATGGCCACCCTGCAACGCACCGCCGACACCGTCCGCGTCTCCTTCACCCCGGCCGAGAAGCTGGGCGGCCTGGTGCGGGACCTCGAGGTCCCCCGCAGCGCGGTCACCGGCGTCGCTCTCGTGACCGACCCCCTCGCCGACCTGCGGGGGCTGCGCGCGCCCGGCCTGGGGCTGCCCGGGGTCCGCAAGATCGGCACCTGGCGCCGGCGGGGCACCCGCACGCTGGTCAGCATCCGGCGGCACCAGCCCGCCGTCCGGGTCGACCTCTCCGGCCAGCGCTACGACACCCTGCTCATCGGGGCGGACGACGCCGCGGCGCTCGCCGCCGAGCTCGGCGGCTGACGTGCGCGAGATCCACCTCGTCACCCCTGGCGGCCTGGCCGGCACCCTCGCGCTCCCCGACGCGCCCGGTCCGCTGCCGGCGGTCCTGATCGCCTCGCGCTCGGGGCCGCTCGACCGCGACAGCAATCACAAGCGGGCCCGCTTCGACGTCGCCCGGCAACTGGCGCACGCCCTCGCCGACGCGGGGCTGGCCTCGTTGCGCTACGACAAGCGCGGCGTCGGCGAGAGCCCCGGCGACTGGCGCCGCGTCGGCCTGCTGCAGAACGTCGACGACCTCGGCGAGGTCCTCGCCGCGCTCGCCGCCCGCCCGGAGGTCGACCCCGGCCGCCTGCTGCTCGCCGGCCACAGCGAGGGAGCGCTGCTCGCCGCGGCGCTGGCCGTCCGCGGGGCACCAGTCGGCGGCGTCGTCCTGCTGTCGTCGTCGGCCACCCCCGGCGACGAGCTGCTGCGCCGGCAGGCGAGGCAGATCGCGCCGACGCTGCCCGCGCCGGTCCGCGGGCTGCTGCGGCTGCTGCGCACCGATCTGGAGGCGAGGGTCGCGCGCAACCACGAGAAGATCCGCGCGACCACCACCGACGTCGCCCGCATCGGCGGGGCGCGGCTCAACGCCCGGTGGACCCGCGAGTTCCTCGACCACGACCCGCGCGCCGACCTCCGCCGCATCACCGTCCCGGTGCTGGCGGTGACCGGGGCCAAGGATCTGCAGGTCGACCCCGCCGACCTCGACGTCGTCGCCGCGACCGTGCCCGGCCCGGTCACCGTGCACCGCGTCCCCGACCTGACGCACACCCTGCGCCGGCAGCCCGGGGCGCCGTCGCTCTCCGCCTACCGCCGCGAGCTGCGCGGGCCGGTCGACGCGGAGGTGCTCGACCTGGTGGCGAGCTGGTGCCGCGCGGTGACGGCGCTCGGGGCGAGCGCCTAGCGCGCGCGAAGGTCTGGCCCCCGGTTGCGGAACCGGGCAGAGTCGCCCGCACCCGGAGGACTCACACGGTCTTCACAGGCTGCGGAGGGTTCCGGGGAGGTCCTACAAGGTTGCAGTATCTGGCCAGCGGGATCGCGCGCCGTCCGGGCGCCGGCCGCCGGTCCGTGAGGAGGCACCGTGTTCCATGCCCGCCGACGTTCCGCCGCCGTGGTGCTCGCCGTCGCGCTCGGCGCCCTCACCGCGTGCGGGGGCGGCGACGACGACGAGGGCGGCGACACCGCCTCGGGCACGACCACGACCAGCAGCAGCAGCGCCACGTCCAGCGCGCCGGCCGAGACCAGCGCCGCCGAGACCAGCTCGAGCGCCCCGGCGGAGACCCAGGCCCTGGCCGTGAGCTCGGTCGACTTCGACTTCGAGATGGACAGCACCCAGCTGGCCGCCGGCGAGTACGAGATCACGCTCACCAACAACGGGGACGCCACCCACGACCTCGTCGTCGAGCGCGACGGCTCCGACGTCGCGGCCAGCGAGCAGATCGGCCCCGGCGAGTCCAGCACCTTCACCGTCACCCTCGAGCCCGGCTCGTACGCCTTCTACTGCTCCATCGGCAACCACCGGCAGATGGGCATGGAGGTCGACGTGACCGTCGCCTGACCAGGAAGAGGTGTCCGCGATGACCACGGCGACCGCGCCGGCCCGCACCGGGTCCGGGGCCCTGATCTGGGTGCTGCGCCTGCTCGGCGCCGCCGCCCTGGTCGGGCTGGCCTGGATCCACTGGTACCTGTGGCAGCAGGGCTACGACTCGATCGACGTCATCGGCCCGTCGTTCCTCGCCAGCGTCGTCCTGGGGATCGGCGGTGCGCTGCTGGTCCTGGTCACCCCGCTGCGCTGGCTGCCGGTCGCGGCGGTGCTCGGGGCGCTGCTGTGCCTGGGCACGCTCGGGGCGCTGATCGTCTCCACGACCGTCGGCCTGTTCGGCTTCAAGGAGTCGACGGCGGCGGAGCTGTGGTGGGAGTCGTTCTGGGTGGAGGCGGCGGGCTTCGTCGTCCTGGCTGTGCTGGCCGTGGTCGCCGCCCGCCGCCGGCGTTCCTGACGTCGGCGCCCGACTCCTGCCGAGATCGCGTGATCTCGGCAGCTCAGCGGCCCCGGTGGGGGGGGGGGGGGGGGGGGGGGGGGGGGGGGGGGGGGGGGGGGGGGGGGGGGGGGGGGGGGGGGGGGGGGGGAGGGGGGCGCGC